>JAFEGX010000146.1 GCA_018239675.1 Verrucomicrobiota bacterium
CGTGGCCCGCAAGCTCGCCAACGTCGGCGACCTCGCCGCCCCGGGCTACCCGCTGGTGGAGCTCGAGGGCACCGACAATTTCCAGGTCGAGGTGCCGGTCCCGGATTCGCTCGCCTCCCGGCTGGCCCCGGGCGCGACCCTGGAGGTCACCATTCCCGCGGCCGACCTGAAGGTGAGCACGACGCTGGCCGAGCTTTCGTCCGCGGCCGATCCCTCCGCCCGCACGGTACTCGCCAAGCTGGCGCTGCCGGCGGGCGCGGCCGTCCGCTCGGGCCAGTACGCCCGCGTGCTGGTGCCCGGCGCCCCGGTCGCGTCGCTGCTCATTCCCGCCGCCGCCCTCGCTCCGCTGGGCCAGATGGAACGGATCTTCGTCGTCGGTCCCGGCAACCGGGCCGGCCTGAGGCTGGTCAAGTCGGGCGCCCGCGCCGGCGACCAGGTTGAGATCGTTTCCGGCCTGGATGCCGGTGAACAGGTCGTCGTCGCGCCCCCCGCCGGCCTCCGCGAGGGCCAGGCCCTGGAGATTCAGCCGTGAGCCACTCCGCCCCCTCTCCGGTGCCCGACCCGGGCCGGTTTGGATTCGCCGGCCGCATGGCGGCGCTGTTCATCGACTCGAAGCTGACGCCGATCGTCGTTGCCGCGTCCCTGCTGCTCGGCGCCTTCTCGATCCTGATGCTCCCCCGCGAGGAGGAGCCGCAGATCAAGGTGCCGATGATCGACATCCTCGTCGGCATGCCGGGCGCGTCCGCCGCCGAGGTGGAGAACCGCGTCACCCGGCCGATGGAGAAGTTCCTCTGGGAAATCCCCGGTGTGGAATACCTTTACTCAACCGCGAGTCCCGGCGGCAACCTCACCATCGTCCGCTTCAAGGTCGGTACCGACCTCGAGGCCGCGCTCATCCGGCTCAACCAGAAGCTGCAGGCCAATTTCGACCGCATTCCCCTCGGCGTCACCCCGCCGCTGGTGAAGCCCCGGACCATCGACGACGTGCCGATTCTCGGCCTGACGTTCCACAGCTCGCGCTATGACCACGCGATGCTGCGGCGGATCGCGGCGCAGGTCGACGACGCCGTGAAGGTGCTGCCCGACGTGGCCGAGACGAACCTGATCGGCGGCCAGGTGCGCCAGATCCGGGTCGCCCTCGACCCCGCCCGGCTCGCCTCACGTAATCTGAGCCCCGGCTACCTGGTCCCCATGCTCCAGCAGGCCAACGCCCAGGCCCACACCGGCGCCCAGGATGCGAACAACCGCGAGACCCTCCTCCAGACCGGCCAGTTCTTCCGCAACGCCCAGGACGTGGGCGCCGTCGTTGTCGGCGTGTTCGACGGCCACCCGGTGTACCTGCGGGACGTCGCCACGATCACCGACGGCCCCGCCGAGCCCTCCGACTACGTGCTCTTCGGCCGCGGCGGCACCCAGCCCGCGGACGAGGAGGCGGCCGTCACGCTCAGCATCGCCAAGCGCCCGGGCGCGAACGCGGTCGACGTCGTCGCATCGGTCCTCGCCAAGGTCGATTCGCTCAAGGGCACCCTGATCCCCGCCGCCATCGGCGTGACGGAGACCCGTGACTACGGCGCCACCGCCTCCGAGAAGTCGAACGAGCTGCTGCTGCACATGGGGCTTGCCGTCTTTGGCGTGGCCGTGCTGATCCTCCTTTTCCTGGGCTGGCGCGAGTCGCTGGTCGTGCTGCTCGCGATCCCCGTGACGCTCGGGCTCACGCTGCTGGTCTTCTACCTCTACGGGTACACGCTCAACCGCATCACGCTCTTCGCGCTGATCTTCTCGATCGGCATCCTGGTCGACGATGCGATCGTGGTCGTCGAGAACATCGTCCGGCACATGGGGCTGCCGAGCTGCCGCCGGAAGCGGCTGCTGCAGATCGCGGTCGAGGCGGTCGACGAGGTCGGCAATCCCACCATCCTGGCCACCTGGGCCGTGATCGCGGCGGTGCTGCCGATGGCGTTCGTCAGCGGGCTGATGGGCCCGTACATGCGGCCGATCCCGATCGGCTCCAGCGCCGCGATGATCTTCTCGCTGCTCGTCGCGTTCGCCGTCACGCCCTGGGCCGCGCTCAAGGTCCTGCGCAGCCACGCCCCCCACACCGCGGACGCCGCGGCCTTCGTCGATGCACCCCTGACGGAGGAGATCGAGGCGGCCGACGAGGCCATGCCGGAAAACGCCTTCACCCGGCTCTACAGCCGCTTCATGCGCCCGCTGCTCGACCACCGCAGCTGGCGCTGGGCGTTCCTCGCCATCGTCGCCGCCGCCACCGTCGGGGCCATGGGGCTGGTCGGCATCGGCGCCGTGAAGGTGAAGATGCTGCCCTTCGACAACAAGTCCGAGTTCCAGGTCATCATCAACATGCCCGAGGGCAGCACCCTCGAGCAGACCACCCGCGTCGCCCGCGAGATGGCGGCGTCGCTGCGCTCCGAACCCGAGGTCCGCGACTACCAGGTTTACGCCGGCACGGCCTCGCCGTTCAACTTCAACGGCCTTGTCCGGCACTACTTCATGCGCCGCGGCAGCAACGTCGCGGACCTGCAGGTCAACCTGCTGCCCAAGCACGAGCGGACCGCCCAGAGCCATGAAATCGCCAAGCGGGTCCGCCCGCGCCTGGCGGCGATCGCCGAGAAATACGGCGCCGCGGTGGCCGTCGCCGAGGTCCCGCCCGGCCCGCCCGTCCTGCAGACCCTCGTCGCCGAGATCTACGGCCCCACCGAGGCGGCGCGCCTCAAGCTCGCCGAGCGCGTGCGCGGGATCTTCCGCTCCACGCCCGGCGTGGTGGACGTCGACTGGTACGTCGAGGAGCGGCAGCCCAAGACCATCCTCCGGGTCGACAAGGCCAAGGCCGCGCTGCACGGCATCACCGAGGCCGCGATCAGCCGCACCGTGCAGCTTGCGGCCCAGGGTTATCCCGTGACCCTCCTGCACTCCGCGGCCGAGCGCGAGGACGTGAACGTCGTGCTCGAGCTGCCCCGCGCGCTGCGCACCCGGCCGGACGACCTGCTGGCCCTGCCGGTCCGCTCCGAGCTCAACCCGCAGGCGCCGCTGGTGCCGCTGCGCGAGCTCGTGACGGTCGAGACCACCCGCGGCGAGCGCAACATCTACCACAAGAACCTCCAGAACGTGACCTATGTCACCGGCGACGTCGCCGGGATCGTCGAGAGCCCCGTTTACGCGATCCTCCAGATGAACCAGGCGCTGGCGAAGCTGGACGGCCGGGATTTCGGCGGCACCACGCCGCACGTTCAGGTCTACAACGCCTCGATGCCCACCGACGACCGCGAGCCGGCGATGAAGTGGGACGGCGAGTGGCAGGTCACGCTCGAGGTTTTCCGCGACCTCGGCCTGGCCTTCGGCGCCGTGTGCATTCTCATCTACATGCTCATGGTCGGGTGGTTCAAAAACTACACGACGCCGCTCATCGTGATGACCGTGATTCCCTTCTCGCTGGTCGGCATCATGCCGGCACACGCGGTGATGGGGGCGTTCTTCACCGCCACCTCCATGATCGGCTTCATGGCCGGCGCCGGCATCGTCGTCCGGAACTCGATCATCCTCGTCGACTTCATCGAGCTGCGCATGAGTCACGGCCGCTCGGTGCGAGACGCCTGCATCGAGTCGGGCGCCGTCCGGTTCCGTCCCATGATGCTCACCGCGCTCGCGGTGGTCGTGGGCGGCCTGGTCATCCTCGCCGACCCGATCTTCCAGGGCCTGGCCATCTCCCTGCTCTTTGGCGCCATTGCCTCCCTCATCATCAGCCCGCTCGCCGTGCCGCTCATCTACTACATGAGCCACGCGGGCCGCCCTCCCTCCGTCCCGGCGCCGGGCGGAAAGTGCGATCCTTCCGCATGAATCCGTTCAAGATGTTCAAATCCATGTTCACTCCCGTGCCGCGCCTCGAGCCCCTGAGCTGCGCCTCCCGCATCCGGGAGGGCGAGGCGTTCCTGGTCGACGTTCGCGAGCCCGACGAGTGGCGGGCTGGCGTCGCCCAGCGCGCCCGGCTCCTGCCGCTCAGCGACCTCACCGGGTCCCGCGCCCAGTGGCGCAAATTCCTCGCTGAGGCCAAGGACCGCGAGATCTACCTCTATTGCGCCTCCGGCGGTCGTTCCGGGCTGGCCGCCCGGCTCCTCGCCGGCGAGGGTTTCCGCACGGCCAACACCGGCGGCCTCGGCGACTGGGCCGACGCGGGCTGGCCGGTCGTGAAGCCCGGCAGAAGCTGATTTCTCCGCCACCCCAAAACTCCCCATCCCCACCCATGAAACCCAACGTCGGTTCCGTTGATCGCGTCCTCCGCTACCTCCTCGGCCTCGCCATCCTTGGCGCGGGTTATTACTACAAATCCTGGTGGGGCCTCGTCGGCCTCGGGCCCATCCTCACCGCGACCATCCGGTTCTGCCCGGTGTACACTCCGCTCGGAATCAACACCGGCGCGAAACAGCCCGACGACAAGGCGTCCTAGGGCGCCTTCGATTCGGACACCCAGGGAGAGTCACGGAGATCACCGAGGAAGCACCGAGATCACAGAAGCAGGCCGTACCGGGCATGCTCGATCACCGAATCCACTGATTGGCTCGGTGACCTCGGTGCCTCCTCCGTGCCCTCCGTGGCCCCTCCGTCCGTTCGCCGGCGCACTGCCGGAGAACAGGTCGGTTAATGCTTGCACCCGATCGTCGCGCCGGTGGCGACAAGCGCCCGAATTTTCTCCAAGGTCGGAGCCAACCAAAGTCACCCCATGACCAAACTTACCGACTCCGAGACCGCCCGGCTCCACCCCGAGACCCTGGCGCTCAACCACGGCTTCGATCCCTGGCTCAGCGAGGGATCCATCAAGCCCCCGGTGTTCCTCACCTCGACCTTCGCGTTCAAGTGCGCGGAGGACGGCAAGCGCTTCTTCGCCTGGGCACACGGCGAGGGCCACCCGCCGCCGCGGCGCGAGATGGGCCTGATCTACTCGCGCATCAACAACCCCAACCTCGAGATCTTCGAGGACCGCGTCGCGGCGTGGGAGGGCATGAAGGACGCCTACAGCTTCTCGAGCGGGATGGCGGCCATCGCCACCACGCTCCTCGCCACCCACCAGCCGGGTGACGAGATGATTGTCTGCGCGCCGGTCTACGGCGGCACCGACGCGCTGATCCACCATTTCCTGAAGCGCTTCGGGATCGCCGCGCACTTCGTGCCGGCCGGCCCCGACGCCCCCGCGCGCATCGCGCCGCTGCTTTCGCCGCGCACCCGCTCGATTTTCATCGAGAGCCCGGCCAATCCGAACAACCGGCTGACCGACATCGGGGCGCTGAAGGCCCTGGCCGGCCGCCAGTCCCCCGCCGGCCGCGTACTGGTGATCGTCGACAACACCATGGCCGGGCCGGTCTTCGCCCACCCGGCCAGGGTCGGCGCGGATATTGTGCTTTACTCCGCCACGAAGTTCATCGGCGGCCACTCCGACGTAGTCGGCGGCGTGGCGCTGGCGAACGACGACACGCTGCTCCACGCGATCGCCCAGCACCGCGCGATGCTCGGCGGCATGCCGAACCCCTACACCGCCTGGCTGCTCACCCGGTCGCTCGAGACCCTGAAGATCCGCGCCGAGCAGCAGCAGCGCAACGCCCGGCAGGTCGCCGAGTTCCTCGCGCAGCATCCCAAGGTGCGGAAGGTCTGCTACCTCGGCCTCCTGTCCGCCGATGACCCCGAGTACGCGATCTTCCAGAAACAGCACTCGGGACCCGGCTCGCTGATCTCCCTGCACCTGCACGGGGGCGAGCAGGAGGCGTACGCGTTCCTCGACCATCTCAAGGTGATCAAGCTCGCCGTGTCGCTCGGATCGACCGAATCGCTGGCGCAGCATCCCGCGACCATGACCCACTCCGGCCTCGCGCCGGAGGACAAGGTGCTCGGCGGCGTGGCGGACAACCTCGTCCGCCTGTCCATCGGCATTGAGAACGCCGATGACCTGGTGTGGGACCTCGGCCAGGCGCTGGAGCACGCGTGAGCTTCGACTTCCGCACGCTCTGTGGCGCCCAGCCCGACCGGCCGGCGCACCGCCTTGCCGCGGTGCTCATGCCGGTCGGCGCCGCGGCCTCGCTCCTCCCGTGGACCCCGCCCTGGGCCGCGCTGCTGGCCGGGACCGCGCTCGCCCTGACGCTCGGCAATCCCTGCGCCGGCGCCGCCAGCCGCACGTCGCGCTGGCTGCTGCAGCTGGCCGTCGTGGGGCTCGGCGCGGGCGTGAACCTGGGCATTGTCGCCCGCGTCGGCCTGCAGGGCCTGGGCTACACGCTCGCGGGCCTGGCCGTGACGTTTGCGCTCGGGGCGCTGCTCGCGCGCCTGCTTGGGGTCGGCGCCAAGGTGGCCGCGCTGGTCTGCGCCGGCACGGGCATCTGCGGCGGCAGCGCGATCGCCGCCGCCGCTCCGGCAATCGGAGCCGAACCGGAGGAGACGTCCGCCGCGCTGGCCGTGGTGTTCCTGCTCAACGGCGTCGCGCTCCTGATCTTTCCGCCGCTCGGCAGCCTGCTCGGGCTCGCGGCCCACCCGTTCGGGCTGTGGTGCGCGCTGGCCATCCACGACACGAGTTCGGTCACGGGCGCCGCGCTCACCCACGGCCGCGAGGCCCTGCTGGTTGCCACCACCGTAAAGCTCGCGCGCGCCCTGTGGATCGTGCCGGTGGCGCTGGGGCTCGGCGCCTGGTTCCGGCGGCGCGGGACGGCGGCCGGCGCCACGGGCGCGCCACGGCTCCCGTGGTTCATCGCGGGCTTTGTCGCGATGTCCGCGCTGTTCACCTTCCTGCCGGCCCTCCAGCCCGCGGCCCACGCGGTCGGCGCCGCCGCCCGGGCGATGCTCACCCTGACGCTGTACCTCATCGGCACCGGCCTCAGCCGGGCTGTGCTTCAGCGGGTCGGCCTGCGTCCCCTCGTGCTCGCGCTCTCGCTCTGGATCCTCGTCGGCGGCCTGAGCCTCGCGGCCATCATGGGCGGCCTGGTTACCTGAGGCGGGACGCCTCAGTTAAAGGTTGAAGGGTGTCGGTTGAAAGTGCGGACAGGGAGGCGCGAGGACGGCACGCCGCGTGGGGTCCTCGCCTCATCATCGGGGCAGCCACCCATCAACTTTCAACCGCCGGCCGCCGGCCGAGGAGTCAATCCAAGCGTCGAGTTCGGCAAATCCTGCGCAGTCCCGGGCACCGAGCTGTGGGATAATGTCGGCAACCTGGCCGGCCAATGAAGCAGGACCCCCATCCCGGAGCCGTCGGCATCATCGCGAGGGGTTTCCCATCGCCTTGCGGGCCTGATCACGCCACAATCTCCGGTCGGGAAGGCGCGGCGCGCGCCGGCTCCGTCCCACCGGATTTTTCCCCAACCACCCCATCCCCGCCATGAAAACTCCCCGCTACCTCCTGCTCGTGGCCGCCGCCCTCGCCCCTTTTTTCACCCGGGCCGCCGACCCGGTTCCCGGCACGCGTTTTGTGCCGGCGGAGGATCCCGCGGTCGCCGAGATCCGCCAGATCGGCGACAAGGCCCTCACGCGCCTTGGCGTCGAGCTGCAGCGCGAGATCGGCAACGCCATGGCGAAGGATGGTGCCGAGGCCGCCGTCGACATCGCCCACCTCAAGTCGGTGAAGGTCGTCAACGGCATGCTCGCCGGGATGGCCCGCGTGACCGCCTTCAAGCTCACCAGCCTCAAGCTCCGCAATCCGGCCAACGCGCCCGACGCGATCGACCAGCAGGCCCTCGACTACCTCAGGCAGCAGATGGAAAACGGCGACGCGCCGTCGTCGCTGCTGATTCAGCGGATCGAGTCGCCCGGCGGCGCGCCCGAGTGGCGGCTCTACAAGCCGCTCGGCGTCACGCCCAAGTGCGCCTCCTGCCACGGCGACCCGGCGGAAATGCCCCCGGGACTGCGGACCAAGCTCGAGATCAACTATCCCGCCGACAAGGCCAACGGCTATGTCCCGGGCGAGTGGCGCGGCGTGATCCGCGTCACGGTCGCCGACGCTGCGGCCAAGTAACTCCGATCAGACCTTCAGCTCCCGTTCTCGGTCACGTTTCACCACGAAGCACACGAAGCTCACCAAGATCCGGACTGCTTGGGCTTCGTGTGCTTCGTGCTCTTAGTGGCTAACCAAGATTCTGACCCGGCCACGCCATCAGCTTGGTGGCGCGGATCAGGCAGACGCAGTTAGAGCCGTCCTCCGTCGGCAGCCACTCCGGCGCCAGCACGGCGTATTCGCGGTCCATCGCCCGGGCCAGCCCGCCCACCTCGATCAGGACGATGCCGTCCGGCGCCAGGCGCGTGCGTGCCTGGTGGAGCAGCTTCCGGATGATCACAAGCCCGTCCTTGCCCCCGTCGTGCGCCACCCGCGGCTCGGCCTTGAACTCGGGGCTCTGGCGGTCGACGTGACCACTGGGCTCGTACGGCGGGTTGCTGAGGATCACGTCATACTTCGCCGCGGGGACCGCATCGAACACGTCGCTTTGGAACAGGTGCACGCGCCGGCCCAGCCGGTGCTCGCGGACATTGATGCGCGCCACGTCCAGGGCATCGGCCGACAGGTCCAGGGCATCGACGCGGGCGGCCGGGAAGTGATGCGCCAGGAGGATCGCCAGGCAGCCGGACCCGGTGCAGACGTCCACCACCCGCCGGACCCGCGCCGGATGGCGGACCAGGCGGTCGAGTTGCCCCGGGATGATCTCCAGGAAATAGCTCCGCGGGATGATCACCCGCTCGTCGACATAGAAGCGGTGCTCGCCCAGCCACGCCTCCCGCGTCAGGTACGCCGCTGGCACCCGCTCCAGTACCCGGCGCCGGAACACCCGCTCCACTTCGGCCCGCTCGGCGTCGGTGAGCTTCCGCCCGAGCACGCGGGCGTCGCTGTCGAGCGGCAGGCCGAGCGCGCGCAGCAGGAGATAAAGCGCCTCGTCGTGCGCGTTGGTCGCCACCTGGCCCAGCGCCAGCCGCTGCCGCGCGTAAAGCCGCTCCGCCAGCCGCAGCCAGTCGCCCACGGTCACGCTGGCCGCGGCCCCGGCAAAGGGATCATTGCTTCGCGCCGTCACGGGGAGCCGTCACGTGCTCGTGCGTGAAGATGTGCTCGGGACAGTAACATTCGTCGCCGGCGCACTTGGAGCAGTACCGGAAATCCATCTCGGGATTGGTCAGATCGGTCTTGCCGCAGACGCGGCAGCGGTGGCGCGGCTCGGGCTCGGCCCGCTCGGCGGCAAACCGGCGGGCGGCGGTGGACATCACGCGCTTCCGGTACCGCATGGTCTGGACCAGGTCGGAGCTGAAGAAGAGGAGGAAGTTCCCCACCGAGGCCAGAATCTGCAGCCGCAGCGACCAGCCGCCCACGGCAAAATAGTAGGCGTTGGCCAGCCAGGTGAGCAGCGCGAGCCACTTGATCTTCACCGGGAGAATGAAAAAGATCGCGAGCTCGAAGTCCGGATTGAGCCACGCGAACGCGAGGAAGACGGAGCCCGCGATGAAGAGGTTGGTGGTCGGGGCCAGCGGCGTGACGAAGGCCACCGCCACGGTCAGGGCCCAGCCGGTCAGGAGGAAGAGGTTGAACCGGAACTCGCCCCAGTACCCCTCGAGCGCGCTGCCCATCAGGAAGAAAATGTACCAGGCGAACGCCACGAACAGGTACCCGAACATCCCCGGCGGCGGGGGCATGAAGATCATGGTGAGCACGCGCCACCACTCGCCCTGCCGCGCGAGCTCGGGCACGAGCACGAAGTAGCTCAGGTCCAGCAGGCCGAGCATCGCGGACAGCAGCACGAAGACCTGCCCGATGACGATGAGCAGCGAGAGATGGGGAATCGCGGCGCGGCCGAACCACCGCTCCAGTTTGTCGAGAAAGGACATGCGCGGAAGACCGTTACTTCTCGGCGGTCGCAGGAAGCTGCGCAATGAGCTTTTGCTTCTGGGCCTGCAGCTCGGGCACCGTGACCGTCCCCAGCAGCACCCGCGCATGGTCCGCCTTGCCCTGCTTGATCAGCACGTTCGCCGCATGCAGCCGCATGGTCTGGCGCTCGACGTCCGATTGCGCCTTCTCCTCCAGCGCGCTCCACGCCTTGAGGGCGCCGTCCCAGTCGGGCGTCGTCAGGTCGTAGAACGACTCGGCATACCGGTAGGTGAATTCGATCCGGTCGGGCGCCAGCGCGGCGGCCTTCCCGAAGGCCTCGTGCTCCATGTGGGTCAGGCCTTCCGGGGTCCATTCCCCGCTCTTGATGAAATCGTCGCGCGCCTCGTGCAGCAGGGTGCCGAGCTGGTAGTGGTAGAGCGGCTCGTCCGGCGCCAGGCGGATGGCGGCGAGGAAATAGGCGACGGCCTCCACGGGCCGGCCCTCCTCGGCGAGAAAGTTGCCGATCTGGTTTTTCACGAGCGGCTGGTCCGGATCGAGGGAGTTGGCCTTGAGCAGGTGCGCCACTGCCTCCCGCTTCATCCCCACCTGCCACAGCAGGTAGCCGTAGGCCGCGTAGCCGGCGGCGTAGTCGGGGTTCTCCCGCAGCAGCACCTCGTAGCCCTGCGACACCTGCTGCAGCTGCAGCTTGAAGCTGTCCTCGTCGAAGTTGTTGCCGTGTTTCGCCGCCTCGGCGAGCAGCTCCTTCTGGCGCTCCACCAGCTGGCGCAGGGTGCGGTCCGGCAGCGACTCGGCCTTCTCCTCGGCGCGCAGGGCGCACGGCAGGAGCAGGAGGAGGCCGGACAGGAGCAGGCGGGCGGGAGCTTTCATGCGGGAACGAGTCCGACAGCCTCAGCCGGCCAAGGTGCCGGCGTAAACGTTCATCCGCTCGCCCCGGAGGAACCCGACCAGCAGCTGACCGCCCGCCCGCGCGAACTCCACGGCCGCGCTGGTGGGCGCCGAGATCGCGACCACCGCCGGGATGCCCGCCGCCAGCGCCTTCTGCATGATCTCGAACGAGACCCGCCCGCTCACCAGCAGCACCGAGTCCGCCAGCGGCAGCCGCTCCGCGAAGAACGCGTGGCCCACGACCTTGTCCAGGGCGTTGTGCCGGCCGACGTCCTCCCGCACCACCTGCAGGTCGCCCGCCGGGCCGAACAGCGCGCTGGCGTGCAGCCCGCCCGTCAGCGCGAACGCCGCCTGCGCCGTCCGCAGCCGGTCCGGCAGCGCCGCCAGCACCTCGCGCCGCGGATGGACCGGCTGGGCGATGGGCGGGAACTGCGCCTGCACCGCCGCGATTGTGGCCTTGCTGCACACGCCGCAGCTCGAGGAGGTGAACACGTGACGCGTGAGCCGCGCCAGGTCGACCTTGGCGCCCGGCGCCAGCACCACGTCGAGGATGTTCTCCTCGGGCTGCCCGCCGTCGTCGCGACAATACTTCAGGTCATACACCTCCTCGCGCCGGCGCACGATGCCTTCGGTCAAGAGAAAACCCGCCGCCAGCTCCCGGTCGTGTCCCGGGGTGCGCATCACGACCGCGACGCTGTGACCGCCGACGCGGATCTCGAGCGGCTCCTCCGCGGCGATCGCGTCGTCCCGCACCTCCGCCGCCGCGCCCTCGTGGCGGGCGATGGAGACGGTGCGCGTGGCCTTGGATAGGGACATGCCCGCAGCGAAACCCATCCTCCCCGCCTCGGCCATGCTTTTTCACGCATCTCACAGGAGGTAACGGAGAAGACCGAAGGGAACCGCCCATCCTCGCTGACCCACGCCAAAGGATCGGGCGGGTTAGCATCGGTTAGGGCAGATGAGCGGATCACCTTCTCTGTTCTCTCCGTTGCCTCCTGTGAAATCCGGTTATCGTTTCGGGCATGTCCGCGTCGCCCGCCTCGCCTCCTCCGCCGCCCGGACGCGGGTCCCGCTCGAATCCGCCCAACCGGTTCGAGCCGCTGGTGATCGAGCCGGACCCGGACTGCCCGCCGGAGGAGCGGCCGCATCCGCGCACCCAGTTCTATTTCGACGCCAGCGAGTCACTGCTCACCCGCAACGACAGTCCGGACCTGCCCTTCACTTTCGGCCTGAATCCCTACCGGGGCTGCGAGCACGGCTGCGCCTACTGCTTCGCCCGGCCGTACCACGAGTACCTCGGCTGGAGCAGCGGGCTCGATTTCGAGACGAAGATCATGGTGAAGCTCCGCGCCCCGGACCTGCTCCGGGCCGAGCTGTCGTCGCCGCGCTGGGAACCCGAGGCCATCGCCATGAGCGGGGTGACCGACTGCTACCAGCCCGCCGAGCGTCAGTTTCGCGTCACGCGCGCCTGCCTCGAGGTCTGCGCCGAGTTCCGGCAGCCCATTTCTATCGTCACGAAGAACGCCCTCGTGACGCGCGACCTTGACGTGCTGCAGCGGCTGGCGACGCACCAGGCCGCCGCCGTCTATGTCTCGGTCACGTCACTCGACGCGGACCTCGCCGGCCGCCTCGAGCCGCGCGCGTCGCGGCCCGCCGCCCGGCTCCGCGCGATCCGCGAGCTCAGCGCCGCCGGCATCCCGGTGGGCGTCATGGTCGCGCCGGTCATCCCGGGACTCACCGATCACGAGCTGCCCGCGATTCTCGAGGCGGCCGCCGCGGCCGGGGCGAAGCGCGCCGGCTACATCGTCATGCGCCTGCCGCACGCCGTGAAGGAGGTTTTCCAGCAGTGGCTCGACGACCACGCCCCTACCAAGAAGGCCCGGGTGCTCTCGCGCGTCCGGGAGATCCGCGGCGGGAACCTGAACGTCAGCGAATGGGGCGCCCGGCTGCGCGGCGAGGGTGTCTTCGCCGAGCAGCTCCGGAGCCTGTTCACCATCACGACCCGCCGCGCCGGCCTGAACCAGGAGCGCTTCGCCCTCTCCGCCGCTGCGTTCCGCCGCCCCGGTGGCCAGCAGCTCGACCTGTTTGCCGAGGGGGGAACCACGAAGGCCGCGAAGGGCACGAAGTCCAGGCCGGCCGACCCATGCTGAGGCCTTGGCGTGCTTCGTGATCTTCGTGGTGAAAACCTCCGGGAAATCTGCCTAGCTGGCGGCGATGAAACCCTACCGCGTCATCGGCTTCGATGCCGACGATACGCTCTGGCACAACGAGAACATCTTCGACCAGGTCCACGCCCGCTACCGGGAGCTGCTCGCGCGCTACCACGACGCCGCCACGGTGGACCGCACGCTGTTCGCGACGGAGATGCGCAACCTCGAGCGCTACGGTTACGGCGTGAAGGGGTTCATGCTCTCCGCCATCGAGACGGCGATCGACCTGACCGACGGGCGCATCAGCGCGGACGAGATCCGGACGCTCATCCGCCTCGGGCATGACATGCTGGACCATCCCGTGGAGCTGCTCGAAGGCGTGGCCGACACGGTCGGCGCCCTCGCCCGGACCCACCGCCTGCTGCTCATCACCAAGGGCGACCTGCGCGACCAGGAGCGCAAGCTGGCGAAGTCGGGCATCGCGGGCCATTTCGCGCACGTCGAGATTCTCTCCGAGAAGGACGAGACCGCGTATGCGACCGTGCTGCGACGCCACGGAATCAATGCCGAGGAATTTCTCATGGTCGGCAACTCGCTCAAATCCGACATCCTGCCCGTGCTCGCCCTTGGCGGCGCCGGCGCGCACGTGCCCTATCACCTGCTGTGGGGCGCCGAGCGGGTCGAGCAGACGCCCGACGCGCCGGGCCGGTTCTACCAGCTCAAGAACATCCGAGAGTTGCCCGCACTGCTGGGCGCTTAGGCAAAGCCATGCAGTCGAGAGTCGAACAGACGATGGTAGAGGAGCCGATCATCAACCACATGCAGTCGAGGGTCGAGGAGACGAAAATCGAGCAGCCGATCATCAGCCACTTCCGCCGAACGGCTGGTGACGATGACCTTCAAATGAACTCTGGCTATTCGACTCCTCGACCCTCGACTCTCGACTATATGTTCCTCACCGAGGCCATCGGGCAAAGGCCCCTTAGACCGACTGCCATACTGACCCGCCTCCGCCAGCTCCGTGTTCTCGGTGCCTCCTCTGCGTACTTTGTGTCGACACCCTAGTTCGAAACGTCCCTAGGCCATGTGCACCCGCTTCGTGCTTCTCGAGCAGCACTACCGCGACATCCTGCAGCGGCTCGGGATCGGCGCGGCCACCGAATACCTTTCGCGCTACAACATCGCCCCCGGCACGTTCATTCCGGCCATCCGGTCGCGTCCCGGCGGCGCCGGCCGTGAGGTGGTCGGGCTGCGCTGGGGCCTGGTGCCGGCCTGGGCCAAGGACGACCAGGGTCTGCGGCCCGCCAACGCGCGCGGCGAATCGATCGCCACCAAGCCCTCGTTCCGCCAGGCGTTCAAGTCCCGCCGCTGCGTGATCCCCGCCTCCGGCTTCTACGAGTGGGAGCACCAGACCGCGTTCAAGCAGCCGTGGCTCATCCGGCGGCGCGACGAGCAGCCGCTGGTCATGGCGGGACTCTGGGAAAGCTGGCACGCGCCCGACGGCAAGGTCCTCGAGACGTGCGCAATGATCACGACCCGGCCGAATGAACTCATGCAGCGCATCCACGACCGGATGCCCGTGCTGCTGTCGCCCCAGCAGTGCGACACCTGGCTCGATCCGCGCGTGACCGATCCTGAACGCCTCACCCCGCTGCTCGAACCCTCGCCGGCCGCCGACCTCCAGCTGACCGCCGTCAGTCGTTACGTCAGCAACAGCCGCAACGAGGGCCCTGCCTGCCTCGCCCCGGCCGAGTCCGCTCCGCCCGGACCGGACAGCTCGCAGCTGTCGCTGGGGATTTAGCTTTGGGAATCCAAACGAACGCCGGACGCCGGGCTTCCAACGTCGAAGTCTCCTTCCAGCCTCTAGCCTGGGTCGCGGGGTGAGGGCACCCCGCCCACATTCCGCCAATTTCCAAGCAAGCCAAACTTCGGCGTCCGGCGTTGGGCGTTCGACGTTCGTTCGCTGTCTTCTACGATTGCTGATTGTCAGCGTCCGCACTCTCTGCGAAGAACCCCGCGTCCTTGAATCTGATCGACCGCTACATCTTCCGGAGCGTGCTGGCCACCTGCGCGGCGGCGGTCGGGCTGTTCACGTTCATCGTCCTCGTGCCGAATGTCATGCGGGACATGCTCGCCTACGTGCTGTCGGGTCAGCTTTCGCTCGGGATGTTCGCGCAGCTGGTCGTGACGCTGCTGCCGTTTGCCGTGACGCTGGCGCTGCCCATGGGACTGCTCACCGGCGTGCTGCTCACCCTGGGCCGGCTGTCCGCCGACAGCGAGATCACCGCCATGCGCGCCGCGGGCCTGAGCCTGCCCCGGGTCTCGCGGCCGATCCTCCTTCTCTCGCTGCTCGGCGCGGCGCTCGGACTGTACTGCAACTTCGAGGCCATGCCCAACGCGCGCGTGACCTACGAGCGCAACTTCGCCGCGGCCGTCGCGGCCAACCCGCTCAAGCTGATCGTCCCGAAGACCTTCATCCGCAACTTCCCGGACTGCGTCATCTACATCAGCCAGAAGGAAGGCGCCCTGATGCGTGACGTCTGGCTCTGGAAGCTCGACGACCAGAAGCGCGTGACGACGCTGATTCACGCCGAGTCGGGGGTTGTCGACTACGACGAGACCTCGAACGAGCTGATTGTCACGCTCACGCAGGCCCGCGTGGAAAACCGGAACGAGAAGAACCCGGAGAACTTTGCCGAGAGCCCGTACGTCGCGACGTTCGGCAAGATTGAGGCCGCCCGCCTGCCGCTCGACCGGTTCTTCGGCCACGGCGGCGTGCACATCAAGCCCGAGTGGCTCACGCT
The DNA here is from genome assembly GCA_018239675.1 of Verrucomicrobiota bacterium. Lineage (GTDB taxonomy): Bacteria > Verrucomicrobiota > Verrucomicrobiia > Opitutales > Opitutaceae > Opi-474. Next base: position 15,687 of record JAFEGX010000146.1, read on the forward strand.
CGGGCCGCTGCAGGCAGAGCGGGCGCGGCTCGCAAAACTCCAGCCACCGCCGGGACAGGAAAAGCAGTTTGCCCGCGACCGGATGAAGCTGGAGCTGGTGTTCCACGACAAGATCAACACCGCGGTGGCCGTCTTCTCGCTCGCGCTCCTCGGCGTGCCGCTCGGCATCAAGGTCTCGCGGCGCGAGACATCCGCCAACTTCGGCGTCGCCCTGCTGCTGACGCTCGGCTACTACCTGCTCACGGTCGCGGTGAAGGCGCTCGACCGCCACCCCGAGTACCGCCCGGATCTCCTGCTCTGGGTCCCGAACCTGCTCATCATCGGTCTCGGCCTCTGGCTCTTCAGCCGGATCGACAGGAAATAGGGCGCACGGTCCGGTCGCACAGGAGGCAACGGAGGGAACCGAGCCTCCGTTTCCTCCGTTATCTCCTGTGAATCCTCAGGACACTACGGAGGTTGCGACTGTCCCGGAGCGGCCGTCGACGGTGCCGAGGAACTGGTCGCGGATCGGGATGGCGTCGCGGCGGGCCAGCAGCTCGTTCGCCAGATCGTCCATCCGGACGAACTCGACGCCAGCCTGGGCGCAGGCGGCCAGGAGGTCGCGGAAAAGCTGGCGGCGCCCCATGCCCTCGATCTCGGCGTGGATGGTCAGGATGTTCGGCTGGTCAGCGCGCAGCAGCGACAGGTAGTGCGCCACGATCCGGCTGTCGGGATACTCTGGCCGGCCCATCAGCTCGTCGAACGTCGGAAGAGTGCTGGGGATTTCCAGCGTCCGGAAGACCCGGCCGTCGATCCGCGGGAAAAACGCCGGCCCACCCCGGGTGTCGCTCGCGTAGAGCAGGCCGGCCTCGTCGTAAATCTCCCGGCTGCGGGCATTGCTCTGCCAGCCGGCGGCTCCAGCCGTGCGGGACTCATGGCCGAAAATGCGGAGAAATTCGGCGCGCGCCGCGACAAATTCTGCCCTTACCTCGGCCAGCGACATCCGCTGCAGATAATCCTGCCAGCGATAGTGGTTGTAGCAGTGGATGCCGACCTCGAAGCCGGCATCGCGCACGCCCCGCAGGACCGCGGTGTTGCGCCGACCGATGTGCGGGGCCGGGAGGAGCGTGCCGTTCAGCAGCGTGCGCACGCCATAGATCTGGACCACGCTCGTGCGGCTGACCTTCTGGAAAAAACCCGGCCGGAAAATGCGCGTGACCGCCCGGCCGGTCTGGTCCGGGCCGAGCGAGAACAGGAAGCAGGCCGGCGCCTTCACCGCCTGCAGGTCCGCGACCAGGTTTGGCACGCCAACCCGTGTGCCGCGGTCGGTGTCGACGTCAACCTTGAGGGCGAGGCGAAGGGGCATGGGTGGGAGAAAGGAAAGGAGGAGAGAGTTCCAGGGCGATTTCAATCAGGGGTAGCCGCAAAGAGGCACAAAAGGCACAGATCAATCCGATTCCGGCTCCGGTGGCAGAGCGATCGAATACCTCGGGCCATTGCCTCAATAGGGCACAAAGCTGTGGTCGACGAGTTCTTGCGCCTTTTGCGCATCTTTGCGGCTACATTTCTGGCTAGAATGCGCTAGGGCCGGGCCAAAGCTTTCTGCTCCCTGCTCCGCGCGAGCATCGCTCGCGCTACTCGAGCCGGTAGTCCTTCTGCGCGAGATGATAGTCCAGGGTCAGCTTGATGGCCTTCTTCAGGTTCACCTTCGGCGACCAGCCCAGCTGCTTCTTCGCGTTGGCGATCGAGGGCACGCGCTTCTGGATGTCCTGATAGTACTTGCCGAAGTACTTCCCGGAAGGGACGACGACCGTCCTGGCCGCCTTCACGTGCGCGGCGTATTCGGGAAAGTCCTTGAACGCGTCGACGATCAGGTGCGCGAGCTCGGCGACGCTCACCTCGTTCCGCGGATTACCGAGGTTGAAGATCTGCCGCGACGCGCAGCCGTTCTTGTTCTCGATGATGCGGAGGAGCGCGTCCACGCCGTCGTCGATGAACGTGAACGAGCGCGTCTGCCTGCCGCCGTCCACGAGCTGGAGCGGCTTCTTGAAGATGACGTTGGAGATGAACTGCGTGAACAGCCGCGAGCTGCCCTCCTTCGGCTCGAACACGTCGTCGAGCTTCGGGCCGATCCAGTTGAACGGCCGGAACAGCGTGTAGTCGACGCCGTCGCGGACGCCGTACGCGTAGATCACGCGGTCGAGGAGCTGCTTCGAGCATGCGTAGATCCAGCGCTGGCGCTCGATGGGACCGTACACCAGCGGGCTCGTCGCCTCGTCCAGCTTCGTGTCCGGCGACATGCCGTACACCTCGGAGGTCGACGGGAAGATCACGCGCTTCTTGTACTTCGCGCACTGGCGGACCACCGCGAGGTTGGCCTCGAAATCCAGCTCGAACACCCGCAGCGGGTCCTTCACGTACTGGATCGGGTTGGCGATCGCGACGAGCGGGATGATCGCGTCGCACTTCTTGACGTGGTACTCGATGTACTCGCGGTTGATCGTGATGTCGCCCTCGACGAACTTGAAGCGCGGGTTGCCGAGGCTGTCCTCCAGCTTGTGGCTCCCGATGTCCATGCCGTAGACCTCCCAGTCCTTCTGCTGGAGGATCGCCCGCGTGAGCGAGCTGCCGATGAACCCGTTGGCACCGAGGATGAGGACTTTGAGAGGCATGGCGGGAGCAAATCGGGAAATCGGGAATTTGGGAAACGCAAAAAGCCGGACGGGTTAAGACATCTCGGCCAGGGTTGTAGCCGCAAAGATGCGCAAAAAGCGCAAGAACTCGTCACACGGCGCTGCGCCCAACCATGGCAACAGCCCGAGGCCCAAGAACTCTCCGCTGCTGGAGCCAGAATCGGATTGGTCTGCGCCTTTTGCGCCTCCTTGCGGCTTCCCCCGATCGAATCCGCCCTAGAGCGACCCACCCACGCGCAGGTCGGCCGGCGTTCCACGCCACTCGGTCTTCGTCAGCTCGAGCGCGCCGTCGCCGGTGGCGACCACCAGCGGGGACACCGAGAGAATTTCGCCGGGGCGGCCGCGGCGCCCGGCCGTGGCCGGTGACTCGGGCTCGGCCCACCAGACCATCAGGCGGGCGGCGCCAAGGTCGGTGAACGCCCCGGGGTACGGGTCGGTCACGGCGCGGATCAGGTTGAAGATCTGCCGCGAGGTCTGGGTCCAGTGGATGCGCCCGTCCTCGGGCTTGCGCCCGCCGAAATACCGGGCCTTCGCCTCGTCCTGCGGCGTTTCGCGCGCGGTGCCGGCCAGCAGCGCGTCGAGCTGGCGGGCCAGCACGCGCCGGGCGCAGGGCAGCACCTTGCGGAACGCCTGCTCGGCGGTGTCGCGCGGGCCGATCTCCACGCCCTCCTGGTCCACGATGGCGCCGGCGTCGGCGCTCTTCACCATCCGATGCAGGGTCATGCCGATCCGCGGCTCCCCGTGGAGCACCGCCCAGTTGATCGGCGCGCGGCCGCGGTAGTCCGGCAGCAGCGAGCCGTGCATGTTCCAGGCGCCGAGCCGGGGCAGCGCGAGGATCTTCGTCCCGATCATGTTCCGGTAGTACACGGACAGGATCAGATCCGGCCGCAGCGCCGCGATCTTCTCGCGCCACTCGGGGGTGTTCACGCTGTCGGGGGTGAAGACCGGGAGGCCCTTCTCCCGCGCGGCGACCGCCGGGGTCTTGAACCAGATCTTCTCGTGCGGATTGTCCTGATGCGTGATCAGCGCGACGACGTGGTCGCCGCGCTCGAGGAGCAGCGACAGGCACTCGTAGCCGACCTCGCTGTAGCCAAAGAAGAGGATCCGGGGCTGGGACATGCCGGAACTGGAAACCGCCGGGCCGCGCTAATCGACGCTAATCTTCCGCCGGCCGGGCCGGGTTCACTCCTTGGCCTCGAGGATCTCCTTCACGAAGTACTTCTGCCGCGCGCGCACGACCTGATAGGTGCGGCCGACGTACTCGCCGATGAGCCCGATGCCGATCATCGCCACGCTGATCAGGAAGAACAAGACACCGAAAAGCGTGAACACGCCATTGGTGTTGTCGTTGAGGAAAATGCGCATGTAGGCCAGCACCAGCACGAGCAGCAGGCTTCCCGTGGCACACACGCCGGCGAACATCGTGAAATACTGCAGCGGCGCGAGGGAGAAGCCGGTGATCAGGTCGAAATTCAGGCGGATCAGCTTGTAGAAGGAGTAATTCGACACGCCCGCGTGCCGTTCCTCGTGCTTCACGCCGACCTCGGTCGGATTGCTGGAGAAACTGTAGGCCAGCGCCGGGATGAAGGTGTTGATCGCCCCGCTGCGCACGATCGCGTCGATCACCTGGCGCGAGTACGCCCGCAGCATGCAGCCCTGGTCCGTCATCTCGATGCTCGTCGTCTTTTCGCGGACATAGTTGATCACCTTCGACGCATAGGTGCGGAAGAAGGAATCCTGGCGGTTCAGCCGGTAGCCGCCGACGTAGTCGTGGCCCGCGTCCATCTTCGCGAGCAGCTGCGGGATCTCCTCCGGCGGATTCTGGAGGTCCGCGTCCAGCGTCACGACCACCTCGCCGCGCACGCGCTCGAAGGCCGCCATGATGGCCATGTGCTGGCCGTAGTTCGCATTGAAATCGATCACCCGCGTCACGTCCGGCCGCGCCGCGTGCTGCGCCCTGAGGAGTTCGATCGAGCGGTCCTGCGAACCGTCGTTCGTGAAGATCACCTCGTACCGGCGGCCGAGCCCGTCGAGCACCGGGTAAAGCCGCGTGAACAGCATCGGGAGGTTCAGCTCCTCGTTGTAGACGGGAATGACGACGGAGAGGAAGTTCGCGACCGGCGCGCTCATGGGTGGTGCGCTGGAGCAAAGAGGGCCCGGCGGGAAACGGCAAACGCCAAAGGGGCGGCGGTCCGGTCGCGCTGGAGGCATGCGGGATAGCGCGGGCGGCGAACGGCCTCCTTATGTCGGCTGCGACCCAACCGACCGTAGCAGCCGACGTGAGGAGGCTGTTTCCACGGCAATGGTATCACCATCGGTAATTCGAGCTCTTGCCCGCTTGCCATCGAAAATCTGCCGGAAGGTCGCCGCCGCGAGGTCAATCCAACTGCCTGGGTTCCGCTCAAGCCTTCCGGTGCCGCCGGAGGATCGCCGCGAGCGCCGTCACCACCCGCTCGGCGTCCGCGCGGGTCATCGCCGGGAACAGCGGGATCGTGAGGATGTTCCGGCCGGCGTATTCCGCCTGCGGGAAATCGCCCGGCTTCCAGCCGAGCCGGCGGTACAGCGCGAAGAGGTGGATGGCCGGGTAGTGCACGCCCGAACCGATGCCCGCCGCATGGAGCTGGGCCATGACCTCGGCCCGCCGGATGGTCAGGCGCTCCTCCGGCAGGATGACCTGGAACATGTGCCAGTTCGACTGGGTGAAGTCCGGCACCGGCAGCCGCAGGCCGAGATCCTGGTTCTCGGGGCGGCCGAACAGCTCGAAGTAGTGCCGCGCGAGTTCCCGGCGCTTGGCGTTGAACTCGTCGAGGTGCGCGAGCTGTCCCAGCCCCACCCGGGCCGCCACGTCGGTCAGGTTGAATTTCCCGCCGACCAGCTCGACCTCCATGCCGTCGAAGCCCGTGCGCACCACGCCCTGCAGGCGGTACTGCTCCGCCAGCTTGGCCTCGCGCTCGTCGTTCAGCACGAGGGCGCCGCCCTCGATGGTCGTGACATTCTTGTTGGGGTGAAAGCTGAACGACACGAAATCGCCGAACGCGCCGATCTTCTTTCCCTGCCAGAGGCTGCCGTAAGACTGGGCGGCGTCCTCCACCACGCGCAGGTTATGCCGGCGGGCGATGGCGTAGAGGCGGTCGCGGTCGACCGGCAGGCCCGCCAGGTCCACCGGAATGATGGCGCGCGTCGCCGGCGTGATCGCCGCCTCGAGGCGGTTGAGATCGATATTGCGCGTGACCGGGTCGATGTCGACGAACACCGGCCGCGCCCCGACCTCGAGCACCACGTTGCTGGTCGCGACCCAGGTCAGCGGGGTGGTGATCACCTCGTGGCCCGGCCCGACGCCCGCGATGCGGAGCGCGATCTCCATCGTGCAGGTGCCGGAGTTGAACACCCGGACCGGCCGGCCGCCGCAGTGCTCGGACAGCTTGGCCTCCAGCGCGCGGGCCTGCGGCCCGGTCGTGAGCTGCCCCGAGCGGAGCACGTCGGCCACGCCGGCGATGGTGGCCTCGTCCACGAAGGGTCGGGTGAACGGCAGGAATGGCCGGGGCTGGGCAGAAGCCGGCGCGACGGGCTCAGGGCGGGTGGCGGACATGTCAGGGCTGGTTGCTGAAGAGATAGTGGTCGTCGGTCTGGCCGAGCAAATGATAACGGAACGACGCGTCGGCAAATAGTTCCCTCGTGTCGCGCTTCTTCGCCACCACCCACAGCCGAGTCGGGCCGGTCCACAGCCGGCGGAAATCGGCCTCGGTGAGGAACCGGCCGCTCGCGCGCGCCGCGGCGTCCTCCTCGAGCTCGAGCTCGTCCTTGTAGGCCACGACATCGACCACGCGGCCCGCATAGAACGTGAAGTCGTGGAAGAACCCGCGGTAGTGCATCACGCGGTCGCCCGGCCGCGCCTCCGCCCGGACCAGGAGGGCCAGGGGCTGGGTGGTCGGCTTGTTGAGGTACGGCGCGGCGAAGAGCAGCGTCGCAAGGAACACCGTCATCGTCGCCGCCATCGCGAGCACCGCCGCGGCCGCGCCGCGGACCCGGGCCAGCCACGGCGCGAGAATGCCGCCCGCAACCAGCGCCGTCGCCATCACGTACGCCGGCCACTGCAGCACCGCGGCCTTCGGCGGCTCGAGGCGCACCAGCGCCGGCCGCGCCACCGCCACCACGAGGGCCACCGCGAGCAGGCCGCAGACGAAGGCAAAGACGCGCAGCCCGCCGCGCAGCCGCGCCGCGCCGTCGGGCCGCGCCAGCATCTCGGCCAGCCACGCGCCGATCAGCACCGCCAGGGCCGGGAAGACCGGCAGGATGTACGGGATCAGCTTGGACTGCGACTTGGAGAAGAAGAGGATGATGAACGCGACCCAGGTCACGAGGAACCACGCATCGGCGTTCCGCGCCCGCGCCGCCCACCCGCCCCGCAGGCTGTCGCGCACCGCCGGCCAGAGGAAGCCGACCCACGGGATCAGGCCGGCCAGCACCACGCCGATGTAGTAGTACCACGCGCCGGGCCGCTGCGCGACCGGCGTAAAGAAGCGCTGGAAGTGCTCGAACACGAAATAGCGGTGCGCCCAGGTGTCGGCCCGCAGCGCCGCCAGCACGTGCCACGGCGCCGCCACCGCCAGGAACAGCAGCGCGCCGGTCGGCAGGTGCAGCGGCCGCAGCCGCTTCCACTGGTTGAACCCCAGCAGCCACAGGAACATCACGGCCCCGGATACCAGGAATCCGATCAGTCCCTTGGTGAGGGTCGCGAGCGCCGCGCTCACATAGAGCCCGTAGAGCAGCAGGCGCCGCCGGCGGCCGGGCGGCTCGCGCACCGCGAGCAGGAAGCAGAACAGCGTCGCGGCCATCAGCACCGCCAGCCCCATGTCGAGCAGCGGGATGCGGCCGATCGCGAAGTAGAGCAGCGAGGTGCCCAGCACCAGCGCCGAAAGGAAGCCCGCCTCCCGCCCGCGCAGGGCCCGCGCCGCCGCATAGGTCAGCAACACCCCTGCCAACGCCAGCGCCGCGGGCACGGCCCGCACCGCCCAGGCGTTCTGGCCGAACACGGTCTCGGACACGGCCGTCAGCCAGTACATCAGCGGCGGCTTTTCGAAATAGTACACGCCGTTCAGCCGCGGGATGACCCAGTCGCCGCTCGCGATCATCTCGCGCGGAATTTCCGCGTACCGCCCCTCGTCGCCCGTCCCGAGCGGATAGCTGCCCAACCGGAAAAAAAACAGCAGGCCGAACAGAACGCCCAGCCAGAGGAGATCGCGTCGCCAGGAGATGGGCGCGGTTTCGGAGGCAACGGGATCGGCCATGAACGGACCGCATCCTGCCCGGCCCCGCGCGCGAGGCACGCGAAAAATCGGGGGCCGGAAGTCGGGATTCGGGGCCGCTCCGACCGATGTGGGGCGGGTTCCCTCACCCCGCCCGCCCCCCAGGCGTTTCCTAGCCTTCGAAGCCCAATCTCCGCATCGGCCCTAACCCAAGTGATTTTTTTCGTGCGCCAGCCGCGTCTTCCCGGCCAAATCGCGTCCACCATGGCGGACCCGGCCTTCACCTTCATCTGCGGCGCCGACGATTTCCTCGTCGGCCGCCTGGGCCAGCAGCGGTACGACGCGCTGGCGGCCGGGGTGACGGACGAGTTCTCCCGCGAGATCCTCAACGGGTTCGCCGCCAATGTCGGCGAGGTCGAGACCGTGGTAAACCAGTTCCGCGAGAGCGTGCAGACGGTCTCCATGTTCGGCGGCCGGCGCGTCATCTGGCTGAAGGACGTCAATTTCCTCGCCGACTCCGTCACCGGTCGCGCCGAGGGCACGCTGAAGCTGGTGGAGGACCTGCAGGAGATCCTCACCCAGGTGAACGCCGCCGACACCGCGGTGCTGGTCACGGCCGCGCCGGTGGACCGCCGGCGGTCGTTCCCGAAATGGTGCGAGAAGCACGCCGACTTCACGCTGGTCGGCGGCGACGATGGCGACGGCGCGGCGCTCGAGGGCGTGGTGCTCGCCGAGGCGCGGTCCGTCGGCGCGGCGCTGTCACCCGACGCCGTGCGGCTCCTGCTCGCCAAGGTCGGCGCCAACACCCGCCTGCTGGTCGAGGAGGTCCGCAAGCTCGCCACCTATGTCGGCGAGGGCGAAACCATCGGCGAGCAGCACGTCGCCGAGCTCACCCCCAACGTCGCGGAGGGCGATTTCTTCGAGGCGGCGGAGGCGTTTTTCAGCGGCGACCTGACCTGGACCCTGGCGGCGCTGCAGCGGCATTTCTTCGCGGGCGGCGACGCGCGGCCGGTGATCGCGGCGCTCCAGAACCGCAACCGGATCCTGCTCCAGATCAAGGCGCTGGCCGACGCGGGCGACGTCCGCATCGGGCCGCGCGGTCTCGACGGTTTCGCCCAGGCCCAGGCGGCGCATGCGGGCAAGTTCGTCGGCTCCACCGAGAAGAGTTCGTACAACCTCTTCACCCAGAACCCGTGGTACCTCGGCAAGCTCGCCGGCAACGCCAAGCTCCCCACCGTGCGCCGCCTGATCGACAACCAGCAGGAGTTCGTCGCCGCCTTCGAGGAAATCGTCCGCCGTCCCCAGGAGCAGGAGGAAGTGCTGCGGGAAATGACCGTGCGGTGCCTCGCTGGCTAATCGGGCTGTCAGCCCGCTCAGCCGGCAGCGTTTGGTAGTTGGTAGATGGTAGTTGGAAGGCTTTCCGGCAGCCCACCGCGGCGGCTGCTTGGGAGTGTCTTCAAATTCGAATCGCCCCACTTGCGTCATCCCGAGCGGAGCCGAGGGATCTCTGTCATGGTATTTCGCGGATGGCGTAATGGCCGGCTGAGCCGGGGAAATCATTCGTGAATCGACCACAACTCGGTTGGTGGCGGGGAAGAACAGAGATCCCTCGGCTCCGCTCGGGATGACGATCCGGGAAATGAGGTGGGTTGGAAGACGCCCTATGTTTTGGCTACCAGCTACCGACTCCCATCTACCAAATGACCACGCCCAGCTTGCCTCCGCCGTCGCGGGCGACTTCGATGCGGCCATGTCCTCCCTCCCCACCCAGTTCACCGGCGTGACGGTCGCGACCAAGGCCAACGTGTACTTTGACGGCAAGGTCGTCAGCCACACCGTCATGTTTCCGGACAACGCCAAGAAGACGCTCGGCCTGATCTACCCCGGCTCCTACCATTTCAAGACCGGGGCGCCGGAGCGCATGGAGATCATCGCCGGCCAGTGCCACGCCACGCTGGATGGCGAGAAAATCGCCCGCGCCTGCGCCGCCGGCCAGCATTTCGACGTCCCGGGCAACTCCGGGTTCACCATCGAAGTGAGCGGCGGCATCTGCGAATACATCTGCTCGTTCCTCTAGTCCGAACCGCGAATTCCGAATCCCGGCCTCCGATCCAGCCGCCTTGCTCCCGTGAACGACTCCACTCCCTCCGCTCCGATTCCCAACGTTCTCGCCGAGCGCTATGCGTCACCCGCGATGAAGGACATCTGGTCCCAGCACGGGCGGGTCGCGCTGGAGCGCGACTTCTGGATCGCGGTGATGAAGGCCCAGCGGGACCTCGGCGTGCCGATCCCGGCGGAGGCGATCAAGGATTACGAGCGGGTGAAGGACCAGATCGACCTCGCGGCGATCGCCAAGCGCGAGCGGGTCACGCTGCACGACGTCAAGGCCCGCATCGAGGAGTTCTCCGACCTGGCCAAGCGCCAGTTCATCCACCTCGGGCTCACGAGCCGCGACCTCACGGAGAACGTCGAGCAGCTCCAGATCCAGCGCGCGTTGAAGGTCGTCGACTTCAAGGTCGCCGCCGCCCTGCTCGCGCTCGGCCGCCAGGCCGAGGCCCACCGCGACCTGATGATCACGGGCCGCACCCACAACGTCCCGGCGCAGCCCACCACGCTCGGGAAGCGGCTCGCGATGTTCGGGCAGGAGCTGCTGGTCGCGCATGCGCGGCTGGAGGAGCTGCTCGGGCGCTATCCGGTGCGCGGGCTGAAGGGCGCGGTCGGCACGCAGCTCGACCAGCTGACGCTGCTCGGCGGCGACGCCGGCAAGGTGGACCAGCTCGAGTCGCGCGTCCTCAAGCATCTCGGGTTCCACGCCTCGCTCGGCGCCGTCGGCCAGGTCTACCCGCGCTCGCTGGACCTCGAGGTGGTGACCGCGCTGCAGCAGGTGGCCGCGGCCGCCGCGAGCTGCGCCACGACGCTGCGCCTGATGGCCGGCGCCGGGCTGCTGACGGAGGGCTTCCAGGAGGGCCAGGTTGGCTCGTCGGCGATGCCGCACAAGGTCAACGCCCGGAACTGCGAGCGCATCTGCGGTTTCGCCACGATCATCGGCGGCTACGTCACCATGACCGGCGGCCTGGCGGGCCACCAGTGGAACGAGGGCGACGTCTCCTGCTCGGTCGTGCGGCGCGTCGCGCTGCCGGACGCGTTCTTCGCGATCGACGGCCTGCTGGAGACATTCCTCACCGTCCTCCGCCAGATGGAGGTCTTCCCGGCGGCGGTCGCCGCGGAGAACGAGCGCAACCTGCCGTTCCTCGCGACCACGACCATCCTGATGGAGGCCGTGAAGCACGGCGCCGGCCGCGAGACCGCGCACGAGGCGATCAAGGAGCACGCCCTCGCCGCCGCGAAGGCGCTGCGGAGCGGCGGCGACGCCGACCTGCTCTCCCGCCTGGCCGGCGACAAGCGCGTCGGCCTCGGCAAGAAAGCCCTGCAGGCCATCCTCGCCGAGAACGCGCGCTTTGTCGGCGCCGCCCCGCACCAGGTGGACGCGTTCCTCGCGGAAGTGGCACCGCTGGCCAAGCGACACAAGGGCGCCGCGGACTACCGGCCCGGCCGGCTGCTGTAGGCCGGTCCGCGGCGGTCGCCGACGGCCCGCGTTTTTCCGTGTCCGGGGAATAAACGCCGCGCAAAACGCTGCGGAATCGGCGTGGTTCGACAAAAGCCGAAAATTGGGTTTGCAACCCCCCGGACCGCCCCGCTTTCTTGCCCATTCACGTTGTTTCCAACCCTTTAATTCATTCCGTCATGGCTGAACTTGCAGGAAATGTCTTGGTGGCCCAGTCCGGTGGCCCCACCGCCGTCGTCAACGCCAGTGTCGCCGGCATCATCGCCGAAGCGCTGAACCACGATTGCGTGGAGGAGATCTACGGTTCGCTGAACGGCGTGGTCGGACTGCTCCAGGAGGACCTCGTCGACCTCGCGGCGGAGTCGCAGCAGCAGATCCGGGCGCTCAAGCACTCCCCCGGCGCCGCCCTCGGCTCCTGCCGCTTCAAGCTGAAGAAACCGGCCGATCTCGACCGCGTGCTCGAAGTGTTCAAGGCCCACAACATCCGCTACTTTTTCTACATCGGCGGCAACGACTCCCAGGACACCGCCGCGAAGATCTCCGCCCACGCCCAGGCCCAGGGCTACGAGGTCCGCGTGATCGGCATCCCGAAGACCTGCGACAACGACCTGCCCGTCACCGATCACTGCCCCGGCTACGGCAGCACCGCGAAGTACCTCGCCACGTCGATCCGCGAGCTCGCCGCCGACCATGACGCGCTCGGCCAGGGCGACCTGGTGTCGATCGTCGAGGTCATGGGCCGCGGCGCGGGCTGGATCGCCGCCAGCGCCGCCCTCGCCAAGCGCCGCGACCAGCCCCACGACCCGCCGCACCTGATCTATCTCCCCGAGGTGCCCTTCAACCAGGAGAAGTGCCTCGAGGACATCCGCCGCGTCCTCAAGCGCGAGAAGTTCTGCCAGATCGTCGTCGCCGAGGGCCTTACCGACGCCGACGGCAACTATGTCTCGGCCGACCCCGCGACCGATGCCTTCGGCCATGCCCAGCTCGGCGGCGCCGGCGACTTCCTCAAGGATCTCGTCGAGGCCAACCTCCCGGGCGTCAAGGTCCGCCTCTCCAATCCCGGCCTCCTGCAGCGCAGCGCCGCCCACGCCGCGTCGAAGGTCGACGCCGACGAGGCGTACCTCGCGGGCCAGGCCGCGGTGAAGGCCGCGATCGCCGGCGAGACCGACAAGCTTGTCACGCTCGTCCGCGGCGACACCGACACCTACACCTGCGAGACCGGCCTCGTGGCGCTCGCCGAGGTCGCCAACAACGTCAAGAAGCTGCCGCGCGAGTGGATCAACGAGGACGGCGTGAGCATGAACTTCCAGTTTATCCGCTACGCCCAGCCGCTGATCCAGGGCGAGGTCGCCGTGCCGCACGAGAACGGCGTCCCGGTGTTCGCCCGCCTCGACAAGGTCCGCGTCGACAAGACGCTGCCCGCCTACCTCGCCTGAGCCGGCACAACCTGAGATTTCAAAGCCGGTCCCGCGGGACCGGCTTTTTTGTTTTACCACGAAGGACACCAAGCACACCAAGCTCGGAGCTCCGCGAGCTTTGCGCTCTTAGCGGTCATCCCTAATCCATCCCGATCCGCTTCACCGCCAAGCCCGCGAAGCACGCGACGAAAACCCGGGCCTGGCCTTGGTGAGCTTCGTGCCCTTCGTGGCAAACCTGGTCACCGCCCGTTGCGGCGGGCGCCGTTCACGAGGAACGGCTCCGCGAATGCCGCCAGCTTGCCGTCGGGCCGGCGGAGCGGCTCGGCGGAGTACTGCGGGAGGTAAACGCGACGCCAGCGCGGCGTGGTGTTGAAGCCGCTGCGGTGGAGCACCGTGCTCGAGAAGACCGCGATGCTGCCGGCCGGCACGATCACGGGATCGCCCGGATCCGGCCCAAAGTAACCCTCGAGGTCGTTCGACTCCGGGTTCTTCCGGTGCGGCACCACCTCGCGGGTGCCGGCCCGCGAATACGGGAGCAGGTAAACCGTGCCGTTGGCCTCGCTCACGTCGTCGAGCGTCACCCAGCACGTGATGTACGGCCGGTGCGGCGTGCCGACATACGCCGAGTCCTGGTGCCAGCTGAACTTCGCGCCCTTCTCCGGACCCTTCACCACGAACTGCTCCCAGAAGAGGTAGGCGTTGTCGCCCAGCGTGGCGCGGCAGACCTCGGCCATCACGTCGCTGTAGATGAACTCCGGCAGGCGCGTGCCCTGGTGGCGGTTGGCGATGAAGTAGCGGTTGCCCTTGATGTTGATGCCCTGCTGGGTCACGCCCGCGGCCTCCATCTCGGCGTCGTGCACCTTGATGAACTCGCCGCAGACCTCCCACATCATCGCGAGGTGCGCCGGGGGCACGACCTGCGGCAGGACGAAATAGCCTTCGTCCCGGAACTGCTGCTGCTGCGCTGCGCTGATGAGGGGCTGGCTCATGAAAACGGAATCCCCGCGACCGCCGGGCGGCGGCTTCAGCGCGCGGGCTGGGTGGCGGCCACCGGCACGTAGGGCTCCTCGTGGAGCTCCGGCACGCTCCGGCCGGCCAGAAGCAGCCACCAGCTGCGGGCGCAGGTCACCACGACCACGGCCACCAGCAGGAGGAACACGCCGGTCACGGCGGCGTTCACGTAGTTGTTGAACAGCTGGTGCTCCCAGATGGTCTGCTGCGCCGCGTCCGCGCCGCCGGCGGCCAGCTTCTGCCGCAGGCCGGAGGCCGCCGCGAGGAAACCGAGCCGCGGGTCCGCGCTGAAGATCTTCATCACGCCGGCGGACATCGTGACCGCCAGGAGCCACGCCAGCGGCACGAGGGTTGTCCAGGCGTAGCGGGTGCGGCCCATCTTGATCAGCACGGTCGTGCCGAGCGCCAGCGCCAGGACCGCGAGGAGCTGGTTGGCGATGCCGAAGATCGGCCAGAGGGAATTGATGCCGCCCAGCGGGTCCACCACGCCCTGGTAGAGGAACCAGCCCCAGGCGGCCACGAAGAGCGCGGTCGCGAAGGTGTTGCTGGCCCACGACCGGGTGTTGGCCAGCGGCTTCCACGCCATGCCGAGGAGGTCCTGCACGAGAAAGCGGCCGACGCGCGTGCCGGCGTCGATGGTCGTGAGGATGAACAGCGCCTCGAACATGATCGCGAAGTGGTACCAGAGCGCGAGGGCGGCCCGGCTGCCGATGACGCCGGCGAACATGTGCGCCATGCCCACCGCAAACGTCGGGGCACCGCCGACCCGGCCCACCATCGTCTTCTCGCCCACGCTCGCCGCGAGCCCGGCCATGTCGGCCGGCGTCACCGGGTAGCCCAGCGCGGTGACCCTCGCCGTCACCTCCGCCGCGGTCCCGCTCATGTTGATCGCGAAATACTGCCCCGGCTCCATCGCGCAGGCCGCGATCAGCGCCATGATGCCCACGCACATCTCGGTGATCATCGCGCCATAGCCGACCGTGCGGATGTCGGTCTCCCGCGCGAGCAGCTTGGGCGTCGTGCCCGACGAGATCAGCGAGTGGAAGCCCGAGACTGCGGCGCAGGCGATCGTGATGAAGCAGAAGGGAAACACCGGGCCGGCGAACACCGGGCCCGAGCCGTCGATGAACTTGGTCAGCGCCGGCATCCGGAGCTGCGGCGCAAGGATCACGATCGCCACCGCCAGCGCCGCCACCGTGCCGATCTTCATGAAGGTGCTCAGGTAGTCGCGCGGCGCGAGCAGCAGCCACACCGGCAGCACCGACGCGAGCAGGCCGTAGCCCATGATCCACCACGCCAGGGTCGTGCCCCGGAGCGTCAGCACGCCTTCCAGCGGGGAGCCGGCGATGAACTTGCCGCCGTACACCGCCGCGAGCAGCGCAACCACGCCGAAGACGCTGATCCAGCCCAGGCGCGAGGAACTCGAGCCCGCCGAGCGCATGCCGAGTCCCATCACCACCGCGATCGGCATCGTTGCCGCGATCGTGAACAGGCCCCACGGGCTCTCCGCCAGCGCCTTCACCACCACCAGCGCCAGGACCGCGAGCAGGATGATCATGATCGCGATGATGCTCACCAGCGCGATCACGCCGGCAAACGGGTTGACCTCCTCGGCCACCATCTGGCCCAGGGACTTTCCGCGCCGCCGCACCGAGCAGAACATGATCACGCAGTCGTGGACCGCGCCGCCCAGCGTCGCGCCCACCAGCATCCACAGCATCCCGGGCAGGAAGCCGAACTGCGCGGCCAGCACGGGCCCGACCAGCGGGCCGGGACCGGCGATCGCGGCGAAATGGTGGCCGAACACGACCCACCGGTTGGTCCGGACGAAATCCTTCCCATCCTCGTGCACCACGGCCGGCGTCGCGCGCAGCTCGTCCAGCGTCAGCACCCGGGCCATCAGCCAGGCGGAGTGGAACCGGTACGCCACCGCGAAGACGCACGCCGCGGCGATCACCATCCAGAGGGCGTTGACCGCCTCGCCCCGGCTCCAGGCGAGCACCCCGATGGCGAAGGTGCCGAGCGCCACGACCGCGCCCCAGCCAGCGAGTCGGATCCAGGAACGGGTAGACGCAGCGGTGCTCATGGGACGGAATACGGGGCTGGGCGTAAGATGGGAAAGCGGCGGTCCGGCGCAAGCGCGCGATGCGGCGGAAATGATTGCTCATTCGCGAGCGGGATTGCCTCGCACCCGCCAATGTAGCACTCAGGACCCGCCATGCCGCGTCTGCGCCGCATCCTGGTCGTATTCAAGACCCACCTCGACATCGGCTACACGGACCTCGGGGCGGCGGTGCTGCGGCAGTACTGCGCGCGCTTCATTCCCCGGGCCCTGGCCGCCGCCCGCGAGCTGCGCGAGGCCGGCGGCCCCGACCGGTTCGTCTGGACCACGGGCTCGTGGCTGATCACCGAGTACCTCGAGCGCGCCCGCCCCGCCGCGCGGCGGCAGCTGGAGCAGGCCATTGCGGCCGGGGACCTGGCATGGCACGCCCTACCCTTCACCTGGCACTCCGAACTGCTCGACGAGGGACTCGTCGACTTTGGCCTGTCGCTCGCCGCGGACCTCGACCGCCGCTTCGGCCGCCGGACCATCGCCGCCAAGATGACCGACGTCCCGGGTCACACCCGGTCACTGGTCCCGCTCCTCGCCCGGGCCGGCGTGAAGTTCCTTCACCTCGGCGTCAACCCCGCCACGCCCGTGCCGGCCACTCCGCCCGTCTTCCGCTGGCGGGCCCCGGGCGGCGCGGAGGTGATTGTCGCCTACGGCGGCGACTACGGCCGCCCGGTCCGCGTGCCCGGCTGCCTGGTCGGGCTCCATTTCGCACACACCGGCGACAACCACGGGCCCCAGGACCCCGCCGCCGTGCGGGCCACGCTGGCCGCGGTGCGGGCCGCCCACCCGGGCGCGGAGGTGACGGCGGGCACGCTCGACGAGTTCGCCCGCGCCCTCCGCCTGGCGGCAGCGCGCCTGCCGGTGGTGACTGACGAGATCGGCGACACCTGGATCCACGGGGTGGCCAGCGATCCCTGGAAGGTCGCCCGCTATCGCGCCCTGCTGGAATTCCGCCGCACCGCCCTCGCCCGCCGGCCGCGGCTGCGCTCAACGCCGTCGTTCCGCCGGTTCTCCCGGGAATTGCTCCTCGTGCCCGAGCACACCTGGGGCCGCGACACCAAGATCGTCATCCCGAGAAAAACGGGTCCCTGGGTCATCTACACTCCCGGGCACTGGAGGAAGCCCGGCTTCGAACGGGATCGGCGGCGCGGGCTTTTCCGCGGGCTCGAGGCGTCATGGCGCGAGCAGCGCGCGTACCTTGCGGCGGCGGTCGCCGCCCTGCCGCCGGGACCGTGGCGGCGAGCGGCCCGTCAGGCGGTGGCGGCCTGCCGGGCGGTACGCCCGGCCCGGGCCGGCCTCGAGCCGGTGGCAGGGAGGCGGGTCACCGTCGCGGGCCACGAGATGCAGTTCGACCGCCGCGGCGCACTTGTGCACTGGCGGACGCCCGAGGGCCGGGAACTGGCCGGTCCCCGGCATCCGCTCGGGCTCTTCAGCTATCAGGTGTTCTCGCCGGCCGACTACGAGCGATGGTTCCGGAGTTACGTCGTGAATCATGCCATGACCGAAACCTGGTCGCGGCCGGACTTCACCAAGTTCGGCTACGAGAAGCTGCGCGGCCTCCGGGCCCGGCGCTGGCACGCCGAGCTGCTTGAGGTATTCCTCGACCTCCGCCGTCACGCGCCCCGCGTCGTGCTGAAGTTGCGCGTGCCGGCCGCCGCTTCCCGGGACTTCGGCTGCCCGCCGGAGGTGCAGCTTGCCTGGACCCCGCCGGTCGGCCTGGCGCCGGCCCGCTTCAGCCTGCAGTGGTTTGGCAAGCCCGCGAGCCGGATCCCCGAGTCGGCCTGGTGCTCGTTCGTGCCGCGGGTGCCGCATCCGGCGCAATGGCGCCTGGTGAAGCTCGGCGCTCCCATCGACCCGCGGCGGGTGGTGCCGCGCGGCAATCGCCGGATCCACGCCATCGAACGGGCGGTGCACCCGACGCTGGCCATCGTCAACCGGCATGCGCCGGTGGTGGCGTTGGACCGGGCCACCCTGCTGGACTTCCGGCCCGAGCCGCCCGACCTGCGGCACGGGCTGCACTTCAACCTGGTGAACAATGCCTGGGGCACGAACTTCGTGCAGTGGACCGAGGGCAGCGCGCGGTTCGAGTTCGAGCTCCACGTTTGACGCGGCGGCCGCGGCTCGCACTGGCGTCAACGGAAGCCGAAACAATTTCAGAGGCGATAGACCCGCCGGGCCGTGCCGGTCGCGATGGCCTCGCGCTCGGCCGGCGGGAGCCGGCTGAGCAGCTCGGCCGTGGTCTCCAGCCAGGGCACCATGCCGAAGGTCAGGTTGCAGAGCGGCCAGTCGCTTCCCCACATCATCCGGCCGGGACCGAAGGATTCCAGCAGCAGGTCGAAACACGGGCGCACCTGGGCGGTGAGCGGTTTTCGCGCATCGCACAGGCTCGCCAGGCCCGAGAACTTGCAGACCACGTTGGGGCGGGCGGCGATGAGCCGGATGCCCTCGCGCCAGACGGCCAAGTGCCCGCCGGCGAGGTCAGGAACCCCGCCATGGTCGAGGACCAGGACCGTTTCGGGGCACCGCTCCGCCAGCTCCGCCGCGGCCCGCAGCAGGCGGGGCCGGAGGCAGAGGTCGAACGGGAGGCCGAAGGCCGGCAGCCGACGAAGGTTGGCCGCGAATTCCGGCGTGGTGCAGAGATCGTCCGGCTGGGTATGAAGGACGCGCCGCAGGCCACGGATCCGAGGCTCCCGGGCGTAGTGTTCCAGCCGCTCCGGAAAGTCGCCCGCCTCCGGCCACGCGCCCGCGATCACCGCGGCCACCGCCGGCGCCGGTCCACGGCCGCTCGCCAGCCGGGCAAAATGCCCCGCCTCCGCCTCCTGCTGGGCGGCCGGCACGTCGCCCTCCATGAACAGCAAGGAGGCGACCCGCACGCCCGGGGCGGGCGCGACCGCCGCCTGGTAGTCCCCGAGCCGGTAACCCCGGTCGAGGATCGCGGATCCCGCGCACCAGGCATAGGTGAACCGCTCCGGGTGAAGCAGGTGGACGTGGGTGTCAATCAGCTCCATGGTCGCGCCGCGTCCGGCCCGGCGACGGCCGCAGATGGCTCGAGGCGAGCAGGCGGCGCAACTCCGGGCGGAGCTGCTGCAGCTCCCCGAGGTGGGCCGCCGACAGCCGCCCCAGGATCGCCTCGCCGCGCGCGGTCAGCCGGATCTCGAGGCGGCGGCGGTCGGCCGGCGAGGGCGTCCGCCCCACCAGTTTCCGGGCCATCAGCCGGTCGACCAGCCCGACCGCGCTGTGGTGCCGGAGATGGAGCCGCGCGGCGATCTCCCCGACCGAGGCGTGGTCGCGGCCTGGGAAGCCCTTGATGGCCAGCAGCGCCTGGTGCTGCTGCGGCGTGAGCCCGGCCGCCGTCGCCGCCTCCTGGCTGAACCGCAGGAAGCCCCCCAGGGCATGACGCAGCGCGGCCAGCAGCTCGTATTGCGACTTGGTCAGGCGGGGGGCGGGCATGGCGGCGACGCCCCAGCAAGGCCCGGGAAGCACGCCGGCTCAATCTCATTTGGATTGTATCGTACTACGATATAATTTGGCATCGCTCCGCATGTCCACCTCCGCTCCCGCCGCCCGCCTCGCCGATTTCCGCACCGACCGCCGCGTCCTGGTGCTCTGCGCCCTCGCCGCCCCCATCGGCGCCACCGGGGCGGTGGTGGCGAAGGTCCTGCTGTGGCTGATCGCCGCCATCACGAACGCCGCGTTCTTCCAGCGGCTCTCGGCCGCGCCCGCCGACCCGCAGTTCCATGCGCTGGGCGCGTGGGTCATCGTCGTGCCGGTGCTCGGCTCGCTGGTGATCGGCCTGATGGCGCGGTACGGCTCCGAGAAGATCCGCGGACACGGCATCCCCGAGGCGCTGGAGGCGATCCTGCTCGGACGGAGCCTGATCAACCCGAAGGTCGCGGTGCTCAAGCCGGTCTCGTCGGCCCTCTCGATCGGCACCGGCGGCCCGTTCGGCGCGGAGGGCCCGATCATCATGACCGGCGGCGCCTTCGGCTCGATCTTCGCCCAGGCGTTCCACCTGACCGCGGCCGAGCGGAAGACGCTGCTCGTCGCCGGCGCGGCCGCCGGCATGGCCGCGGTGTTCGCCACCCCGGTGGCGGCCGTGCTCCTCGCGGTGGAACTGCTGCTCTTCGAATGGAAACCGCGCAGCTTCATCCCGGTGGCCGTCGCCGCGGTCGTGGCGGCGGTGGTGCGCGAGCCCCTCCTCGGTTCCGGGCCGCTGTTTCCGGTCGTGCCCCACCCCGCCCTTTCCGCGGCGACCCTGGGCATGTCGTTCGTCGTCGGGCTGGCGGTCGGGCTGGGCTCCGGCGCCCTGACCGCCCTCGTCTACGGCGCGGAGGACCTCTTCCTGAAACTGCCGGTCCACTGGATGTGGTGGCCGGCGATCGGCGGGCTCGCGGTGGGCCTCGGCGGCTGGCTGGATCCGCGGGTGCTGGGTGTCGGCTATGACACCCTCCATCACCTGCTGGAGGGCCAACTCGTGGGCGCGGCGCTCGTGGGACTCATGCTGGCCAAGGCGCTGGTATGGGCAATCGCGCTCGGTTCCGGCACGTCCGGCGGCGTGCTCGCGCCCCTGCTGATGATCGGCGGGGCGCTCGGCGCCCTCGTCGGGGCCCACTGCGGGTTGGGCGACGCCAGCCTGTGGGCCATGGTCGGCATGGCGGGCATGATGGGCGGCACGATGCGTTCGCCGCTGACCGGCATGGTCTTCATCCTCGAGCTGACCCACGACCTGAACGCGCTACCGGCCCTCCTGATCGGCAGCGTCACGGCGCTCGCGGTCACGGTGCTCCTGCTCAAGCGCTCGATCCTGACCGAGAAGCTCGCGCGGCGCGGCCAGCACATCGCGCGGGAGTACAGCGTGGACGTGTTCGAGCTCGCCCGGGTGGGAGACGTGATGGACCCGCAGCCGCCGCTGGCGCCCGCCGATCTGGCGGTGGAGGAACTCGCCCGCCGGATCAGCGCCGGGGACCCGGTGCTGGCCCGCCGGCAGGGCACGATCGTGGTGGACAGCGCCGGCCGGCTGGCCGGGCTGCTGACGCGCGGGGACCTCGTGCGGGCGCTGCAGTCGACCGCCGCCAAGTCCCGCACGCTGGCCGAAGTGGCCGCGCCCAATCCGATCGTGGCCTACCCGGACGAGACGCTCCACGACGCGCTCGCCCGCATGCTCGGCCACCAGATCGGCCGGCTGCCGGTGGTCTCGCGGACGGAGCCCGGCCGCGTCGTCGGCTACCTGGGCCGCGCCGACATCCTTGCCGCCCGCGAACGGTTGCACCACGAGGAGGAGGTCCGCGAGCGGGTGCGCATTCTCGGGGAAAACGCCACCTAGCCCGGGCGGAGGCTCGCGGCGGGTCAGCCCTTCGCCAGATAGGCCTCGAGCTGGGCCATCGTGCCGCCCCAGCCCTGCTGCATGCTCGGATGGTTCGAGTCGAAGGTCTGCCGCTCGTCGTCGGTCGGGCGGTACGGGAGCCAGCGCAAGGTCAGGGTCGTTTTTCCGCCCGCTTCGGCGAGCGTCATGGTCGAATAGGTCTCGAGCGGCCACTTCGGCGCCAGCGGGTGACGCGTGACGCCGCCCTGGGCATCCGAGAACGACGTGACGACCACCAGTTTTTCGGGCGGCACGATCTCGACGAAGGTCCACTTGCCCCACATCTCGTGCCCGTCCGCGGAGCGCAGGCAGTAGTGATAGATACCGCCCTCGCGCAGATCGAGTGAGCAGGTCGGCGTGGTGAATCCCTTCGGCCCGAACCACTGCTGCAGGCGATCCACCTCGGTCCAGGCCTTCCACACGAGTTCGCGCGGGGCGTTGAACACCCGGGTCACCACAAACTCCTTCAGCGGCGTCATCGTCGGCAGGACCTCCGCCAGCCGGGCGAGCGTCTGCTTCCCGCCCTCGATGGCCCCGAACTCCCGCACCACAAAATCGCGGTCCTCCGGCGTGCGGAACACCAGCCGCCCGGTGAGGCGGGTCCGGGTCGCGCCGACCGCCTCGAAGGTCCACACCGCGTCGAACGAGGCGCCCGGACCTGCTTCGCGGCCGCCGCCATGCGAGTAGGCGATGCGGCGGAGCGGCACGATCTCCCGGAAGACGCTCTTGTTCGGGTAATTCGCGCCGTCGGGCCCGCGCATAACGTGCTTCCACACGCCCCCGACCCGGAAATCCATCTGCTCGATGGTGGTCGTGAAGCCCTGCGGGCCCCACCAGTTCACGACATGCTTCGGGTTGGTCCAGGCCTCCCACACCAGCTCGCGCGGGGCGTCGTAGACGCGGGAGAGGACGATTTCACGGTCGGAGTTCGGGGTCGGTTCAGTTTTCTGGGACATGGCGCGGGTTTGGGTTGAAAGTCGCGAGATGCTGCGCGAGCCGGTCGAAGTTCTGCTCGTTCGCCGCGACGATCACGTCGCGGCACCGCCCGCACTCGGCCGCCGAGGCGAAGGTCAGGCGCCAGGTCAGCCGGGTGCCGCCCGGTTCGTCGGTGAAGATCATCGCCATCACAAAGTCGTGGACCGGGTCGAGGTGCCGGAGCACGACTTCCTCGGCCGGCCGCACGACGAGGAATTCGCTCTCGTTCTTGAACCGGGTGCCGGCGCCATCCCGGAGCGTGAGCCGCCAGCGGCCGCCGGGCCGGAGCTCGAACGCCCGGATTTCGCTCGTGAATCCGCGCGGGCCCCACCACGACGCGAGCCGCCGCGGGTCGGCAAAAGCCGCGTACACCTCCCGCCGCGGCGCCGGCAACCGGCGCGCGCTGACGATCTCGCGGTCGGCGGCGGAGTCAGCGGCCACGTCGTCCCTTCTCCGTCGCCGGCTTCCGCCCGGCCGGCTTCGCCTGGAGTTCCTCGAGATACCTCCCCAACCGGTCGAGGCTCTCCTCCCAGAACCGTCGGTACTGCTCCAGCCAGTCGACCGCGTCCTTGAGCGGCGTCGCCTGCAGCTGGCAGGGCCGCCACTGGGCGTTCCGGCCGCGCGCGATCAGGCCGCTGCGCTCCAGCACCCGGAGATGCTTCGAGATCGCCGGCAGGCTCATGTCATGCGGCGCCGCCAGCTCCGTGACCGAACGTTCGCCTCCGCTCAGGCGCGCGAGGATCGCGCGGCGGGTCGGGTCGGCCAGGGCGGCAAAGGTGCGGCTGAGACGGTCGGGGGACATCGGCGTCTGGTACTTAACCATTTGGTTAAATAAGCCGCGCGGATTGTCAAGCAGGGAGTCCGGAGTCTCGCGCGGGCCGGCCGGGCTCAGCCGGCGGCCACGTCACCGGTCAGTCCGGTGGAGCCGGTGCGCACGCGCTCGCGGTACGAGGACGTGGATTCACCGACGATGCGGCGGAACACGCGATTGAACTGGGAGAGCGACTGGAAGCCCACCTCGTAGGCGGCCTCGCTGGCGCGCATGTGGGGGTTGAGGAGGAGGTTCTTCACCTTCTCGACCCGCACCCGGGCCAGGTAGTCGGTGAACGTCATGCCCGTGGCCTTCTTGAACATCTTGCAGAAATAGAACGCGCTCATGTTCACCGCCTGGGCGACGCTGGTCAGCGTGAGTTCCTCGCTGTGGCGCTCGGCGATCAGCGTGCGCGCCCGGGCGATCGCCGGCGCCTCGGCGGCCGAGGACTGGACCATGAGCTGGTTGCTGAGGGTCGAGAGGTGCTGCGCGAAGATGGTCAGCAGGCGCAGCATCGCCTCGTACTGCCGGGCCGTGACGACGCGGGTCTGGAAATAGGCCTCCTCCAGCTGCCGCAGGTCGATCTCGGCGCCCCACTTTACCAGCTGGCGGGTGGCGCGTGCGAACCGGGCCCGCGAGGGCCGGTTCACCAGCACCTGGCCGGTCTGGAGAAACGCGATGAGGTTCTCGCCCACCCGCACCGGCACCGCCGAGTCACACAGGCCGGCGAAGCATTTCAGCGTGCGGGGCTGCAGCCGCGCCCGCGTTTCCACCTGGCGCTGGAACTGGAGGCATGCGGCGCAGGAGCGGTTGGCCCGCGTCACCAGGGCGCAGAACGGGCTCTCCTTCGGGTCGCCGCGGTGCGGCAGGTCGAACGACTCGACCGGCCGCAGCGCGATGGGCAGTCCCGTGGTGTCGCGAAACGCCCGCTCGTAGTCCCGCACCACCTGGGATCGCCGGAGCTGTCCCACCAGGAGCCGGCTCTGCTGCGCGGAGACGCTGGTCGGCATGGTGGGACAGATGGCTCCGACTCCGGCCGGATCAGCCCGCGAGCGAGAAGTGGCGGATCTGGTTCAGCTCCCGCCGCAGCTCGGCCCGAAAATCCGGGTACGCGATCGAGATCAGCGCCTCGCCGCGCTCCCGCAGGGACTTGCCGTGGAGGTTCACCGCCCCGTACTCCGTCACCACCCAGTGCACGTGGCCGCGCGTCGTGACGACGCCGGCGCCCGGGTTGAGCTGCATCACGATGCGCGAGACCTTGCCGCCGGCGGCGCGCGAGGGCAGCGCGATGATGGGCTTGCCGCCGCGCGACAGCGCCGCGCCGCGGATGAAGTCCATCTGGCCGCCGATGCCCGAGAACACCTCGTGGCCGATCGAGTCGGCGCAGACCTGGCCGCTGAGGTCGATCTGGATCGCGGAGTTGATGGCGACGACCTTGGGATTCTTGCGGATCACGGCGGTGTCGTTTGTCCAGTCGCAGGGGTAAAACGCCACCTGCGGGTTGTCGTTGACGAAGTCGAAGAGGCGGCGCGTGCCGTTGATGAAGCTCGTGATGATGCGGTCCTGACCGACGGCCTTCAGCCGGTTGGTCACGGCGCCGGCCTCGACGAGGTCCACGACGCGGTCGGAGAACATCTCCGAGTGGATGCCGAGGTCATGCTTGTTCTTGAGGCGGGCGAGCACGGCGTCGGGGATGCCGCCGATGCCCATCTGGAGGGTGGAGCCGTCCTCGACGAGGTCGGCGATAAGTTCGCCGATGCGGGCCTCGACCGGCGACTCGGGGCCGCTGCGGTGCTCGAGCAGGGGGCGGTCGGTGGCGACGAACGCATGGATGCGGCCGAGGGGCACGAGGTTGTTGCCGTGGGTGCGGGGCATCTGGGCGTTGATCTCGGCAATGACCACCCGGGCGGCCTCCACGGCGGCATGGGCGGCGTCACAGGACGTGCCCAGGGAGCAGAAGCCGTGGGCGTCGGGCGGCGAGACCTGGATGAGGGCGACGTCCAGCGGCACGGCGCGGGAGGCAAACAGCCCCGGGATATCCGAGAGGAAGATCGGGACGAAGTCCGCGCGGCCGTCGGCGACGGGCTTGCGCAGGGGGGCGCCGGTGAACAGCGACACCGAGCGGAACTCCTTCTCCCGACCGGCGTCCGCAAATGGCGCCGGGCCCGCGGTATGCAGGTGATACAGCCGCACGTCCGCCAGGTCGCGACGGGCGCAGAGCGCGTCAATCAGGGGGGCCGGCGTGGCGCAGGCGCCATGGATGAAGACATTGGTTCCGCTGCGCACGGCGGCGACAGCGTCGGCGGCGGAGACCGCGCGGGATTTCCAGTCGGTTTTCATGGCAAAAGGTTGAGCGTTCAACCTGAGCCAAAGACCCCGGCGAGACAAAGCCAGAAGCTGCGCAGGAGCTTGGATTTGATCTGCATTTCTTGCGGGCGGACCCGGACCAGCCGCCCCCGCCGGCGGCCGGGACCACAAGATATGCGCAGTCCCTGCCAAATCGAGCGGAGCGCGGCGTCGCACCGGCTGCTAGAGTCGGGGCGAACCTTACGACCGCACCTTTCACCCTTAACCCACTCTTTCCCATGGACCTCCTTCCCCTCGCCATCGCGGCCAGCGCCTGCCTCCTCTTTTCCCTCGGGGTCTTCTTCCTCCGCGACCGCCTGCAGGCCGGGCGGACTCCCGCCCGCACGGCGGGAAATGAACTTCCGCTCGACCGGGCACCCTGACTAGGATTGGCCGGTTTCGTCCCGGAATTCGTGCCGAACCTGCTGCGCGGGGTTGAAATCCCGCCCGCGGCCTGAACCTTATTCGTCCGTGATCAACGTCGACCTCGACCTCGTCCGCAAATACGACATCGCCGCCCCCCGGTACACCTCCTACCCCACGGCGGTGGAGTTCCGGGACTTCTCCACGCCCGAGCCGCTGCTCGGCCACCTCGACCGGACCAACCGGGACGGGTCCGTGCCCCTCTCGCTCTATTTCCACCTGCCGTTCTGCGAGACTCTCTGCTGGTTCTGCGGCTGCACCACGGTCATCACGCTGAACCACAAGTCGTCCGACACCTACCTCGACTATCTCGAGAAGGAGGTCGCGCTGCTCGCCCCCCGGGTCCATCGCGACCGGAAGGTCGTCCAGCTCCATTACGGCGGCGGCACCCCCACCTTCTTCCAGGCTCCCGAGCTCGCCCGGCTTTCCCAGCTGATCCGGCACCACTTCACGATCGCCCCGGACGCCGAGATGAGCGTCGAGGTCGACCCTCGCCGGCTGGTGCACGAGCAGGTCGTGGCCCTCCGCGAGAGCGGCTTCAACCGCGCCTCGCTGGGCGTGCAGGATTTCAACCCGCAGGTCCAGAAGGCCGTGCACCGCATCCAGCCCCGCGCGATGACGGAGCAGGCGATCAGCTGGCTCCGGTCCGAGGGGTTCACCTCCATCAACCTCGACCTGATCTACGGCCTGCCGTACCAGACGGTCGAGACCTTCGCCG
Organism: Verrucomicrobiota bacterium; assembly: GCA_018239675.1. Classification (GTDB taxonomy): domain Bacteria; phylum Verrucomicrobiota; class Verrucomicrobiia; order Opitutales; family Opitutaceae; genus Opi-474. The sequence goes on from JAFEGX010000146.1 coordinate 42,347, forward strand.
ACACCCTTGAGCAGGTCCTGGAGCTCAACCCGGACCGCCTGGCGGTCTTCAGCTACGCGCACGTGCCGTGGATGAAGCCGGCCCAGAAGAACCTCGAGCGCGAGGCCGCCCTGCCCACGCCGGATACCAAGCTGGCGATGCTGAAGCTGATCACGGAGACGCTCACCAGCCGCGGCTACGTGTACGTGGGCATGGACCACTTCGCCAAGGAGACCGACGAGCTGGCGGTGGCGCAGGCCGCGCGCACCCTGCAGCGCAACTTCCAGGGCTACAGCACCCGGGCCGGCGCCGAGATCCTGGCGTTCGGCATCTCGGCCATCTCCCAGACGCCCCACAGCTACCGGCAGAACCACAAGACGCTCGACCCGTACTACGCCGCCCTCGACCGCGGCGAGGTGCCCGCCACCCGGGGCCGCGAGCTGTCCGAGGAGGATGCGCGCCGCCGCGAGATCATCATGCGCGTGATGTGCCACCTCCGGCTCGACTACGCCGCGCTGTCGCGGGAATTCGGGTTCGACTTCGCCGCGCGTTACGCCACCGAGCTCGCCCGGCTCCGGCCGCTCGCGGACGACGGCCTCGTGCAGGTCTCCGCCGGCGGCGTCCAGGTCACCGAGCTCGGCCGCCTGTTTCTCCGCAACATCGCCGTCTGCTTCGACGCCTACTACGCGCCGGAGGCGAAGCGCCACTCGCGCACCGTCTAGACCAGCGGCGGCGGGGCGCCCGTCATGGCCTCACCCAGTTCCTCCCTCCCCCTCGCGGTCATCGGCGCCGGCATCACCGGCCTCACGGCGGCCTGGCATCTCCAGCGCGCCGGCCGGCCGGTCGTGGTCTTCGAGGCCGCACCCGGGCCGGGCGGCGTGGTCGCGTCCATCCACGACGGCGAATGGCTCTGGGAGTCCGGGCCCAACACGATGCTCGAGGGCACCGCGGAGGTCGCGGCGTTCATCGACGCCGTGGGTCTCGGGAGCCGCCGGATCTACGCCGGCGACCAGGCGAAGAACCGCTACATCGTCCGCGACGGCCGCCTGGTGGCGATGCCTACGTCGCCGGTCGGATTCGTGACCACCCCGATGTTCTCCCTCGGCGCCAAGCTCGGGCTGCTGGGCGAGCCGTGGCGCCCGCGCGCGCCCGCCGACGCGGAGGAGAGCGTGGCCGACTTTGTCGTGCGGCGCCTGGGCCGGGAATTCCTCGACTACGCCGTGAATCCGTTCGTCGGCGGCGTCTACGCGGGCGACCCGCGCCGGCTGTCGGTCCGGCACGGTTTTCCCAAGCTCTTCAATCTCGAGCAGGAGCACGGCTCCCTGATCCGCGGCGCCCTCAAGCGGCGCAACACCAGCGGCGGTCCGAAGGGGCGGATCTTCTCGTTTCCGGACGGGCTGGTCGAGCTGCCCCGCGCCCTGGCGGCGTCGCTCGGACCCGCCGTCCGCTTCGGCACCCGGGTCTCGACCATCCGGCACGCCGACGGCGCCTGGGAAATCCGGTCGGCCGGGGACGCGACGGCTCGCGCCGAGCGGTTTGCCGGCGTGCTCTGCGCGCTGCCCGCGGATGCGCTGGCGAAGGTCAGATTTGAGAACGTGCCCGGCGCCGAGCGCCTGCCGGAGCTCGCGGAGATCGAACACCCGGCGGTCACCTCCGTCTTCACCGGCCATCGCCGCGCCGATGTCGCGCACCCGCTCGATGGCTTCGGCCTGCTCATGCCGGAGGTCGAGCGGCGGCGCGTGCTCGGCGTCCTGTTCTCCAGCTCGCTCTTTCCGGGCCGCGCGCCCGCGGGGCACGTGGCGCTCACCACCTTTGTCGGCGGCGTGCGGGCGCCGCAGCTGGCGCTCCTCGACGATGAGGCGATCCTGCGCCTGGTCCGCGAGGAGCTGTCGGCCCTGCTCGGCGTGAGGGGCGAGCCGGCCTTCGTCCACCTCCAGCGCTGGCCGCGGGCGATTCCGCAGTACACGCTGGGCTACGGCCGGTTCAAAAAGATCTTTGCCGACGTCGAGGCGGGTTCCCCCGGCCTCCGCTTCGGCGGCAATGCCCGCGATGGCATTTCCCTCGCAAACTGCATCGAGTCCGGCCGCCGGCTGGCGTTGGCCGCCACGGGTGGCGGCAGTTGAAAGTTGAGCGTTGAAAGTTGAGGAGCCGGAGGCCGGCGCGGTCGGCGCAGGCTTCGCCTTTCAACTCTCAACCCGCGGCGCCTCAGCGCGTCGCACTGAAGCTGCGCCACCTGGCCAGCGGCAGCGTGCCGACCAGGATGAAGGCGACCTGGGAGGCCACGAAGGCGATCAGCCACCAGAACGCGGCGTCCATGAAGCCGTAGCTGTGGAGCCCGACGCCGAGCATGTTCACGCCGAACCAGCTCCAGGCGGTGACGATGTTGCCCATGATCGCGAGGTTCATCAGGCCGCGCTGCCGCACCAGGCCGCCCCAGCGGGCGTGCAGGATGAGCGCGTTCCAGAGGACGATGATCAGCGCGCCGTTTTCCTTCGGGTCCCAGCCCCAGAAGCGGCCCCACGACTGGTCGGCCCAGATGCCGCCGAGCACGGTGCCCACGAAGCTGAAGAGCGTCGCGAAGCACACGATGCCATAGACCATGCGCGTCAGCGCGTCGGCGGTGTCCTTGTCGAGCGAGCGGGTGAACACGCCGCGGACCACGTAGATCAGCGCGAGGAAGCCGGCGAGGAAGGTTGCCGCGTAGCCGACCGTCACGGTCACCACGTGGGTCGCGAGCCAGAAGTTCGAGTCGAGCACCGCCCGCATCATCTCCAGCGTGTCGCCGCCCAGCGCGAGGTGGTGCGCGATCAGCAGCGTGCTGAAGCCGACCAGGCCGGCCGTCACGCTGCCGATGGCATTGCGGTAGAGGCGCTCAAGGACGATGCAGAGGGCGACGGCCACCCAGCCGACGAAGAGCGCCGACGAATACAGGTTGGTCACCGGCGGACGGCCCTCCAGCCACATGCGGACGCCGATGCCCGCGGTCGAGAGCAGGAAGGCGATCACGACCAGGCCGAAGGCGATCCGCCCGAGCTCCTGCGGCCAGACGAGCCAGGAGAACACGGCGAGCAGGAACGCCAGCACGTAGATCATCATGGCATTGTAGAACGGCTCGGAGGAATTGAACCGCGCCTCGACGTCGCACTTCGTCATGATGCCCGGGATCTCGCGGTCGAGCGATGCCCGGTATTGCTGCACGAGGGAGTTGAAGGTCGCCGGCTGGTAGCCCCGCCAGGCGAGGCCGAGCCCGACGTAGGTGGTGATCGCCGGGTTGAGCCGGCCCGCCTGCACGCTCGCCTGCAGCGCCGCGCCGGCGTTGTGCCAGCCGCGCGAGTCGGCCTTGCCCGTCACCGGCGGGATCGGCAGCAGGTAGCCGACCTGCTCCATCGTCGCGAACGAGTCGGTCAGCTCCAGCAGCGTCTTCGCCGCCGCGGCGTCGGAGGGCTGGCCGGCCTGGCGGGCGCGCGCCGCGGCGACGCCGGCCGCGACGACGGCATCGAACTGGTTCAGCTGCTCCAGGAAGTTGGGCACCCCGGGGGCCACGATGCTGCCCTGCAGCCGCTGGTAGAGGATCACGCTGTCGCGCAGCTGCAGCACCGCGCGCTGGAAGGCGGAGCGCACCGGCTGCTCGACCTCCTCGGCCAGGCGCGACTGGCGCGCGAGCTCGGCGAGGTTCTTCGAGATCTGCACGTAGGTGAAACGCTTCTTCGCCACGCCGTCCTCCGGCGTGAGGTTGAGGAGGGAAAGGACGTCGGGGTGGACGATCTCGAACGTCGGGTAGGAGTCGGCCACGTCGGGCTTGTAGAGCATGTCAAGCAGCCACTCGGACGGCGTCACCGTGCGGCCGTCGGCGGCCGTGACCCGCTGCCGGCCCTGCAGCACGAGCAGCGAGGTGCGCGCCACCGTGTCGAGCGGCTTGATGCGCCCGTTCACGAGCGTCGGCAGCCGGCTGAAGGTCGCGAGGTCGTATTCGCTCCGGTACCGCGGCGGCAACAGCGTGGACGCGACCAGCAGGGCGGCAAGGACGAGGATCGCAAGGGGAAGGAATCGTTTCATGGGACGGGAAGGTTCAGAGGTGGGACCGGGATTCAGGCGGCGCCGCGGCGCTTGGAGACGAAGCCGACGAGGTGGATGCCGAACTGGAGCAGCAGGCCGAAGGTGATCACGCCGCACGCGATGTACGGGATGAGCCAGCTTGGGTTGCGCACGACCTGGAGCACGGTCGTGGTGTCATTGTTCTCAAAGCCGGCCTGGTAGAAGGTGAGGCCCGCGTAGCGCAGCGGGTTGTTCATGTAGATCAGGACCTCGCGGTCGTCCTTGCCATCCGGGGTCGTGAGCCGGATGCGGCTCGAGAAATTCTTCGGGATGTCCGTGCCCGCGTAGCGGTCGTGGCTGAACTTCAGCAGGGTGAGCGAGAACGGCTTGTAGTGCCGCGCGAAGCGCAGCGCCATTTTCCACGTGCGGCCGCCAGCGGTGAAGGTCTGGGGATCCTCCAGCGCGACGGACACGAGCCAGGTGCCGAGCGAGCCCTCGGGCCCGATCAGCTCGACGTAGGCGCTCGGGAGATTGCGCTCGTTCTCCTTGTAGGTGAGCGGGCGCTGGGTCGCGACGATCTGCGTGCCCGCGCCCTGCGTCACGGCCACCGGGTTCTCGGCGCCCATCGCCGGGGCGCGCATCCCGAGCAGCGAGTTCGGAAAGTAGGCCTTCACCGCGACGCGAAACGGCAGCTTCGGGTGCTGGATCGTCTCGAGGCGCAAGAGCGGCTTCTCGGGGATGGCCACGACCTCGTCGAACTTCGGGTCGGTCGTGTCGGTGATCGCCAGCTCAATGTTCCGGTAGCTCTCCGAGTAGTTCTTCGTCTGCCCCTGGTCGAGGCGCATGTGGTACTCGTCCTGCATCAGCCCGGTGAGCAACTCGCCGATGAGCAGGAGAATCAGGCCGGCATGCGCGAACCAGATGCCGAGCTTCCGCCATTCCCACTTGAACCGGTAGATGTGCGCGCCGAGCAGGTTGAGCAGCAGCAGCCCGCCGATGGTGTAGCCGCCCGGGAACACGGCGACCGACACGTTGCCGACCTTCCAGAAGACGACGAACGTCTTGAAGTATTTTTCCTGCACGGCCCAGACGCCGAGGTTCACCTGGTCCAGCGTCGCGACGAGCACCAGGATGATGGAGAAGACGAGCAGGACCACGGTCAGCTTGAGCGAGACCACGAGGTCGCGGAGATCCTTGAGAGTGTTGAGCATGGCGGTCAGGGGGCCGAGAGGGTTTGGAGGAAGGCCTCGAAGGCCGGCTTTTCCTTTGCGACGAGGTCAACGGGCCCCGTGAGCTTGAAGAACCAGGTTGAGCCGGCGAACGGCACGATGGCGCCCAGCATCCGGACCGGCGCGCCGGCCGGGCCGCCAGTGTAGTCGGCGACGGTGAGATTGAGGCCGTGGACGGCGAGGCGGGTCACGGTGCCCTCCACCTCCCCCGGCGCGAGCGGCGGCAGCTGGAGCTGGTTGCGCCAGCGGTTGAGGTTCGCCACCTCGCCGCCGACGTCGCCCGGAAACGCCGTGATGGACAGGTCGCCGGCCGCGCCGGCGGGATTCGGCACGGCGTAGGTCGCCTTGCGCATGGCCGCGGCCGGGCGGCTTTCCCAGTGCGCCGGGGCGGTCCAGCGGAGGCCGGGCCCCTCGGCCTTGATGACCTCGGTGTTGGCCATGTCGGCCGGCGCGGTCGGGGCGGCCGCTGGCGGCGGAGGCTCCCCCGCGCTGCCGTGCGCCGATCCGAAGGCCGCGGTCGAGGCGTCCGCCTTCAGGGTCTGGAGGAACGCCAGGAACTTCGCCTTCTCGCCGGCCACGACGGTGTCGGGACCGATCAGCTTGAAAAACCACGTCGCGCCGCCCACCGGGACAAACGCGCCCAGCATGCGGGCGGGCTTGTCGGTGGAGCCGCCCGCGATGTCGACCACGCCGACCTTCAGGCCATTGACGTCAAGGCGCGTGACGGAACCGTCCAGCTCACCCTCGCCGATCGGCGCCACCTGCAGCTGGCCGCGCCAGCGGTTGATGTTCGCGAGCTCGCCGCCGACGTCGCCCGGGAAAGCGGTGACCGCGAGTTCGGCGTCCGGGGCCACCACGAGCGTGTCCTTGCGAACCCCCGAGGGACCCTTGCTTTGCCAGCCGGCCGGGACGGTCCAGCTCAGGCCGGGACCGTCGGCCCGGGCCACGGCGCCATCGCCTCCGCTCATGTCACCACCGCCGGCCATCCCGGCGTGCGGGCTGGCCGCCGGGACCGGGGTGTCGATCTCCTTCGGGATGCGGTAGACGGCGACCTTGGAGTCGCGGCAGGCACCGAGGAGCAGCGGAAGGGTCAAGAGCAGGCCGAGCGGGTGGAGACGCATGGGGGAAAGTGTTGGAAGAAAGGCGGCTGAAGCAACCCGCCAAACCGGAGGTCTGGCGGGTCTTATCTGTAATCCGCTGAAGATGATGCCTGAGCGCGACCCCATGGGCTGCGCATTTTTTGCGCACCCTTCGCCACTCCTTGTGAGAACATCCCAAACGGCTCGCGGAATTCCCGGCGTTGCCCCACTTTTCCCGGCCATGGCGACGCCCACCCCGTCCTCGTCCGGCCTCAGCTGCCCCATCCCGCTCCCCCACAAGACCGAGATCACGGTCGGGCATGGCGGCGGCGGCCGGCTGACCCAGGACCTGATCGACCGGGTGTTCCGGCCGGCGTTCGCCAACGCCTCCCTCGACGCCCAGCATGACGGCGCGCTGCTGCGCCTGCCCGACGGTTCCCGGCTCGCGTTCACCACCGACTCGCACGTCGTCAGCCCGTTGTTCTTCCCCGGCAGCGACATTGGCAAGATCGCCGTCAACGGCACCGTCAACGACCTGTGCATGTGCGGCGCCCGCCCGTTGTGGCTGAGCGCGGGCTTCGTGCTCGAGGAGGGTTTTCCCATCGCGACGCTCGAGCGGATCGTCGCCTCCATGCAGGCCGCCGCCACCGCCGCGGGCGTCAGCATCGTCACGGGCGACACCAAGGTCGTGGAGCGGGGCAAGGGCGACGGCGTGTACGTCACGACCGCCGGGGTCGGCGTGATCGAGACGCCGCGGACCGTGGCGCCCGCGAGCATCCGGCCGGGCGACGCGGTCATCCTCAGCGGCGACCTGGGCCGCCACGGCATGGCCATCATGGCGACGCGCGCCGGGCTGGAGTTCGAAAGCACGATCGAGAGCGACTGCGCCCCGCTGGTCGCCCCGGTGCAGGCGCTGCTGCAGGCCGGGCTGGAGGTCCACTGCCTGCGCGACCTGACCCGCGGCGGACTCGCCACCGCGCTGGTGGAGCTCGCCGAATCCGCCCGCGTCGCAATCGCCATCGAGGCGGCCAAGGTACCCGTGACCGAGCAGGTGCGGGGCGCCTGCGAGATTCTGGGCCTCGACCCGCTTTACGTGGCCAACGAGGGCCGCTTCATCTGCTTTGTGCCCGCCGCGCAGGCCGCGCCGGCCCTGGAGATCATCGCCCGGACCGCCCCGGGAGGCCCACCGGTGATTATCGGTCGGGTCAACGCCGCCCCGGCCGGCCAGGTGACCCAGCGCAGTGTCATCGGCGCCGACCGGATCGTCGACCGCCTGAGCGGCGAGCAACTGCCGAGGATCTGCTGATTCCATTGCGGATTGCGAATCGCGGATTGCGGATTTCTCGGGCCAGAAAGCGCATAGTTGAAGTCTCGGGAATGGCTCCTCCCGACCAATCCGCGATCCGCAATCCGCAATGGAGGCAACGCCTCAATGCGGATGCCGGTGCTGGAGGATATGCGGGCGCTCCAGGCCGTGGGCGAGCATCAGGGCCTCGTCGTCGAGGATCTGGTGCGTCGGGCCGTCGGCCACCACCCGGCCGGCGTCGAGGACGACCGACCGCGGGCAAAGCTCGACCACCAGCTCAAGGTCATGGGTGGCGATCAGCTTGGTCGCCCGCACCTGCCGCAGCAGCGCAATCAGCTCCCGCCGGCCGCGCGGGTCGAGGCCGCTGGTCGGTTCATCAAGCACGAGGATCGACGGTTCGCAGGCCAGCACGCCCGCGAGACAGGCCCGGCGCTTCTCCCCGGTGCTCAGGTGATGGGGGGGCCGATGGCCCAGCTCCACCAGTCCCACTTCCTCCAGCGCGCGCTGCACCCGGTCCGCCACCTCGCCCGGGGTAAGCCCCAGTTGCTGCGGGCCGAACGCCACGTCCTCGCGCACCGTCGCGCAGAACAGCTGGTCGTCGGCGTCCTGGAACATCAGCCCGAGCTGACGCCGGATCTGGCCGATATTGTCGCGGGTGATCGTCTCGCCCATCACGGCCACGCCGCCGCCCACCTCCGTCAGGCGCTCGGGCAGGATGCCGTTGAGGTGGCGAATCAGCGTGGACTTGCCCGAGCCGTTCGGACCCAGCAGGCCGACGCACTCCCCCGGCTCCACCTGCAGGGTGACGTCATGCAGCGCCACCGTGCCATCGGGGTAGGCGTAACGCAGATCCCGGACGTCGATCGCCCGTCTCATCGCCACCCCCTCGCGCACATCGCGTCGTACACCCGCTCGGCGCGCTCGAACGCGCGGACGAACAGCTGCCCGACCACCGTGGCCGCCGTCCACCAGACGAGCCGGCGGTCGCCGGAAAACGTGCGGCTGGCCCGCGCCCGGCGCATGCGTTCGGACTCGTCGCCCAGGACAAAAAGATAGCGGTGCATCAATGCCAGGGTCGTGACCAGCAGCGCCGGGATCCCGACGCGGCGCAACATGGCCAGCATTGCGCTGAAGGGCGTCGTCTGCGCCAGCACCAGGACCGTCGCAAGGCACAGCCCGCTGCGCAGGGCCAGCACGCGCCAGTCGGCCGAGCCGCGGGGGTTCAACGCCGCGGAGAGGGCCACGCCCGCCACAAACGGCGAGAGTGCAAGCAGGCGTAGGAGGAGCGACCTGAAGGGCAGGCGCCCCGCCACGACCAGCAACACGAGCACCGCGGCAACACCAACGAACCACGCGCGCCACGCGAACGGCGCCAGAGCCGTGCCGACAATCATGACCAGCGCCCCGGCCAGCTTCAGGCCGGCGGGCCAGCGGTAGACCGGCCGGTCGACCGGATAGACGGTGGGAATCAATTCCGTCATGATGGCGCGGGCGCCGGCCGCTCGGGTTCGCGTCCGGCCGGACGGGTGGGCTTCGGCACCAGCAGGCGGCTGAAGGCGATCGCGAGGACAAACACGCTGATCACCCCGGCCGCTCCCGCCACCGCCAGCGCGACGCCGGGGGAAGCCAGCCCGGGCCAGCGATAGTCGGCCGCCAGCGCCGGGAGGAACGGGGCCGCCGCCGGCCGGGCAAAGCCCAGGTGGTCCGCGACCGACTCGAGGCCGTCGGGCCACGGGCACGCGAACGGCGCCACGAACAGGGCCAGACCCAACCCCGCCAGCAGGCCGAGCCCGACGAAGCGCCCGACCGGCGGCGCGGCGCGATCCGGCGAGTCCTGCAGCAGGTCCGGCCGGGTCCGCGCGATTGCCAGCAGGATGAGCGCGCTGACGGCGCCCTCGCCCAGCCCGATGAACGCATGCACGCCGGCCATCGCGGAAAAGCCCACGCGCCACGGCACGGCGGCGGACCAGGCCAGCTGGCCCGCGCACGCGGCCGCGGCGAGCATCGTCGAGCACCAGCCGGCGAACGCCAGGGCCGCGACGCGGCCGCGCAGGCCCGGCAGCACCCGCGCCACCGCCAGATAGACGGCATAGCCGGACAGGGTCGTGACGATCCCCATGTTGAAGATGTTCGCCCCGAGCGCGGTCACGCCGCCGTCGGCGAACAGGAAGCACTGCACCACCAGCACGGTGGTCACGACCACGATCGCGGCCGCCGGCCCGAGCAGCGCCGCGACCAGCGCGCCGCCGACCAAATGGCCCGACGTCCCGCCGATCACCGGAAAGTTCACCAGCTGGGCGGCAAACAGAAACGCGGCCGCCAGCCCGAGCAGCGGCACCCGCCGCGGCGGCAGCTCGATCCGCACCTGCCGCAGCGCCAGACCGACGCCGGCTGCCGCCAGCACGCCCGTCGCGAGGGCGGTCTTGGCGTCGATGAATCCGTCGGGCAGGTGCATGGTGGAAAAAGGACCAGGGGCAGGGATCAGGGAACAAGACTAGGCAGCGCGGGCGCGATAGCGGTGGTAGGCGGCGCAGGCGCCCTCGCTCGAGACCATCGGGGCGCCCAGCGGATGCTCGGGCGTGCAGCGCGTGCCGAAGGCCGGGCAATGATGCGGCTTTTTCACGCCGCGCATGATCTCGCCGCTGATGCACTCGCTCGCGGCCCGGGCCGCGCAGGCCGCGCACGGAAAGCGGCGCAGCGCGTCGTAGGCGGCGTACTCCGGACGCACGGCCAGGCCGCTGGCGGGAATCACGCCCAGACCGCGCCAGTCGCGGTCCGCCACCACGAAGACGCGCTCGACGATCCCGCGGGCATGCACGTTGCCTTCGGTGCGGACGGCGCGCGAGTAGGCGTTCTCCACCTCGGCGCGGCCCGACTCGAGCTGTTTCACGCAGAGCAGGATGCCCTCGAGGATGTCCACGGGCTCGAAGCCGGTGATGATGATCGGCGCATGGTGGTCGCGCGCGATCGGTCCGTACTCCTGCACGCCCATGATCGTGCAGACGTGGCCCGCGGCGAGGAAGCCTTGCACCCGGTTGTCCGGCGCGCCGAGGATCGCCCGCATCGCGGGCGGCACCAGCACATGCGAGGTCAGGAGCGAGAAGTTGCGGACGCCCTCGCGCTCCGCCCGCAGCACCGCCATGGCGTTGGCCGGCGCCGTCGTCTCGAAGCCGACGGCAAAGAACACCACCTCGCGGCCGGGGTGCTCGCGGGCGAGGGCCACGGCGTCCAGCGGCGAGTACACGATCCGGATGTCGCCGCCGCGGGCCTTTGCCGTCAGCAGGTCGATGCCGTTGCCCGGCACGCGGAGCATGTCACCGAACGAGCAGAGGATCACCCGATGCTGCAGCGCCAGGTCGACCGCGGTGTCGATGAGGTCGGCGCTGGTCACGCACACCGGGCAGCCCGGCCCGTGGACCAGGGTGATCGCCGGCGGGAGCAGGTCATCCAAGCCGAACTTCACGATCGCGTGCGTCTGGCCGCCGCAGATCTCCATGATCGTCCACGGCTGGGTCACCGTGCGGGCGATCGCGTCGGCCAGTCCCCGGACGAGGCCGGCGTCGCGGTATTCGTCGACGTATTTCATGGGGGCGACGCCTCCATCTGCGCGGGATCAAGCCCGTCGAGCTCGCCCATCGCCTTGAGGTACTTGAAGGTCTCGGCCGCCTCCTGCGGGTCGATCGTGCTGATCGCGACGCCGACATGGACGAGCACATAGTCGCCGAGCTTGGCCTCCGGCGTGCAGGTGAGGCTGACCTGTTTCACGACGCCGGCGAAACTGACCTTGGCCGAGCGGAGGAGCGGGTCGCCCTCGGTCACTTCAACGATTTTTCCTGGGACGGCGAGGCACATGGTGTTTGGGGGACAAGGGTTGGGGGCAGGGCGCGGAAACTAGGCGGGGAGCGTGACGGTGGTGAGGTTCCAGAGGGCGCCGAGCGCCTGGCCGGCGGCGATGTTGCCGTCGTTCGGGGGGAGATCGCGGTGAAACAGCACCCGGAAGCCCGCCTCGCGCAGCGCCGCGGCCGTGAGGTCGAGCAGCAGCGCGTTCTGGAAGCAGCCGCCGGTGAGCGCGACCGTGCCGGCGCCGGCGCGGCGGGCCATCTCGACGATGCCGTGGGCCAGGGCGCGGTGAAACGCGAGCGCGAGCGGACCGGGCTCCTGTCCCGCGGCGCGGCGCGCAAGCAGCTGCTCCAGCAGCGGGGCCCAGTCGAGCTCGCAGTCGGCCCCCGCGCCGGCCTCGCGCACGGCCAGCGCCAACGGCGTGAACAGCCCGCGGCCGGAACGCGCCGCGGCCTCCACCGCGAGCGGCGTCTGGCCCTCAAACTGGTTGTGCGTGCCCAGTCCGAGCAGCGCGCCCACGCCGTCGAAGAGCCGCCCGGCGCTCGACGTGACCGGGGAGTTGAGGCCCCGCACCAGCATCGTGTGCAGCGTCGCGGACTCGCTGGCGCCGAGGCCGAAGCCGTGGGCCGCGGGACCGAAGTGCCCCTCCATCGCCTCGTGGATCAGGCCGAGCGCGACCCGGCGCGCGTCGCGCACCGCCGCCTCGCCGCCCGCGAGCCGGAACGGGCGCAGCCGGCCGAACCGCCGCGCCGCGCCGCCCTGGAGCAGGATGAACTCGCCGCCCCACACCGTGCCGTCCTCGCCGTAGCCGGTGCCGTCCCACGAGACGCCCAGCACGCCGTCCGCCGGATGCTGGTGCTCGAGCAGGCACGCGAGCACGTGCGCAAGGTGGTGCTGCACCGCCACGACCGGCAGGCCGAGGCGCAGCGCATGCTGCGTCGAGGCGTAGTCCGGATGCTTGTCGCACGCGACGCCGGAGAAGGCCGCCTCGTGCAGCTGGCCCAGCACCTCGATCGTGCGCCGGAACGCGGCCAGCGTCGCGGCGCCGGCCAGGTCGCCGATGTGCGGGCTCAGCACCACCTGGTCGCCGGCGGCGACGCCCACGGTGTTCTTCATCTGCGCGCCGACGCACAGGAGATGGCCGGGCAGATTCCCGGGCAGGCCCAGCGGGGCCGGCGCCCAGCCGCGGGCCCGGCGCAGGAGGATCGGGCCGACGTGCGCCAGCCGCATCACGGAATCGTCAACCGGATGGGCGATCGGCCGGTCGTGATCCAGGAACGCGTCCGCGATGCCCGCGAGCCGCTCATGCGCCTCCTCCGCGGCGGTGCACAGCGGCTCCTCGGATAGGTTGGCGCTCGTGGCCACGAGCGGGCCGCCGTGCGCGCGGAGCAGCAGGACGTGCAGCGGCGTGTACGGCAGCAGCGCGCCGATCCACGGATTGCGCGGCGCGAGCGACTCGGCCAGCCGCGTCCCGGGCCGGCGAGCCAGCAGCACGATCGGCGCGGCCGGGGAAGTCAGCAGCCGGCCGGCCTCGTCGGGCACCTCGGCCACGGCCCGCACCGCGGCCAGGTCGCGGAACATGACGGCCAGGGGCTTTTCCTCGCGGTGCTTGCGGCGGCGCAGCTCCAGGACCGCCGCCTCCGCGGTGGCGTCGACCATCAGGTGATATCCGCCGACACCCTTCACGGCGACGATGCGCCCGTCCCGCAGCAGCGCCACCGCCGCGGCGAGGGCGGCGTCGCGCTCCGCGCGGACCTCGCCGGCCGGCCCGGTGAGGATCAGCCGCGGGCCGCACTGCGGGCAGGCGTTGGGCTGCGCGTGGAAGCGGCGGTCGAACGGGTCGTCGTACTCCGCCTGGCAGGCGGGGCACATCCGGAAGGCCCGCATCGTCGTGCGCGGGCGGTCGTACGGCAGCGCCTCGATCAGCGAATAACGCGGACCGCACTGGGTGCAGTTGATGAATGGGTAGCCCCGGCGCCGGTCGCGGGGATCGAGCAGCTCCTCGCGGCAGGCGGGGCAGAGCGCGAGGTCGGGCGGGACCGAGGGCGTGACCGCGAGGCCGCGCGGCGGGCTGGCCAGGATGGCGAACTCCTCGCCGGCGGGCACGGCAGCCGGGTCCGGACGCCGCGACTCGACCGCGGCCACGCGCGCGGCGGCGGGCGCCTGCTCGCGGAGGGCGGCCGCAAAGGACCGCACGGCGGCGGCGGGGCCGATGGCCCGGATCAGGACACCCTGGGCGTCGTTGCGCACCCAGCCCCTCAGGCCGAGGCGAGAGGCGGTGCGCTGCACGAACGGCCGATAGCCCACCCCCTGCACGATCCCGCGGACGCGCAGCAGCAGGTCGGTCTGGTCGGCAACGGCGGGCATGGCACAGGGCGGGGCGGTCGGATCAGGCCTTGGCGGCCGGGGCGAGGCCGCGCAGGAAGTCGTACCACTCCGGCAAGCCCTCGCCGGAGCGGCTGGAGAGCTGGATGATCCGGGCCTGCGGCGCGATCCGGCGGATGTTGGCGACGGCGACGTCGCGCTTGAACCCAAGGGCGTCGGCAACGTCGACCTTGGTGAGGAGGACGAGGTGCGCGGACTTGAAGATCGGCGGGTACTTGAGGGGCTTGTCCTCGCCCTCCGTGGTGGAGAGGAGCACGACGCGCACCTGCTCGCCGAGGTCGAAGGAGGCCGGGCAGACGAGATTGCCGACATTCTCGATGAAGAGGACCTTCACGCCGGCGAGGTCGAGCGACTCGACGCCGCGGGCGATCATGGCGGCGTCGAGGTGGCACGTGCCGCCGGTGGTGATCTGGGCGACGGGGGCGTGCGGCCGGTGCAGGCGGAGCCCGTCGTTGTCGGTCTCGAGGTCGCCGACGACCACGGCGCACCGGGTCTGGCGGCCGAACTCGTCGAGCGTGCGCTCAAGGAGCGTGGTCTTGCCGGCACCGGGGGACGACACGAGGTTGAGGGTGGCGAGGCCGCGGCCGAGAAAGTAGCCGCGGTTCCGCTCGGCGAGGAGGTCGTTCTTCTCGAGGAGCGGCACGCGAAGGTCGACCGCCCGGACCTGGGCGTCGAGGGTGGCGGCCGCCTCGGGGGCGAGCGGGCCGGAGAGTTGGCGGGCGGGCCGGGCGGCGGCGCCGCTGAGCGGGTGGACCTCGAAGTCCTCGGCCGGGTTCGGGGCGACAGGGGTGGAGTTCATGGTGGTCAGGTCATTTCAATGCGGGAAAGCTCGAGCTCGCGGCCCGACCGGAGATCGGCGGAGAGGGCCGAGCAGGTCGGGCAGCGGGCGATGAAGCCGCCGTCGACGGGGAAGTCGGCGTCGCAGGCGGCGCAGTAGGCCCGGGCGGGGACGGCCTCGATCTCGAGCGCGGCGCCGGCGGCGAGGGTGCCGCGGGTCACAACGTCGAAGGCGAAGCGGAGCCCGTCGGGCTCGACCCCGGCGAGGGCGCCGATGCGGAGGACGATCCGATGGACACGCCGGGCCGAGTGCGCGCGCGCTTGGCGGAGCACTGCGTCAATGGCGGATTCCATGATGCCGACCTCGTGCATGGGGCGGTGGGGTTGGCGCGCACTAGACGCCCCGACGCGAGGCGCGTCCAGCGTGCACGCGCGAAAACACAAATTCTGCGCAGCCATTCCCAAAATCCGAGCAACAGGCTGCGCGAATTTTTCCTAGGATGCGCCGGTCCGTTTCACCCGGTTACCCACCCCAGTCACTCACCCCAACCCGCACCAAGAACCCACCCGGCTTCGGCCGGGCGGGATTTTGTTTATCCGACCATGCAATCGCTCAAGCAGCTCAACGAGACAGTGCCGACCATCTATGAACAGATGGTCTCGCGCGGCGTGGATCGCCGCGAGTTCCTGAAATTCTGCGCCTGGATGGGCGCGTACCTCGGTCTGGAGTCCTCGGCGGCCGCGCAGATCGCCCAGGCGATTGAAACCAAGCGGCGCCTCCCGGTGGTTTGGCTGCACTTCCAGGAGTGCACCTGCTGCAGCGAGTCGTTCATCCGCTCCTCCCACCCGATTGTCGCCGACATCCTGCTCGACAAGGTCTCGCTCGACTACACCGAGACCCTGCAGGCCGCCGCGGGCTACCAGGCCGAGGAGATTCTCCAGGACACCATCACGAAGTACAAGGGCGAGTACCTGATGCTCGTCGAAGGCTCGGTGCCGCTCGCGGCTGACGGCCACTACTGCGTGATCGCGGGCAAGTCTGCGCTCGAGACCGTGCGCGAGGTCGCCGCCGGCGCGAAGGCCATCATCGCGTGGGGCAACTGCGCGTGCTCCGGTTGCGTGCAGGCCGCCAACCCGAACCCGACGCAGGCCACGCCGATCAACGCGATCATCAAGGACAAGCCCATCGTCAACGTGCAGGGCTGCCCGCCGATCGCCGAGGTCATGGCCGGCGTGCTCGTCCACCTTCTCACCTTCGACCGCATCCCGCAGCTCGACTCGCTGGGCCGCCCGAAGGCGTTCTACTCCCGTCGCGTGCACGACACGTGCGCCCGCCGCGCCAACTACGACGCGGGCCTGTTCGTCGAGACGTTCGACGACGAGAACGCGCGCAAGGGCTATTGCCTCTACAAGGTCGGCTGCCGCGGCCCGAGCACCTACAACTCCTGCTCCACCATCAAGTGGAACAACGGTACCAGCTACCCGATCCAGTCCGGCCACGGCTGCATCGGCTGCTCCGAGGCGAAGTTCTGGGACAACGGGCCGTTCTACCAGCGGCTGACGAACTTCCCGGGCTTCGGCATCGAGTCCACGGCCGACAAGATCGGCCTCACCGTGGGCGGCGTCGCCGCCGCCGGCGCGCTGGCGCACGCGGTGCTCACCAACGTCCGCAAGGCGGACACCATCGGCGAGGGCCCCGGCGAGCACGCCGAGACGGCCGAGGCGCACCACCAGCAGCAGCAGGACGAGCAGAAATAACCCCTAACCGCGAAAGCAACCTGTCATGAGCAATCGCATCGTAGTTGATCCCGTTACCCGCATCGAGGGGCACCTCCGCATCGAGGCCGAAGTCAAGGACGGCAAGATCGTGGACGCCTGGAGCGCCGGCACCATGGTGCGCGGCCTGGAAATCATCCTGAAGGGCCGCGACCCGCGCGACGCCTGGGCCTTCACGGAGCGCGTCTGCGGCGTGTGCACCACGGTGCACGCGCTCGCGTCGGTGCGCGCCGTCGAGGACGCCCTCGGCATGAAGATCCCGCCGGCCGCGGAGCTGATCCGCAACATCATGTACTGCATCCAGAACGTGCAGGACCACGTGATCCACTTCTACCACCTGCACGCGCTGGACTGGGTGGACGTGGTGAGCGCGCTGAAGGCGGACCCAGCCGAGACCTCGCGCATCGCGCAGAGCATCTCGCACTGGCCGAAGAGCTCGCCGGCGTACTTCGCCGACCTGCAGAAGCGCCTGACGAGCTTCGTGGCCAGCGGCCAGCTCGGCATCTTCGCCAACGCCTACTGGGGCCACCCGGCCTTCAAGCTCCCGCCGGAGATCAACCTCATCGGCGTCGCGCACTACCTCGAGGCGCTGGAGTGGCAGAAGGAGGTCATCAAGGTCCACACGATCTTCGGCGGCAAGAACCCGCACCCGAACTACCTCGTGGGCGGCATGCCGTGCTCGATCAACCTCGACGAGGCCAACGCCATCAACGCCGAGCGGCTCGCCCTCGTGGGCACGCTGCTGAAGCAGGCGCAGGACTTCGTCGAGCAGGTCTACTACCCGGACCTCCTCGCGGTGGCGCCGTACTACCTCGAGTGGGCCGGCATCGGCGGCGGCCTGGAGAACTACCTGTGCTACGGTGACCTGCCGACGCAGGGCTTCACGAACCTCGCGAGCTACAAGTTCCCGCGCGGCGCGATCCTCGGCCGCAACCTCGCCGAGATCCATCCGGTGGACCCGAAGGACACGCAGACGGGCATCGAGGAGTTCATCGACAACTCCTGGTACAACTACCAGGACGGCTCGATCGCCGGCGGCCGCCACCCGTGGGCCGGCGAGACCAACCTGAACTACAGCGGGCCCAAGACCCCGTACCAGTACCTCGACGTGGACAAGAAATACAGCTGGCTCAAGACGCCGCGCTGGAAGGGCCACGCGATGGAGGTCGGCCCGCTGGCGCGCATGCTCGTGGGCTTCGCCTCGAACCAGACCGAGACCAAGGAAGCGGTGCTCGAGGCGCTCGGCGCGCTGAAGGCCCCTTCGTCCGTGCTCTTCTCAACCCTCGGCCGCACGGCCGCCCGCGGCATCGAGGCCCGGCTCACGGCCCGCTGGGGCCTGGAGTTCTACAACAGCCTGCTCGCCCTCGTGAAGGCCGGCGACACCCGCACGTTCACCAAGGACCTGTGGGAGCCGTCAACCTGGCCGGCCGAGGCCAAGGGCGTCGGCACGAGCGAGGCGCCGCGCGGCGCGCTCGCCCACTGGATCGTGATCAAGGACCGCAAGATCGAGAACTACCAGCTGGTCGTCCCGTCCACCTGGAACGCCTCGCCCCGCGACGCCAAGGGCCAGCGCTCGGCCTATGAGGCCTCGCTGATCGGCACGCCGGTCCACGACCCGAAGCAACCCCTCGAGATCATCCGCACCATCCACTCGTTCGACCCGTGCCTCGCCTGCGCCGTCCACCTCTACGAGAACGGCACCGAGGTCGCGCACCACGAGCTGATGGTCAAATAAAGGACCCGCCATGAATGGCCCCGCGCCTGACTCGCACGACTTCCAGCGTGTTTATGTCTGGGAGCAACCCGTGCGCTGGTTCCACTGGATCAACGCCGCGTGCATCGTGACGCTCGGCGTCACCGGCTGGATGATCGCCCATCCGCCCGCGCTGATGAACTCGAACGAGGCCTCGTTCAGCTACTGGTTCGGCTCGGTGCGCTTCGTGCACTTCGTCGCCGCCTACGTGCTGCTCGTGAACTTCCTGTTCCGGCTGTACTGGTCGGTGATGGGGAACAAGTACGCCAACTGGCGGAACTTCTTCCCGCTCACGAAGGCCCAGCTCCGGCAGATCGGGGACGTGCTGAAGGTCGACGTCCTCCAGTTCAGCAACAAGCCGGTCGAGACCCTCGGGCACAACTCGATGGCCTACTTCACGTACACCGCGACGGGCCTGCTGACGATCTTCCAGATCCTCACGGGCTTCGCGCTGTACGCGCCGACCAGCGCCGCCTGGCTCCCGCAGCTGTTCACGTGGGTCACCCCGCTGTTCGGCAGCGAGTATAACGTGCGCATCTTCCACTACGCGGCCCTGTGGCTGTTCGTGGTGTTCACGATCGTGCACGTGTACCTCGTGTTCTACCACGACTACGTCGAGGGCCACGGCGTGATCTCCTCGATCGTGGGTGGCTGGAAGTTCATGGAGAAAAACCAGATGGCGGCCGAGCAGGCCACCGGCATGTCGCCCTTCCCGTGGCGCCAGCGCCGGAAGGCCAAGCCGGCGCCACCCGCCACCCCGCCCGCCTGACCATGCTGCTGCTCGATTCGCGCCTCGAGGGCGAGGACTACTCCCGGACTCCGGTCGGGGTCCCGGACGCCCGCGTGCTCATCCTCGGCATTGGCAACGTGCTGATGGGGGACGAGGGCGTGGGCGTGCACGTCCTCCGCCTGCTGGAGCAGGAGCCGGGCGCCCCGGGCGTGCGGCTCCTCGACGGCGGGACGGGCGGCGTGAACCTCCTGGCCGAGTTCGAGGGCGTGCGGGCGGTGATCCTCGTCGACGCGACGCTGGACCAGCGCCCGGCCGGCACGGTCCGGCAGTTCCGCGTGGACCGCGTGGGCGACCTGCCCCGCGGCCTTGGGGCGCACGACTTCGGGCTCAAGGACCTGTTTGCCGCGCTGGCGCTGATCGGCCAGCTGCCAGAACTCCACCTCTTCACGATCTCGGTGGAGACAGTCCGGCCGATGTGCACGGAGCTTTCCCCCGCGGTGGCCGCGGCGGTGCCCGAGGTGGCCCTGGCCGCGCGCGCCCTCGCCTGTCGCCTCGCCGCCGTCTAGCGCGAGGCTGCAGGGCTGGGCTGGGATCGGCCACGAAGATCACGAAGCCCACCAAGGCCAGACTCGGGCAGCTTTGCGGTCGTGGCGGTCTTTCCGGTCAACCAGGATTGGAGACCGATCCGTTTCACCGCGAAGCACGCAAGGATCGCGAAGACCTGACCGGTCCGGCCTTGGTGGGCTTGGTGTTCTTCGTGGCCAACCCTGATTGACCGGCACCATCCGTCCAAGCACCCCCACCAACTTCTGCGCACACCTCGGCAAATGATGCGGAGCCAACCCGGCCGGGCACCGGTCATACTGCTGGACAACCCAGCAACTCTTTTCACCTTGTAACCTATCGCCCCGCCCACCGGGGCCGTACCCTTTTCCCCTATGAAACATCAACTCAAACTCACCGGCGGCCTGTTCCTTCTGGCTGCCGCGCTTAGCTACGCCGCCCCCGCCGCCGACAACTGGGACAATCTCTGCACAAAGTGCCACGGGGCCGACGGCAAGGGCCAGACGAAGGTCGGCAAGAAACTCGGGCTCAAGGACTACACCGACGCCAAGGTGCAGGCCGACCTGAAGGACGACGAGATGGCCAAGGCCATCGCCGAGGGCATCAAGGACAAGTCCGGCAAGGAGAAGATGAAGGGCTACGGCTCCGAGCTCTCCGGCGACGAGATCAAGGCCCTCGTCGAGCACGTCCGCAAGTTCAAGACCTGACCCGGCCCCCGTCCGCTGGGTTTGCCGCCGGCGCGAATGGCCCTGCTGTTCGCGCCGGTTCGCTGTCCGCCCCCGCGACCGCTGACTCCCTCCCTCCATGCCTGAACCGACTCCCTCCCCGTCGAACCCGAACCGCGTCGTTCGCTCGGCCTTCAACAACTGGATCACCGCCGCCGGCGGCGTCCTCGCCGTGGGCGCCCTGTTCTCGTTCGCGCTGCTGGTCTGGGTGGATTTCACGCAGGGCGACAAGAACCCGTACCTCGGGATCTTCACCTACATCGTCGCCCCCGCCTTCCTGATCGCGGGCTTGGTGGCGGTGTTCGCGGGCGCGTGGCTGCAGCGCCGCTACGCGATCAAGTACGCCGGCGAGTCGCCCGACCGCTGGCAGATCCGGCTCGATGACCCGCGCCAGCGCCGGCTCATCACCCTCTTCACCATCGGCGCCGTCGTCTTCCTGCTGCTGAGCGTGTTCGGCAGCTACCAGACGTACCACTACTCCGAGTCGGTCCAGTTCTGCGGCGAGGTTTGCCACAAGGCGATGAACCCCGAGTTTGTCACCTACCAGCGCGGCGCCCACGCCCGGGTCGACTGCGTGCAGTGCCACATCGGCTCCGGCGCCGAGTGGTTCATCAAGGCCAAGATCAACGGCACCCACCAGCTGATCGCCTACACGCTCAACAACTACAACCGGCCGATCGCCACCCCGATCAAGAACCTCCGCCCCGCCCAGGACATCTGCGAGAAGTGCCACTGGCCGGAGAAGTTCCACGGCAACATCGACGTCAATTTCGAGCACTTCCTCTCCGACAAGGCGAACACGCCCTACAACGTCCGCATGCTGATGCACGTGAACACCGCGCGCGCCGGCAGCCCGTCGGGCGGCATCCACTGGCACGTCAACCGCGACGAGAAGGTCGAGTACTTCGCGGCCGACGAGAAGCGCCAGGAGATCCCGTGGATGCGCGTGACGAACAAGCGCGACAATACCGTGCGCGTGTTCCGCACCGAGGCGTTCAAGGGCGAGCCGCCCGCGGACCAGATCCGGACGATGGACTGCATGGACTGCCACAACCGTCCGGCCCACGTCTTCCCGACCGCCAACGAGGCCGTCGAGCGCGCGATGGCCGCCGGCACGCTCACCACCAGGCTGCCCAACATCAAGCGCGAGGCCGTGAAGGCCCTGACCCAGGCCGACATCAAGACCGAGGCCGACGCCCCGGCGAAGATCGCCGAGTACCTCCGCGCGAAGTACCAGGGCAGCCCGGAGCTCAGCGCCGCAACCATCGAGGTCCAGCGCCTCTATTCCGTCACGATCTTTCCCGAGCGGAAGGCCGACTGGCGCGTCTACCCGAACAACATCGGCCACAAGGACTGGCCGGGCTGCTTCCGGTGCCACGACGACAAGCACAAGACCTCGCTGGGTGAGGCGGTGCGCTCGAGCGACTGCACGTCCTGCCACACTATCCTCGCGCAGGGCAAGGGCGCCGAGATCGAGCACCTCAACGCCAAGGGCATGGAGTTCCAGCATCCCGGCGGCGAGCTCGACCCCGACCTGACCTGCGCCGACTGCCATAACGGAGGCATCCAGAAATAATTGCGGATCGCGGATCGCGAATTGCGGATTCCGCCTTCGAATCTGGCCACCGAGCGCCGCCTCGGTGGCCTTTTTCTTGCCTGCGCGCTGACCGAATCCGCGATCCGCAATCCGCGATCCGCAATTGCATGATTCTCATGCGCGCCCGTGGCGCGCCTGGGAGAGGCCAAGAAACGCGCCCAAACGCGCAACTGCTGCGGAGCGGGTGGGCGGGCTTCGGCGCATACTGCGAGCTGAGGTCATATGAACGCACCCTGCCGGCGCCGTCTTCTGCCAGCGTTCGCCCTGCTGGCATCCTTCCTTGCGGCCGCGAGCCTCGCCCGACCCGCGACCCCGGGGTCGGAGTCCAAGCCCCCCGCGGTCACCAACGCCGAGTGCCTGGATTGCCACCAGGCGGAGCTTAAGGCCCCGAAACCCGGCGAGGCCCCGGTCTGGGTCGGCATCAAACCCGACGTCTACGCTCACTCCGCCCACGCCAAGCTGAACTGCATCGACTGCCACGCGGACATCAAGGAGGTGCCGCATGAGTCGAGCCTCGCGCCGGTCAACTGCCTCTCGTGCCACGAGAAGACCGCCGCCCAGCACGTCTTCCACCCGCGGATCGCGCTGTCCCCCATTCCCGCCGGCAAGGACACCCGGTGCACCGAGTGCCACGGCGCTCACAATATCGTTGGCGTGAAGCAGAAGGAGTTCGCGTTCGCCGGCGCCGGCCAGGCCGAGGCCTGCAGCCGCTGCCACACCGAGGCCGGCCGGGACTACCTCGCATCGGCGCACGCCCCGCGACGCGACGGTCGCCAGCGCGTCACTCCCGACTGCCTGACCTGCCACCGCGAGCGCATCGCCAGCCCGGGGCCGGGCCAGACCAAGGTCGAACTCAAGCTCGCGCAGGCCCGGCTCTGCGAATCCTGCCACGTCAGCAAGCCCGAGGTCGCCAGCCAGTCGAACCTCGGCGCAAAGTTCGTCGCGTCCTTTGACCACTCTGTCCACGGCGCCGCCCTCCGCGCCGGCAAGGCCGAGGCCGCCGGCTGCGTCGACTGCCACGGCGATCACGCGATGAACAAGGCCGCTGTCGCCGGCGCCCGCGTCAACCGCATCCGCGTCACGGACACCTGCGCGAAGTGCCACGGGGCCCAGGCCAAGGAGTACAACACCAGCGTCCACGCCGTCGCCCTTCGCAAGGGCAACCTCGATTCCGCGGGCTGCACCAGTTGCCACGGCGAGCACGACATCAAGCTCCACACCGACCCGACCTCGCCGGTCCACAAGACCAACCTCGCCCAGCAGGTCTGTGCCGAATGCCATGCATCGGTCCGCCTCACGCGGCGGTACGGGCTCGCGAGCGACACGTTCAAGACCTTCTCCGACAGCTTCCACGGCCTCGCGGTCCGCGGCGGCGCGGTCGAGGTCGTCAACTGCGCCAGCTGCCACGGCAGCCACGCGATCAAGTCCCAGAACGACCCGACCTCCACGATCAACAAGGCCCACCTCGCCCAGACCTGCGGCCAGTGCCACCCGGGCGCCAACACCCGCTTTGCCGTCGGCGCCGTGCACGCCAGCGAGAACCAGAAGGAAACGTCACCGTGGCTCTACTGGATCGCGAACCTGTACGTGATCCTGATCGTCCTGGTGATCGGCGGCATGGTGTTCCACAACCTCCTCGATTTCCTCAAGAAGACCCGCCACAAGCTCGCGATCCAGAAGGGCGAGGCCGAGGAGCTGCATGTCGCGCACCGGCTCTACCTGCGCATGACGGTGAACGAGCGCCTGCAGCACGTCGTGCTCGGGCTGAGCTTCACCGCGCTGGTGGTCACGGGCTTCATGCTGCGCTATCCCGAGGCCTGGTGGGTCGCGGGGATCCGACACCTGAGCGCACGGGCGTTCGAGTGGCGCGGGCTGATCCACCGCATCGCGAGCATCGTGATGCTCGGCTCGGGCGTGTGGCACATCGCGTACCTCATCTTTACCGACGCGGGCCGGAAGCTGTTCCTCGCCATGCTGCCGCAGTGGCGCGACTTCACCGATCCGTGGAAGGTGCTGAAGTACAACCTCGGCCTGGCCAAGACCAAGCCGTTGTTCGGCCGCTTCTGCTACATTGAGAAGGCGGAGTACTGGGCGATGGCGTGGGGCACGGGGCTCATGACCCTTACCGGCGCGATCCTGTGGTTCGACAACGCGTCGATGGGCTACATCACGAAACTCGGCTTCGACATCGCCCGGCTGGTCCACTTCTACGAGGCGGTGCTGGCCACGATGGCGATCATCGTCTGGCACTTCTACTTCGTCATCTTCAATCCCGAGGTCTACCCGATGAATCTCGCCTGGCTCACGGGCCGCATGTCCGAGGGTGAGATGATGGAGGAACACCCGCTGCAGCTCGAGCAGC
This sequence comes from Verrucomicrobiota bacterium, assembly GCA_018239675.1. Taxonomy (GTDB): domain Bacteria; phylum Verrucomicrobiota; class Verrucomicrobiia; order Opitutales; family Opitutaceae; genus Opi-474. The sequence goes on from JAFEGX010000146.1 coordinate 66,484, forward strand.
TCAAGGCCGAGGAGGCAAAGAGGACCGCGCACCCGCCGGCGCCGAATCCGCCGGAAGGCCCACCGCCGAATCCGAGCTGAACCGCCGCCGCTGAGGCGGCGGCGGAAGTCACAGGTCACAGGCCGCAGGTGACCGGTCTGGACCGCGGCTCCGCCGCTGCGGGCGGACGTTCGACTTGAGACCTGCGACCTTCGACTTTCCAGCCGTCCGCTTCACCGGCCCAGCAGCTGGTAGACCTGCGCGCCGCTCGGCAGCATATCGGCGAAGGTGAAGGTCCCGTGCTCGGCGATTTCGCGGGACGCGGCCAGGAACGCCGCCAGGGCCGCGCGGTGCAGCGACGCCCCGAGGCTGATTCGCCGCACGCCGGCCGCCGCCAGCTGCGCGACCGGGTACGTCTTGCCCGGTATTCCGTTCATGTAGTTCACCGGCTTCGTCACGGCTGCGCAGACCCGTTTCACCGCGGCGAGGTCGGGCAGGCCGGGCGCAAACAGGACATCGGCCCCGGCGGCCTCGTAGGCCTGCAGGCGCCGGATGACGTCGTCGAGGGTTCCCTGCCCCCGCACGTAGTTCTCGGCGCGCGCCGTCAGCGTGAAGGGAAACGGCAGGCTCCGGGCCGCGGCGGCGGCCGCCGCCACCCGTTCCGCGGCCTGGTTCAGGTCATAGAGCGGCCGGGCGTTGTCCCCGGTCGCGTCCTCGATCGAGCCGCCCACCAGTCCGGTTTCCGCCGCGAGCCGGATGGTTTCGGCCACGAATTCGGGCGCGGCGCCGAAGCCGTTTTCCAAGTCGGCCGAGACCGGCAGGTCGGTCGCGTCAACCATCGCCCGCGCATGGGCCAGCGCCTCGGCGCGGGTGATGGCGCCGTCCCGGCGCCCGAGCCCCACCGCGCAGGCGAAGCTGGACGTCGCCAGCGCCGGGAAGCCGAGTGTCGCCAGCACCCGGGCGGAGCCGGCATCCCAGGGATTCGGGAGGACGAACGTGGCGGGCCCCTGATGGAGGGCGCGGAATTGCTGGGCCTTGGTCGGTTGGTTCATGAATCGAAACGGTTGGGCCGGGAAAGCGGCGCGAGGTGGCGGAGTTTGTCGGGATTGCGCACGAGGTAAATGGTCCGCACGCGGTCGCCCTCAAGCTCGAAGGCCAGGACGTTCTCGAGGCGGCCGGCCGTCAGGACCACCGCACCGAGGCGGCCGTTGACCATGACCAGGCGATGCCGCCGCTCGACGTCCGCATAGCGCCGACGGATCCCGACGAAAAAGCGGCTGACGTGGTCGGCGCTCTCGATGGGCCGGCCCGCCGCGCGCACCCGCCCCCCGCCGTCGGTGTAGAGGGTGGCGTCGTCCGTCAAGAGCTGGAGCAGGTCGCCCACCTCGCCCGTGGTGGTCGCGGCGAGGAACTTCCGCACGATCGCCCGCGCCCGGGCGTCGGGCGGGGCGGCCGGCTCCGGCGCCGGCCGCAGGCTCGCCTTGGCGCGGTGCACGATCTGGCGGCAGCCCGCCTCGCTCTTTCCGACGATCCGGGCGATCGCGGCGTAGTCGTAGTCGAAGATTTCCCGCAGCAGGAAAACCGCGCGCTCCGGCGGCGCGAGCCGCTCGAGCATCAGCATGAAGGCCATGCTCAGCGAGTCGGCGAGCGCGGCGGACTCGGCCGGGGAAGGCGCCGGCGACTCGACCAGCGGTTCCGGCAGCCACACGCCGTAATACTCCTCGCGGTGGCGGCGGGCACTCCGCAGCTGGTCGATGCACAGGCGGGTCAGCGCGGTCACCAGCCACGCCGCGGGCGAGTCGACCGACGCCGGGTCCTGGCGCCGCCAGCGCAGGTAGGTTTCCTGCACGGCGTCCTCGGCCTCGCTCACGCTGCCGAGCATGCGGTAGGCGAGGCCGAAGAGGCGCGGACGGTGCTCCTGGAAGGCGGCGGTCATGGGATCCGGTCAAGTTGGACGAATTTGGCCGGCCGCCAAGGGCGGCGGCGGTAATTCCTCCTCAGCCGGCGAAACGCGGGGGCACCCGGAAGCCCACGCTGAACCGGTTCCAGCCGTTGATCGCGACGATCGCGAGCGTGAGATGGGTCAGCTCCGCCTCGGAAAAGTGCGCCCGCACTGCGGCGAAGAGCTCATCCGTGACCGGTCCGTCGGCCAGCCGGGTGAGCGCCTCGGTCCAGCGCAGGGCGGCCCGCTCCCGGGGCGTGTACCAGTCCAGTTCCTCCCAAGCCGACAGCAACACGAGCCGATCCTCGCGCTCGCCCTGCGCCCGGGCCTCGCGGAAGTGCATCTCCATGCAGAACGCGCAATGGTTCAGCTGGGAGGCCCGGAGCTTCACGAGCTCCAGCAGCGACGGTTCAAGGCCGCAGCGATTGACGGCCTGCTGGAGGGCCAGCATGGCCGGAAGCGCCAGCGACGAGGCGGTGCGGTAGTTAACCCGCGGGGAGCGGGCGGCGGCGGGAACATTCGGGTTCATTACCTCTCAGGACGAAATAGCCGCTGCGTTTGTGACAGGTCCGCCGGCGCCGCCGCGGCGACGGCGGAAGTCGCAGGTCACAAGTCACAGGAGTCGTCCGCGGCTCGGCCGCCGCTGGATGGCGTTCGACTTTCGACCTGAAGCCTTCGATTCGATTTGCACAGGAGGGAACCGAGTGAACGGAGCTGGAAAACCGCTGATCTTCGCTAATTGGGTTAGGAACCATCAGCGCGAATTAGTGGTTTCTTGCCCTCCGCTCTCTCCGTTCCCTCCTGTGCAAACGGAATCGAGGTAGTCATCCAGCGGCGGAGCCGCGGACGATTCTTGTTACCTGAGTCCTGCGACTTGCCACCTGCCGGACGGACGGACGCCGTCCGGCCGGCAGGCAAAAAACGCTCCAAAAGCGGCAAGGCCTGCGGAGTACCCCCCACCCCGATCCCCTATACTGGCCCAAAGCCATGAATGTCGCCTTGCTTTCCTCCCCCCGCCTCGCGCGCTGGCTGACCCCGTTGTTCCTGCTGGTTGCCGGGCTTGCCCAGGCGGCCGAGCCGCCGGCCGCGGTGGCGAAGCCGCCTGTGGTGCCCAACAGCGAGTGCATGGATTGCCACGAGGCCGAGTTCAAGCCGCGCAAGAAGGGCGAGGCGCCGGTGTGGATCGGCGTGCGGCCCGAGGTCTTCGCGAAGTCGGTCCACGGGAAGCTCAACTGCGTCGACTGCCATGCGGACATCAAGGAGACGCCGCACGAGTCAAAGCTCGCGCCGGCGCAGTGCGCCACCTGCCACGAGAAGGAGGCCAAGCAGTACTCCACCTCGATCCACAGCGTAAGCCACCAGATGGGCGGCACCGACGCCGCCTCCTGCGCCAGCTGCCACGGCACCCACGACATGGTGCCGGTGAAGCAGCTCGACTCACCGGTGTTCAAGCTGAACCTGGCCAAGACCTGCGGCACCTGCCACGACGATCCGAATCTCACGAAGGAGTACCGCATGGGCCAGTCCCGGGCCGCCGGCCACTACCTCGACAGCATCCATGGCCGCGCGCTGCTGAAGATGGGCCTCGTCGTCGCGCCCTCGTGCAACGACTGCCACGGCGTGCACGACATCAAGCGCTCCATCGACAAGGAGTCCCACACCAACCACGCCAACGTCGCCCGCACCTGCGGCACCTGCCACCTCGGCATCGAGGAGGTCTACAACCAGAGCGTGCACGGGCAGCTCCTGGCCAAGGGCGACAAGAAGGGTCCCGTCTGCATCGACTGTCACAGCGCCCATGACATTGAGAAGCCCGCCACGGCGCACTTCAAGGCGCTGAGCGACCAGAGCTGCGGCAAGTGTCACGAGGACCGCCTCGAGCACTACCGCGACACCTACCACGGCAAGGCCATGGCGCTCGGCCGGCCGAACGTCGCGTCGGATGTCGCCGCCTGCTACGACTGCCACGGGCACCACGACGTGTTCCCGGTGACAGATCCCCGGTCCCGGCTGTCGAAGGACCGGATCGTCGGCACCTGCGCGCAATGCCATCCGGGCGCCAACGCGCAGTTCACGAAGTACCAGCCGCACGCCAACCCGCTGGACAAGGTCAACTACCCGATCCTGAACAAGGTGTTCATGTTCATGACGGCGCTGCTGATCGGCACGTTCGCCTTCTTCGGCCTGCACACGATCTTCTGGCTGTTCCGCTCGATCTACCTGTACCTGACCGACTC
>JAFEGX010000147.1 GCA_018239675.1 Verrucomicrobiota bacterium
CGACGTGAGGAGGCTGGCCATCCGTCTTTTCAACTTTCAACCGACTACCTTCAACTACCCACTTCAGCCCGCCGACCCGCGTCACGTCTTCTTTTTGTATACTGTCGCCGGATCGAACAGGCGCTCGGCCGTGAACTGCAGCTTGAGTGCCGGGTCGGAAAGATCAGAGAGCCGGCGGTAGAAGCATGACTTGTAGCCGTTGTGACAGGCCGCGTTCGCGGAGCCGGTCTGCTCGACCTTGATCAGCAGCACGTCCTGGTCGCAGTCCGTCCGGACCTCCTGCACGAGTTGGACGTTGCCGGACTCCTCGCCCTTTACCCAGAGCTTGTTCCGCGAGCGGCTCCAGTACGTCGCCTTCCGCGTCTTAAGCGTCTGCGCCAGCGACTCCGCGTTCATGAACGCGAACATCAGCACCTCGCCGGAATGGACGTCCTGGGCGATGCAGGGGATCAGGCCGTCAGGCCCGAATTTCGGCTGCAGCGTCGTGCCGAGTTCGATCTCGGCCGTCGTCGTGCGGGCGGGGAAGACATAGGTGCTCATGGGAAAAGGGTTCAGCCGGCGCCGAGTTTGCGGAGGTAATCGTACGAGTAGAGTCCGGTGCGGTGGCCGTCGCTGAAGTCGAACCGGACCGCGTAATTGCCGACCTTGGCCCAGCCGACGACCTCGACGCCCGTGAAATCCTTCGGACCGTCGCCGCCGTACTGGTGACCGAAGATGTCCCGCTCTCCCTGGGTCTCCGCGCTCGGCGAAGCCGCGCGAAGCTTCGCGGGCTGGTAAAAGGTCTCGGCGCCGTCATCCCACCGGATGGCGACCTCGGTGCCGATCAGCTGGATTTCAACCGGGGCATTCATGCGCAGGGCGGAATGAGTAGCGTCCTTTCCCCGGAGGTGAACAGCAAATTTGGGTGGTGGTGCAGTTTTCCGAAACCGGTGTGGGGCGGGCGCCCTCACCCGCCAGCGCACGAGCGGGGTGAGGGCACCCCGCCCACATTCTCAGGCAGCTCCCGACCCAATTGTGTGACGATCCAACTTTCGGCCCTGGCCGCCGTGTCGGCACGGGTTGCGGGCCATCCGCCCGGCCAACCTCCGTTGCAATTTCGGTCCGCCGCCCCAGACTGCGAGCATGCCGTCGTCTCCGTCCGCTGAACTGCCTCACATCGTCGTGATTGGCGCCGGGTTTGGCGGCCTCGCGTTCTGCCAGAATTTTCCGGCGCACCTCGCGCGCATCACGGTCATCGACCGGCAGAATCACCATCTCTTCCAGCCGCTGCTCTACCAGGTGGCCACCGCCGGCCTCTCCGCGGTCGACATCGCCCAGCCGATCCGCGCGCTGTTCGGCGACCGGCCGAACCTCTCGGTCATCATGGCCGAGGTCACCGCGCTCGACCTGGCCGGCCGCCGGGTCGTGCACGCCCGCGGCGAGCTCACCTACGATTACCTGATCGTGGCGGCCGGCGGGCGCACCAGCTATTTCGGCCATCCGGAGTGGGAGCAGTTCGCTCCCGGGCTCAAGACGCTCGACGATGCCCTCGCGATCCGGCGCCGGATTCTCCTTTCATTCGAGCGGGCCGAGACGGAACCGGACCCGGCGAAACGCGAGGCCGCGATGACCATCGTGTTGATCGGCGGCGGGCCGACCGGGGTCGAACTGGCCGGTACCTTCGCCGAGCTCACGCGCACGGTGCTGAACCGCGACTTCGACCACATCGACCCGTCCAAGGCCCGGGTCATCCTGCTCGAGGGCAGCCCGCGCGTGCTGGCCGCCTATCCGCCGGATCTCTCGGCCAGCGCGCAGCGACAGCTCGAACGGCTCGGCGTCGAGGTCCGCACGGCCACGCGAGTCGAGTCGATCACCGAGGGCCGCGTGGTCGCGGGCGGGCAGGAAATCCGGGCGGACAACATTGTGTGGAGCGCCGGAGTCGCCGCGGTGTCACTGGCCCGGCAGCTCGGCGCGGAGGAGGACCGGGCGGGCCGGGTCAAGGTCCTGCCCGACCTGAGCGTGCCCGGTCACCCGGAGGTCTTTGCCGTCGGCGACCTCATCTCGCTGGTGGACGCCAACGGCGTGACTGTGCCGGGCGTGGCTCAGGGCGCGATCCAGGCCGGGCGCCACGTGGCGCGCCTGCTGCGGCGCGAACTGCGCGGCGAGCGGTTCGCGCCGTCCGGCCGCGAGGCCTTCGCGTACCGCGACAAGGGCAACATGGCCACGATCGGGCGCTCCTCGGCGGTGGCGGAGATCGGCCGACTGCATTTCGGCGGCTACCCGGCTTGGCTCGCTTGGCTGGGCGTGCACCTCCTGTTCCTGATCGGTTTCCGGAACAAGCTCTCGGTGCTCCTCCAGTGGACCTACTCCTATTTCACCTACCGGCGCGGCGCCCGGGTGATCAGCGGCGTCGAGGGCCCGCCGGCCCACTCGGCGTGACGCCGCCGGGCGCGGTCGCAGTTGTGGCTTGAAGGATGTCAGTCGAATGCCGGGCGAGCAGCTGGCGTTGCAGCCTCCGGCCCGTCGCGAACCCGCCATGCGATCGGCCTATCAACTTTCAACCGTCCCCATTCAACCGGCCGGCCCCGCCAAGGCCGGCCTGGATCACGACGGCGCGTAGGTGTAGTAGCCGTCCGCGGTCGGCCGGTGGTTTTCCTCCCACCAGCGGCGAACCACCCACGACTCCACCACGACCTCGACGTCGGGTGGGAGGTTGGCGTGCACAGCGAACTTGAGCGTCGCGCCGGACCACGCGCGATTGAGCCGCACCTTGTAGACGAGCCAGGAGCACCCGAAGGACTGGGTGTTGCCGTGCTGCCGTCCGTCCGGCACCGGGACCAGCTGCACCTTCTGGCCGTCTACGCTCGCCAGGACCTGCACGATCTGCACGACGGTCGGCGCATATTTCCACTCGGCACCGCCACGCCGGAGCCGGATCACCACCGCTAGGATGGGTTGGTCGCCGCCCAGCGCCGGCAGCGCGGCGGCATAGGTGCTCAGTTTGCGCGTCAGGCCTTTCTGCTCGAACAGCGCCGCATCCGCGAAGCGGACGTCAAGGCGCGGATCCGCGGCGATCGACTGCAGGGCGAGGGCTGCCCCGAGCGGCGCGACGCCTGCGGCCCCGTTGGCGCGCGGGGGCAGGCGCTTGGCGCGGGGACTAAACGGGCTGACCTCGACCAGGACCGTCTCGAACGGGCGGAGCCAGAGCTCGACCGCATCCCCGGCCCGCCACACGCGTTGTCGCCCGTTGCGCACCTCGCGGTGGTCCGGGAACAAGCTGCGCAGCTGGAGCATTGCGCCGGGCGCCGTCGTGAGGCCGACGCTTTCGTCGAGCCGGAACGTGACGGGCCGCGCTGCGAAATGGGCGTTGTGCAGGAAGATCGCCGCCTTCGTACCGCGGCCATGGGCGTAGCCGTAAACCTCGTTGCGGAACGGATCGCCGCCGACGAGCCGGCGTTGGCGGAAGAGGGCGGCGTTTGCCCGGGCAAACCGCGTGATCCACGCGAGGAACTCCACGTCGTCGTCGGTCAGGTGGCGCAGGTTGCCCCAGAGGTTCGGAAACAGCCGGCTGCCGCGGCCGAGGTCCATCACTAGGCTCTCGCGCCAGCGCTCGCCGCCCATGAAGTTGCCCCACCGGGTGTCGGACAGCCAGATGCCGAGGCTGTCCTTCAGGCGCGGCGGGATGTTCCGGGCATGGTGGGCGTTCTGGTCCTGGGCGAGCGTGACCGAGTCCCGGTAGTAAAGCGTCGGCGTCGAACTGGTGCCGGAACCTTCCATGTGCAGGCCCGACTCGAAGATCGCGTCACCATGCAGCGCCCAGAACGGCGAGCGCAGGCCCCAGTACCACATGATGAACACGTCCGGCGCGACCGCCCGGGCGCGGCGCGCCAGATCGATCAGCCACTCGTGCATGGCCTCGGTGGCGTATTTCCCGGGGAGGTGGCCGTGGTCGAGGCGGTCGCAGGCGTAGGAGCCGCCGTCGAACTTGAGGAACCGCACGCCGTTTTTCCGCACATGGTGCAGCACGCCCCGCGCGAGGATGTCCTGGTAGCGCCGTTCGCCCAGGCAGAAGGTGAGGCCGTCCGCGCCGAGCGGGAAGCCCTCGCGGTAGAGTTGGGTCGGGGGCTTTCCGTCGGCGAACGCTCCGGGATAGTCCCAGCACGATTGCAGGCCCCAGCTGGTGGCGAACCACAGGCCGAACTTGAGGTGCAGGCTCCGCACGCGCCGGAGCATCGCGTCGGGCCCGTGCGGGAAGGCTGTGGGCTTGAATCGCGTGAGGTCCGACGCCGCGTCGATCCAACCGGTGTCGAGCGTGAAGTAGTCGAAGGTCACGCCCCGATCCTTCAGCTCGGCGAGATGGCCGAGCACCTCAAGCGCCTGCTCGTCGTCCAGCGCGGGGCACGCTCCCCACTGGTTGTTGATCCCGAACGGCGTGTAGACGCCGATCATGCCTGGCCGCGGCCGGGATTTCGCCTCGAGGTATGAAAGGAAATGCTCCCGCGCGCCGCCGGCGGGGGCGACGCTCAGCAGGGCGACTTGGCTGCGGAAGCTCGCGCCGGGTGCGAGCCGGCGGCCGGGATGATGGAGCAGCCGCACCCGGTTCTGGTCGCCGAGGTTCTCGCCCGACGGGTGCTCGATCGCGGCGAACGCCTCGCCGTCGAGAAACAGGGGCTGGCCGGCGCCGCCGTCCGTGACTGCCCCGGCATACGGAAAGTTCTCGAGCTCGACGTCGAGGAGCAGGAGCTCGTGGCCGCTGCGGTTCTCGAACTCGATCCACTTGCGGCGGGTGGGTCCGTCGAGCTCCAGGTGCAGCCTCGCCTCGTGCCCGGTGCCGCGGCTGCGCAGCCCCACCACGGCCGCCTGCCGCCCGCGCACCCGCACGCCGGTGACGGCAAAGTCGGCCACGCGCGCGAACGGCTCGGCCACCTGGTCAACGGCGGCCGAGAACACCAGCGCCAGCTCCACGGCGCCGTCGAATCGGGTGGTCCGGCCGGTGCGCCGATTGACGAGCACGTCCCCGCTGGGTGTCCCGTCTTGCCAGCGAAACTGCCAGGCCACCTGTTCGTTCGACAGGTCAATGAGGCCGGTCGGTTCGGCCGCGGGCAACGGGGGAGGAGAGAAGCGCGCCTTCATTACTCCCGATCTTGGCGCTCCCGTCCGCCGGCGCACAGGCAAAAGCGACGACGCGACCAAGCCCTTCCCGCCGCGAGCCTCTCGCGTAAAGGCAGAACAACCCTCCGTGTGCCGCAGCGCGCCAAGGCAACGCCTGACCCCGCTCCCGTCGGCCCGGTTCCGCCCGTCCGCCCCAGGCTCTCCTTTCGCCTTCGCACCATCCGGATCCGCCTTCTCTGGCTCCACCCCCTGCGGCCTCTCCATCTCTGGCTCCGACGTCTCTGGCTTCTCCACCTCCTGCTCCGCCACCGCCAGCTCCGCCCCGTCTGGCTTTGCTGCCTCTCGCATCGTTGCCTCTATCTCCGCCACCGATGGCTCGCCATTTCTGTCCTCGCCCCGTCCGCGCCTGGTGTCACGCATTGGGTGACTCGCCGCTCCTGATCCCCGCTTGCGCCGGTGCTGGTAGCGGCACACGCAGTGACTTTGCGCCCCGGTCCCGCGCAGTCTGGTTTTCGCGCACCATCCATCGTGTCACGCATTGAGTGACGCGACCCTCAACCAAAGGCCAACTAGGCGGGTGTCACGCAATAGGTGACAATGGAGCATGACCAACCCCTACATCCATCCGCGCCTGCGGCCCATGTTCGAGCTGGCGGAGCTGCTGGCCCGGGAAGCGAGCCAGGCGGTTCGGCAGGATCCGCGGTTCCGGTTTCGTCGTCGCCACTACGGCCAAACCCTGCGGCCCGGAGTTTTCACGCCGCTCTGGAACGCGCTCGCTGCCGAGGCAACGCGCCTCCTGCCGCGGCACGGGACCAAAGCCGAGCTGGGACGCTACCTCGGGGTCCCGCGCCAGCGCGTGCACGACTACCTCAAGGCGCGATCGGCCATGCCCGATGCGGAACGGACCCTGCGCCTCGTGGCCTGGGTGGTGGCGCGCCACGAGCACGAAGGCCGCTACCCGTTGACCGGACCCTGGCAAGGTGGGCGCTCGGCGGCGTCACGGATTGAGTGACACCAGCGCGGGGCGCCTGGCAGCGTTTGGATCAGAGTGAATGGCTGTAATTCATGGGCCGATGCCGGGAAAGAGGGTGGTGGTGTCTGGACGGCGACGGTCCAGGCAGCGGCGAGATGACGGGGTAGACGAGTGACGCCGATGGGTCGACAGGCGCTTGGTGGCGTCATGGATTGAGTGACACCAACGTGGGGCGTCTGGCGGAGTGCGGATCAGAGGTAATAGCTGTGATTCATGGGCCGAGGTCGGAAGGAGCGCGGTGGTTTCCGGACGGTGACGGTCCAGACGGCGGCGCGATGGCGGAATGGACGGGTGAGGCCGATGGGTCGACAGACGCTTGGTGGCGTCACGCATTGAGTGACACGAGCCCGAGGGCAGCTACCCGTTGAACGGACCTTGGCAAGGCGGGAGCTCGGTGGAGTCACGGAATGAGTTAGACCAACGCGGGGCGCCTGGCGGTGTCACGGATTGGGTGACACCGGCATGGAGGCGGGTCCAACCGGGCTGGGAGGGAGTGCGTGCGATGGGCCGTGGCACGGAAAGGGCGTGGCGGCGGTGGGGTGGAAGGGCGGGATCGGTCTGGGAGCGCAGCGGAGGGGCAACCGGTGGCGCAAGTTTCGCAACGGATGCGGCGCGCGGGGCGCCGGGATGCGGTAGGGTGGCGGCGCCCGTCACTCGACCGGGGTTCGTTCAATTTTTCGCCATGAACTCCCGCCGCGAATTCCTCAAGGCCGGCCTCGCGCTCGGGGCCGCGCTCTCCCTCCCGCGCTGGACCCGACTCGCCGGCGCCGAGCCCGGCCCGGCCGGCCCCGCCGCCCGTCCCGTCCTGGTCGCCGTCCGCGATGGCACCCGCGCCGCCATGCTCGACCGTGCACTGGCCGAACTGGGCGGCATCGGGCTCTTTGTTCGGCCGGGCCAGACGGTGTGCGTGAAACCCAACATCGGCTGGGACGCCCCGCCCGAGCGCGGCGCCAACACCCATCCCGAACTGGTCGGTCACCTCGTGCGTCGCTGCCTCGAGGCCGGCGCCAAGTCCGTGAGCGTCTTCGACAACACCTGCGACCAGTGGCAGCTGACCTACGACCACAGCGGCATCGCCGCCGCGGCCCGCGAGGCCGGGGCGCATGTCGTCAGCGGCAAGGACGAGACGCTGTACCGCGAGGTTGAGCTGCCCGGCGGCCGCAGCCTCCGCCGCGCCTTCGTCCACTCGCTCGTGCTCGACAGCGACGTGCTGTTCAACGTCCCGGTGCTCAAGCACCACAGCGGCGCGGGCATGACGGCCGCGATGAAGAACCTCATGGGCGCGGTGCTTGACCGGCGCTTCTACCACCAGAACGACCTGCAGCAGTCCATCGCCGACTTCCTCACCCTCCGCCGCCCGACCCTTAACATCCTCGACGCCTACCACCCGATGGTCCGCAACGGCCCGCGGGGCAAGACGACCGCCGACCTGGTCGAGATGCGGACCCTGATGGCCTGCACCGATCCGGTCGCCCTCGACGCGGCCGCCGCCAAGATGCTGGGGCTCGACCCGGAGAAGATCGGCCACATCCGGATCGGCGCGGAGATGAAGCTCGGGACGATGGACCTGACGCAGGTCGACATCCGCCGCCTCAGCCTCGCGTGACGCGATGCGCGCACCTGGCCTGAAGCTCGTGCGGGCCGCCGCCGCCGCGCTGGTGTTCGGCGCGCTCCTGCTCGCCCTGCTGGATTTCCGCGGCGCGGTGCCGCCGGAGCTGGGCCGGGGCGTGGCGGCGGTGCAGGTGGTGCCATCGTGGCTGGCCGTGGCGTCCGGCACCTCGCTGGCGGTCGGCGGCGCGCTCGTGCTGCTTTTCACGCTGCTCGCCGGCCGGGTGTACTGCGCTGCCATCTGCCCGCTTGGCATCTGGCAGGACCTGGTCGCGCACCTCGCCGAGCGCCTCGGACCGCGGCGGAACCGCTACCCGACCCGCCCGGCGCGGAACGGCCTGCGGCAAATTTTCCTTTGGGCCACCGTGGCCAGCCTACTGGCGGGAGGCGCGGGCCTGGTGCTGGCCCTCGTCGACCCCTACAGCCAGTTTGCCCGCGCCGCCGCCGCGCTCATCCGACCGCTGGTGGTGGCGGCCAACAACGCCCTGGTCTTGGCGCTGCGGCCGTTCGGGGTGGAGTCTCTCTATCGCGTGGCTCTCGGATGGGCGCCGGTGGGTGTCCTGATGATCGCGGCGATCGGGCCGCTGGTCGTGACCGGCCTGGCGATCTGGAGGGGCCGAATCTACTGCAACACCTTTTGCCCGGTGGGGACGGTTCTGGGCGTGCTCGCCTCACGCAGCGCGCTGCGGCTGAAGCTGGATCCCGCCGCCTGCCGGAAATGCGGCGACTGCCTGCGGGCCTGCCGCGCGCAATGCATCGACGTCCGGGCGGGAACCATCGACGCCTCGCGCTGTGTGGCGTGCTACAACTGTCTGAGCGTCTGCGCGGAGGGCGGGATCCGTCACCAGTGGACCTGGCGCCGCCGTCCTACGCTCCCCGCGAAGGCCCCCGGGCCGGACCCGGGTCGCCGGGCCTTTGTGGCAATCGCGGCGGCCGCCGTCGCGACCCTGCCCGCGCAGGAGCTCGAGCTGAAGCCACCGGCCAAGGCCACCTCGCCGGCCGGGGGGCCGATCTGCCCGCCGGGCGCTGATTCGGTGGAGCGTTTTCTCGCGCATTGCACGGCCTGCCAGTTGTGCGTGAGCGCGTGCCCGACCCATGTGCTGGCGCCGGCGTGGTGGGAGTACGGCGCGGCCGGTGTGCTCAAGCCGCGCCTCGATTACGCGGCGGCGTTCTGCAACTACGACTGCCACCGCTGCGCCGAGGCCTGTCCCGACGGCGCCATCCGGCGACTGGCACTGGCGGACAAGCAGGTGACGCGCATCGGCGCGGCGCAGCTCGACGTCGAGGCCTGCATCGTCAAGACGAAGGGCACGGACTGCGCGGCCTGCTCGGAGCACTGCCCGACCAAGGCCGTCGACACGGTGCCGTACGGCGACAACCTGCGGCTGCCGCAGGTGAACCCGGACCTCTGCATCGGCTGCGGCGCGTGCGAGTTCGCGTGTCCCGCCAAGCCGCGGAAGGCCATCGTGGTCGCAGCGCGCCCCCGGCACGAGCGCGCGCAGCGCCGGGTCGAACCGAAGGCGGCGGATCCGCGCCATGGCAACCCGTTTCCCTTCTAGCCGGACCGCCGCGGCCGCTGCCGCAGCCGTTGGTCGCGGGTTTCGGACCGTTCGGCGGACGCGGCTTGCGTCGCGGGCGCGGCGGCCCAACTTCCGCGCCATGCAACGAATCCTCTTCCTGGCGGCGACCGTGCTGGCCGGCGGCCTGATGGCCGCCCCGGGCTCCGCCTTCACCGCCGAGCAGGTGGCCGCCGAGTCGGCCAAGGCCAACGCCTTTTTTGACCGCGTCTTCGACGAGGCGACGGCCCGCAGCCCGATGACCGAGGCCCAGCTCGGCATCCGGAAGGACATGGACAAGTGGGACGACCTCTCCGACGAGCGCGCGCTGGAGGACTTCCTGATCCTGGTCCGGCATTACGGCGAGCTGAGGCAGACGATCCGCTACGAGGCGCTCGATGAGCCGACCCGGCTGAGCTACCGCATGTGGGTTGAGCAGGCCGAGCACCAGATCGAGGGGTGGCGGTGGCGGCATCACGGCTACGTGTTCACCACGATGTTCGGAATGCACACCGATGCGCCGAGCTTCCTCATCAACTACCACCCGATCGCGAGCGTCGCCGACGCGCGGGCCTACCTCGCGCGCCTGCGCGGTCTCGGGCCGCTGCTGGACCAGCAGGTGCAGGCCGCGCGCGACCGGGCGGCCGAAGGCGTGCGTCCGCCCCGCTTCGAGTTCGCGCTGCTCGAGTCGTCGGTGAAGGAGCTCCTGACCGGGCAGCCCTACGACGCCGGCCCGGCGAAGAACGCGCTCTACGAGGACTTCGTGAACAAGGTCGCGGCGCTGCAGGGCCTCGACGCGGCAACCCGCGCCGCCCTCGAGACCGAGGCTCGCGCGGCGCTGCGGGAGGTCGTGCGGCCCGCCTACGAGCGGATGCTGGCGTTCTTTGCCGCGGAGGAGAAGGTTGCGACCGACGACGATGGCGTCTGGAAGCTGCCGGACGGCGACGAGTACTACGCGTACTGCCTGCGCGAATATACGACGACCCACCTTTCCGCCGAGGCCGTCCACCAGCTCGGTCTCCGCGAGGTGGCGCGCATTCACCGCGAGATGCACGCCATCATGGACCGCGTCGGCTTCCACGGCGACCTGGCGGCGTTCTTCAAGTACCTCAAGGAGGACCCGAAATTCTACTATCCGACGACGCCCGACGGCAAGGCGGCCTACCTGAAGCGCGCAACCGAGATCATCGACGCGGTGCGCGCCCGGCTGGACGAGTTCTGCATCACGAAGCCAAAGGCGCCCCTGATCGTGAAGATGGTCGAGCCGTACCGCGAGAAAGGCGAGGCGGCGGCGTTCCTCGACCCCGCCACGCCGGACGGCTCGAAGCCGGGAATCTATTACATCAACACCGGCGACATGACCGGCCTCCCGATCTTCGAGATGGAGACGCTGGCGCACCACGAGGCGCTGCCCGGCCATCACCTGCAGATCGCGATCTCGTATGAGCAGCACGGGTTGCCGAAATTCCGGCGCTTCGGCGGCAACAGCGCCTTTGAGGAAGGATGGGCGCTCTACAGCGAGTATTTCCCGAAAGAGTTCGGGTTCTACTCCGATCCGTACCAGGACTTTGGCCGCCTCTATGACGAGCTGCTCCGGGCTGTCCGCCTGGTGGTCGACACGGGGCTCCATGCGAAGCACTGGACGCGGGCGCAGGTCATGGACTATTTCCGGCAGAACACGCCGGAGTCAGAGCGCGACCTCCTCGCGGAGACCAACCGTTACGTCGTTTGGCCCGGACAAGCCTGCTCCTACAAGGTCGGCATGCTGAAGATCCTCGAGCTGCGCGAGCGCGCGAAGCGGCAACTCGGCCCGGCGTTCAGCCTGCGCGAGTTCCACGACGTGGTGCTGCGCAACGGCGCGGTCCCGATGGACATCCTTGAGCAGATCGTGGACGCGTGGATCGCGGAGAAACGCCGCTAGATCGCTCTGGAGGTCGGGGCGGTATTCACCACCAAGAACACGAAGAACGCGAAGCCATGAGAGTGGGCTTCGTGCGCTTCGTCGTCTTGGCGGCCAATCCGGAGTGAAGGTGGTGGCGGCCGGGCTAGGCGGTCTCGAGCACGAGCACCCAGTCGTGGGCGTGGCCGGGAGGCGGCGCGACGTCGATCCGGCCCTCGGCGTCGGAGCGCAGGCGCTTGGGCTGGCTCTTTTTTCCGGTCACCGGATCGAAATACGTGGCGCGATGCGTCGTGCGCGGCGGCAGGGCGACGATCCTCACGGGCTCGTGGTAAGGAACGTAGGTCACCCGGACCTCGCCCGGGATGCCCGCGGACTGCGGGCCGTGCAGGCTGAGGTCGGGGGTCGTGATCGGGCCCCAGGGGGCGTCGCCGAGTTCGCCCAGCACCTGCGGCGCGGGCCAGGCCGAGTCGTCGTAGGTGCGGGACTCGGCGCCGCCGAGCTTGCGGTCGTAGGCCTTCCAGTCGCCGTCCGTCACGATCCGCAGCAGGCCGCCGTCGGCGAACCGGATCTCGAGGCAGGCGAGGAAGCCGGGGGCGTCGCCCGTGGCCGGACGGTGCTCGCACCACGCCGTCAGCACATTGCGGCCGGGGCGCAGGAGCGCGGCGCGGTCGTTGAACTGGAAACCGGTGCGCCACTCGTACCCGCCGCCGGCGGGCGCACCGTTGAGCTGGGACTCGCAATGCCCGCTCGCCCCGACCAGCCGGAGGCGCGCCGCGGCGATCGGGCGCTTGGCGGGCAGGTCGAACGTGCGGCGGAAAAAGGCGCGGCGGTTCGGCGCGTCCTTCGCCGGCACCTCGCGGTTGGGCCAGATCCAGCGCGCGTCGTCGAGGCGCAGCCACACGTCGCCGGTGTACGCGGCCCATTCCGGATGGGGCGTGAAGCGGGTCCACGGCAGACCCAGGAGCAGGCGCTTGCCGTGGGCGCACTCGGCGGAGCCGGGGTAGTGCATCGCCTCCTGCCACGGCGTGTTGCCGTAGTTGCCCCCGTGCGGCGACGCGCCGTGCGGGATGCCGGGCTGGTTGGCCTGCCAGATGCCGTTGCCGCCGTAGGTATGGCCCATCGCGCCGTTGAGCACGGCCGACCAGAACGCGCGGCGCGGCCACGGCGACGTGATCGTGCCCAGCAGCATCTCGTAGCACGGCTCGCCGTTCAGCACCGGCATGCGCGGGGTCGCGGCGTAGGACTCGCGCACGGCCTTGACGGCGAGCGAGACCGACTCGTTCTGCGCGTGCACCACCTGCAGCATGTCGAAGTCGAGCAGCGTCTCGTCCTCGGTCGCGTGGCGCGCGGTGAAGCGCTTGATCGCGGTCGGGTGGATGGTGATGGGACGGTGGAACGGGTCGGTCTCCCGGACGTAGCGCATGAGCCGGGTCCAGCCCTTGACCATCCCGCGGTCGTCCTCGGGGAAGTTCTTCGCGAGGTACCATGGCAGGTTCGCCTCGCCCGCGATGCACCAGAACATCGGCCACGCGCCGTAGCGCGCGATGAGGTAGCGCCAGTGGGCCTTCAGCTGGTCCTCGGACATCCACGAGATGAAGTAACCCCATGCGCCGACGAGGCACGGCATGATGCCCTCGGCGACGAGATGCCCGAGCTTGCGGTCGGCGGCGTCGAAATACTCGGGTCGGATGTGCGCATAACCCTCCTCCCACGGGAAGCCCGCCTCGTTGGCGCCGCGCGGGTCGAAGGCATGCATGTCGGGGTACAGCCCCGCGACGATCTGCACCACGTTGAAACCCTTCTGCTTCCGGTTGGCGGCGAGCTGCTTGAAGCCGGACGGCCAGCGCAGCCGGTGGCAGAGGCCCATCCACCAGGTGTCGGCGAGCCAGAAGAACGGCGTGCCGTCGACGTGCTCGAAGTGCCGGCGGTTGGCCGCGACCCGCACGGGGCCGTGGCGGTAGAGCGGATTGGTGCCCTCGTAGGGCCGAATCTCGACCGCGCCCGTGACCCCGTGCAGCCCGGCGTCGGTCGCCGGCGCGCCCTCGGTGCGGAACGCGTGCCGGCCGACGAGCGGCGAGGCATAGCGCACTTTCCACGTGTGGCCGCCGGCCCAGAAGGCCGGAACCCGGAGGCTTGCGCCGTCCGGATCGGTGAACACGACGTCGAGCACGACGGTGTTGAACGGATCGGCGTAGCGCTGCTGCGCCTGGAATGACAACTCGCACGGCACATTGGCCGCGGTACGGGGAGTTTTCATGGGGAACGAAAAGGTCGCGGCCTATGAGCCGGCCGCCGCGCCAAGGGACTGGCGGAGCTTCTTGAGCTTTGGCTTGATCACCGCGGCGCAGTACGCGCGCTCGGGGTGCCGCGCGAAATAGTCCTGGTGGTAGTCCTCCGCCGGCCAGAATTTCGCCAGCGGCAGGATCCGGGTGGTGATCGGTTTCGCGAGGTCCGCCTGCTCGGTGGCGCGCGAGCGCTCGGCCGCGGCGCGCTGGACCTCGTCCACATGGAAGATCACCGACCGGTACCGCGTGCCTAGGTCCTCGCCCTGGCCGCCGACCTGGGTCGGGTCGTGCACCTGCCAGAAGAACGCGAGGACCCGCTCGAGCGAAACCTTCGCCGGGTCATAGGTGACCTCGACCACCTCCGCGTGGCCGGTGCGATCGGTGTAGACCTGCTCGTAGGTGGGATGGTCGACGCTGCCGCCCGCGTAGCCGCAGGTCACGCCCGTCACTCCCGGCAGGAGGCTGAACGCGGCGTCGAGACACCAGAAACAGCCGCCGCCGAGGACGAGCGGGGCGGGGGAGGAGGCGGGCATGGGGAGTGACAAGTGACCAGTGACGAGGGACGGGAATCAGTGATGGGGCGCGGGAGCGAGGTGGGAGAGATCGGAGGCGCGGAGGAAGAGGGCGGCGAGGGTCTCGAGCCCGCGGGCGTCGTCGGCGTCGAAACGGTTGGGGCTGGGACTGTCGAGATCGAGGACGCCGATAAGGCGGCCGTCGTGGACGAGCGGGACGACGACCTCGGAGCGCGACGCTTGGTCGCAGGCGATGTGACCGGGAAACGCGGCGACGTCGGGCACGACCAGGGTTCGCCGGTCCCGGGCGGCGGTGCCGCACACCCCGCGACCGAGGGCGATGCGCACGCAGGCGACCTTGCCCTGAAACGGCCCGAGCACGAGTTCGCCACCGTCGAAAAAGTAGAACCCGGCCCAGTTGAGGTCGGGGAGACCCTGGTAAATCAGCGCCGCGGTGTTCGCGGCGTTGGCGAGGCCATGGCGCTCACTGGCCAGCAGGGCGGACAACTGGGCGGCGAGCTCGCGGTAAAGCTCGGGCTTCGCGGCGCCGGCGGTGGTCTGGACAACGAACATGCAGGGGAAAACGTGCCACTGGGCCGGTCCGGCAGGCGAGAAATTTCGGACGGCCGGCGCGCTAGAGCAGGAGACATCCGGTCAGGAGCAGCACGGGCAGCAGCAGGGGCAGGCTGTACCGGAAGATGTAGCCGCCAAAACTCGGACAGTGCACCCCGGACTCGTGGGCGATCGCCTTCACCATGAAGTTCGGGCCGTTCCCGATGTAGGTCATGGCCCCGAAAAAGACCGAACCCAGGCTCACGCCCAGCACCAGCCGCGGCGCGTGGGCGAGGAGCAGCGGTGCCGGCGGGGCCAGGGCGGGTCCGGCGGCCGGGGAGTGGGCCGCCACGGTGGCGTGGGCGAGCGCGAAGAAATTTGCGTAGGTCGGGGCGTTGTCGAGCACCGACGAGAGCGTGCCGCTGGCGAGGTAGTACTGCCACGGCTCGGTCAGCCCGAGGGCCGGCCCGCGCGACGCAAGAAAGTCCAGCGCCGGCAGCATGGTGACAAAGATGCCGGCAAAGAGCCAGGCGACCTCCTTGAGCGGGCCCAGGCTGAACTGATTGCGGGCGTGCACGGCCGGCGGCGTGAACCGCAGGCTGGCGGCGGCCGCGCCGACCATGACGATCTCCCGCAGGCCGGGCACCGGCGGGAGGAAGACGGCGCCGATGATCACGAGGAGCAGCAGGACGTTGCCCGCGCCGCCGAATTGCCAGGTTTCCGCGTGCTCCGCCGCCGCGGCCTGCAGCCGGCGCGGCAGGCGCCGGAAGCTCCGCCGATCCAGCAGCCAGAAGACGAACAGCACCAGCCCCACCGTCGCGAGCCAGGGCCGCACCCCCCGCGCGGCCAGCCAGAAGAACGGCACCCCGCGCAGGTAGCCGAGGAACAGCGGCGGGTCCCCGACCGGGGTGAGCGCGCCGCCGATGTTCGAGACCAGGAAAATGAAGAAGACGACATGGTAGGCGCTGATCCGCACCTTGTTCATCCGGATCCACGGCCGAATCAGGACCATGGAGGCGCCCGTGGTACCGATCACGTTCGCCACCACCGCGCCGACCGCGAGAAAGCCGACGTTGGCCAGCGGCGTCGCCTCGCCGCGGACCTGGACGTGAATGCCGCCGGCGATGGCATAGAGCGAACCGATCAGGCAGAGGAACGAGCCGTAGTCGGCCCCCGTGTGCAGGAGCGCCTGGCGCCCGTCCGGCACGGCGACCAGATAGTAGCCCGCCACGAGCGCCGCCAGCAGCCCGATGACAGCCGGGTAGCCATGGTCCCATCGCGCCTTCAGCCAGGCAGGAGCCAGCGGCATGACCGCGATGAGCAGCAGCAGGAGACCGAACGGAGCGAGGGTGTAGGCCGGGATGACGGCCAGGCAGGGGGACACGGTCGGCGGACCCGGCAGGGCGGGCGGATCAGATCGCGGCCTCGCCCTCCTCGCCGGTCCGGATGCGCACGGCGCCCTCGAGCGGCAGGACGAAAATCTTGCCGTCGCCGATCTTGCCGGTCTTGGCGGCCTTCACGATGGCGTCGGTGGCGGCCGGCACGATCTCGTCGGTGACGACGATCTCCAGCTTAACCTTCGGGAGGAAATCGACCGTGTATTCGCTGCCGCGATAGACCTCGGTGTGGCCCTTCTGGCGGCCGAAGCCCTTGGATTCGGTGACGGTCATGCCCTCGACGCCGACCGCGGCGAGCGCGGTCTTCACCTCGTCGAGCTTGAAGGGTTTGATGACAGCAAGGATGAGTTTCATGGGGAGGAAACGGGGTGACGGGAGGTGGATCAGGGGGCGCCGGCGCGAAGGCGCTGGCGGAGTTCGGTCGCGAGGCTCAGGCCATAGCCGGCCAGCAGCCCGGCCGAGACCAGCCACTGCGTGCGGTCGGAGAAGAGCAGCGGGCAGACGACCTGGACCAGCGCGAGCGTGAGCAGGAGGTAGCCCACGCGGGCGCCGGACCCGGGGAGGAGCGACCAGGCCGTGGGCAGGCGCGCGGCGCGGTCGAGCTGCTCATGGCGCCGGCGGGCAAGCTGCTGGAGCCAGCCGAAGGTCCAGCCGATGGCGCCGCCGGCGGCGATCGCCGCGGCGCCCCGGAGGGAGAGATCGAGAAGGGGATCCATGGATGGAGTGCGGTTGTTCGAGCCTCAGCCGCGCGGCATCGGGGTTTCCGACTGCTTATCCATCACCATGCCGGCGTAGCCGGTGACGCCCATCTCGGGAATATCGAGGCCCTCGATCTCGACCTCGAGCGACACGCGGTTACCCACGGTCTTCTCGGCGAGGAAGTAGACGATGAACGAAAGGATCGAAAGCGTGACGAAGCAGACCACGACGCCAATCAGCTCGGCCCAGAACTGACTGAGGCCGCCGCCGTAGAACAGGCCCCGGACCGTCCCCGCGACGCCGTTCCAGCCGTCGCCATAGGTGCCGTCGGCGAACAGGCCGATCGACAGGCAGCCCCAGGCGCCGTTCACGCCGTGGACCGAGATGGCGCCGACCGCGTCATCGATCCGGGCCTTGTCGAAGAAGAACACCGCCTCGACGACGAGGATGCCGGAGATGAGCCCGATGATCGCCGCGCCGCCCGCCGAGACGAACGCGCAGGGGGCCGTGATCGCGACGAGCCCGGCGAGCATGCCGTTGCACATCATCGACGGGTCCGGCTTCTTGGTCTTGAACCACCACATGTAGAGCGTGGTCGCGAGCGCGCCGGTGGCCGAGGCGATCATCGTGTTGACGGCCACGACCGCGATGCGCAGGTCCGTGCCGGCGAGTGTCGAGCCCGGGTTGAAGCCGAACCAGCCGAAGGCGAGGATGAACGTGCCCGCCATCACCATGGGGATGTTGTGGGGCGTGATGGGATGGACCAGCTTGCCGGTCTTGTCGTACTTGCCGTGGCGCGGGCCGATCAGCCACGCGAAGATGAGCGCGATCACGCCGCCCTGCATGTGCACGACAGAAGAGCCCGCGAAGTCCACGTGGCCGTGGCCGAGTCCGAAGTTCGTGCCGAGCTGCGCGAGCCAGCCGCCGCCCCACACCCAGTTGCCGTAGAGCGGGTACATGATGGTGCCCACGCAGCAGCCGTAGATCATGAATGCGGAGAACTTCCAGCGCTCCGCCGCCGCACCGGTCGGGATCGTCGCGGTCGTGTCCATGAAGACCATCTGGAAGAGGAAAAGCGCGAACGCCGCCGTGTCGTAGCCGGCGCCCTGGAGCAGGAAGCCCTTCAGACCGAGCAGGCCGAAGGGATGGCCGAACAAGGTCACGGTGTACTCGTTGTTCAGCCCCGCGTAGCCGCCCATCGTGCCGATGGCGCCCAGGCCGCCGAACATGAAGGCAAAGCCGCACACATAGAACCCGAGCATGCCAAGCGGATAGATCATGAAGTTCATCGCCATGGTGTGGCCCGCGTTCTTCGCCCGGCAGAGCCCCGTCTCCACCATGGCGAAGCCGGCCTGCATGAACATCACGAGGAAGCCCGTGACGAGCGTCCACATGAAGTTGATCGCGACCCGGTTGTGCCCGACGCCGTCCGCGAGCTTGACCGCCAGCGGCTCGGCCGCGGCCTGCTTGGCGTAGTCGTCAGCGGCCTGCTTGGCGTCGTGGTAGGCCTTCACCTTTGCCGCGTCCTTCTGGTCGTCCGTGCTGAGGTCGGCCGGCGCGGCCACGACAAAGCTCGGGACATCGGCGATCGCGCCGGTCGCGGTGCCGGCGGGATCCGGTTTCGGGTCATCGGCCCGGAGCGCGGGCGCGGCGACGCTGCACATCAGCGCCAGCCCGAGCAGGGCCGAGCGCCACCATAGGAGGCCAGGGTATCGTTGGATCATCATGGATGGAATAGGGCTCGCCCGGTCGGACGGGCCGGTTGCGGGTTGGACGGAAAGGCGGGCCGGCCAGTGGCGGCCCCCGGATGACGCGGGGGCCGCCGGTTTATGGCCTGGCATACTCCCCAATCCCAAAGCGGGGCCGGGGAAGGACTGGCGGCGCGGGACCCGTGGCCGGTTCGGGCGATGGGGCGGAGCGACGCGCGATGCATGATGCACCGTGTCTCAGCACCCGATGTACCACGCCCCGTTGACAGGTCGTTGATAGTCGCGGCGAAAAAATAGACGAAAAATATACGAGCGCGGCGCTAGGTTCCCGCGGGTTCGCTCACGAACCGGTAGCCAACGCCCGACTCGGTCAGGAAATGCCGCGGGAAGTCCGCGTCGTCCTCGAGCTTGCGCCGCAGCCGGAGCATGTACGTGCGCAGGTAGTGAGTGTGCCGCTCGGCGTTCGGGCCCCACAGCTCGCGGAGAATCTGGCGATGGGTGAGCACCTTGTCGCGATGGGCGACGAAAAGCTGCAGCAGCGCGTATTCCATCGACGTGAGATGCAGCGGCGCCCCGTCGCGCGCCACCCGGCGCGCCGCGAGGTCCACCTCGATGCGCCCGAACCGGAAGCGGCTAGCGGCCACCGCGGGCTTGATCCGCCGCAGCAGCGCCCGCAGCCGCGCGAGCAGCTCGGCGCTGCCGAAGGGCTTCGTGAGGTAATCGTCCGCGCCCGCGTCCAGCGCCGCCACCTTCCGGTCCTCCTGCCCCAGCACCGAGAGGATCACGACCGGCACCGGGCTCCACTCCCGGAGGCGGCGCAGGAGCTCGATCCCGCTTTCGTCGGGAAGGCCCAGGTCCAGGATCACCGCGTCCGGCCCGCGCCGCACCAGCTCGGCCTGGCCCGCCTGCGCCGTTGGCGCCTCGCGGACCGCGTAGCCGGCGGCCTCGAGCGTGAGGCGGAGCAGGCGGCGGATCTGAATCTCGTCGTCGACGACGAGGATGTCGGGCCGGGTCGGGTCAGCGGTCATCGTCCGGGACCTCCGCCGGTTCGGCGAACGGCAGGAGCAGGCTGAAGCATGCGCCGCCGCCAGGCTCGTCGCTCACCACCGCGTCACCGCCCTGGGCGAGCATGAAGCCGCGCGCAATCGAAAGACCAAGGCCAAGGCCGCCGGCCGGCGCGCGCGGTCCGCGCTGGAACTTCTGAAACAGGTCGCGCCGCCGTTCGACCGGGATGCCTGGGCCGCGGTCGCCGACCTCCAGACGCAGCCGCGGGTTCACGACGTCGCAGCGGGCCGCGATGCGCACCGCGCTGCCCGCCGGCGTGTGGCGCGCCGCGTTCAGGAGCAGGTTCGCGAGCGCATGTTCCGTGAGCACGGCGTCGGTGCGCACCAGTGGCACGTCGGGCTCGATCTCCAGCGTGACCGGTCGGTTCGCCAACGCGTCGCCGGCGCGCCGGCGGGCTGCAGTGATCAGGTCGCGCGGGTCGCACCAGTCGAGGCGGGGCCGGACCGCGCCGCTCTCGAGCCGCGTCTGGTGCAGCAGGTTCGCCACGGTGTCGTCGAGGCGGGCCGCGGCCGTGCGGATCTCGGCGGTCAGCACCGTGGTCGGCCCGCCGGGGGCAGCCTCGAGGCGCTCGACGGCGGAGCGCAGCACGGCCAGCGGCGTCTTGAGCTCGTGGGACACCGAGTCGAGCAGCGTCCGGTGCAGGCGTTCCGACTCGGCGAGCCGCCGCTCGCGCTCGCTGGCGGCGCGCAGCTGCTCGCGCTCGACCAGCAGGGCGATCTGTGCCGCGAACGCCTCGATCAGGTCCCGCTGGGGCAGGGTGAGCGACCTGACCGCGGCGGGCAGGGCCACCACGAAGACGCCGAGGGCGCGCTCGGCGCGGCGCAGCGGCACGTGCAGGGCGGGTGCCAGATCGGCGGGATGGGCGAGGCGGCCGACTGCCACGCCGGCGTGCCGGGCGCGGGGCGCCGCCGCGGCGTCGGCGGCGGTGAGGGGATACGAGCCCGCGGGGTGGGGTGCCAGCTCGCCGGTCTCGCCGGCGAGCAGGAGCGCGGTGCGGGCGGAAAACAGCCCATCGGCCTGGCGCAGCGCCGCCGCCGCGGCCTCGTCGAAGCTGCGCGCCGCCGTCAGCGCGCGGCTGAGGTGGAGCAGGGCGCTCGCGCGCCGCTCGCGCTGCCGTTCGGTCCGCTCCTGCGCCCGGATCCTCGCCGTGAGCTGTCCGCCGATGAGCGCGGCGAAGCAGTAGGTGCCCAGCATCAGGCTGTCGTCAAAGTCGAGGACCGAGAACGAGAGCCGCGGCGGGATGAACACGTAGTTCCAGACCACGGCGCTGGCCACCGCCGCAAACAGCACCGGCCACCGGCCCACCCGGAGGCTGAGGGCGATGACCGCGAAGAGGTAAACGTAGCCGAAGACGTGGTAGGTGACGGGCGCGAACCAGCCGGCGAACGCGATCCCGAGCACCACCGCCGTCACCTCGGCCAGCTCCCGGACCGCGGAGGCTGGACGGGCCAGCCAATACTCGCGTCCCGGCGCCGGCGGGCTGCCGGGACCGGGCGGGAAATCGGCGGTGAGCACGAGCACGAGCGGTCCCTTGCAGCTCCCGTACCAGCCGGCCTCGTCCGCGGCGCTTTTCCACCGTCCGCCGACACCGCGCGGGCCGTGGGCAAGTTGTGAATAAATTCTCGGGATTTTCACGCGTATCGGCTTGACGGTTGTGGGTTAAAATGGGTTGAAATGGGGCGTTATGGGGCAAATGGCGCCCCGCACCCCACATGGCGCAATCAGGCAGAGCTTTTTACACCGGACTTTTCCGGCACACGCTCGACGACAAGAGTCGTCTGACGATCCCGTCGGCGTGGCGCTCGGCGCATGCGGAGGACGAACAGTTCCTCGCGACGCCGCACCCGGATGGCTACGTCGCGGTGCTGCCGCCGGCCGAGGTGGAGAAGCTGCACGCGAAGGTGGCGCAGATGGCGCTCAGCGACGGTGCGGGCCAGGATTTTGTCGCGCGGTTCTTCGCGCAGACCCAGTCGTTCTCGTTCGACAAGGCCGGGCGCATCATGCTCGACGCGGCGCTGCTGGCGCACGCGGGCATCAAGCGCGACGCGGTCCTCGTCGGCTCGCTGACGAAGTTCAACATCTACGCGCCCGCCCGGTGGACCAAGGTGGAGGACCGCACGTCCGGCGAGAACTTCGGCGACCTCATGCGCCGCATCGGACTTTGATCATGAAGAGTTCCGCCAAAGCCAAGGTTTCCGCAGTGCATGCGTCACTGCGCAAGGTCGCCGCCGCGCTCGCGCTGCGCCCGGCCTTTCCGGCGTGGATCGATGCCGAGTCCGGCATCGCGTTCCCCGCCGCCGTGGTCACCCCCCGCGTCCGCGACTGTCTCGTCCTCCGCCTCGTCGTGCGCAAGCCGGCGCCGGCCCGGTCCGCCTCCTATGCCCACGGCGCCCGCTGACGCCCCGCTTGCGACGATGACGCCCGGCCACCAGCCCGTCCTCCTGCGCGCGGTGCTGGTATTCCTCGCGCCCCAGGCCCACGGCCGCTACCTCGACGCGACCTTCGGCGGGGGCGGCCACACGCGGGCCCTGCTCGCCGCCGCCCCGGACGTGCGCGTGACCGCCTTTGACCGCGACCCCGCCGCCCAGGACCGCGCCGCCGCGCTGGCCGCCGAGTTCCCGGGCCGGCTCGAACTGGTGAGCCAGGACTTCGGCCGGCTGGCCGACCTGCCGGCCGACGGGTTTGACGGCGCGCTTTTCGACCTCGGGGTGTCGTCGTTCCAGCTGGACGACGCGGCCCGCGGCTTCTCCTTCCGCCATGACGCCCCGGCGGACATGCGGATGGACCCCCGGAGCGGGGTGCCGGCGGCCCGCTGGCTCGAGACCGCCACCGAGGAGATGCTGGTCCGGGCGATCCGCGACTTTGGCGAGGAGACGCACTGGCGCCGGGTGGTGCGCGCGCTGCTCGCGGCCCGGGGCACGGGTGCGCTGGCGCGGACCACCACCTTGGCCGCGGTGATCGCCGACGCGATCCCGGCCCGCGACCGTCATGCCTCCCGGCTCCATCCGGCGACCCGCGCCTTCCAGGGCATCCGGATCGCGGTGAACGACGAGATCGGGGCGATCGAGCGCGCCCTGCCGGCGGCGTTCGCGAAGCTCCGGGCGGGCGGGGTGCTCTGCGTGATCAGCTTCCACTCGCTCGAGGACCGCCCGGTGAAGCAGTTTTTCCGCCGCCAGTGCGGCCAGCCGGTGGACGCCGGCGATGCCACGCCGCAGGACCTGCGCGTGAAGCTGGCCGAGCCGCTCACGCGGAAGCCGGTGACGCCGGCGGACGACGAGCTTGCCGCCAACCCGCGCAGCCGGTCCGCGAAGCTCCGCGCGCTGCGCAAGCTCTGACGCCTTTTCCTCCGCCCTGAACCGCTCCACATGAAAGCCTCCTCCACCCACGCCTTTGTGAATCAGCTGCTGGTCTACACCCTGGTGATGATCTGCTTCAGCGGTTCGATCGGCCTCGGCACGGTGTGGATGCGCCACCAGATCTCGCAGACGGCCAACGCCACGAAAGTCCTCGACGCGAAGATCGCGGAGCTCGAGCGCCGGGCAACCGAAAACACCGCGCTGATCGAGGCGGAGCAGACGCCGGGCGTCCTGCTGCAGCGCAACGCCGACTGGGGCCTGGGGCTGGTGAACCCGACCAAGGAGCAGTTTGTCGATCTCCCCGGCGACCCGGTCCGCCGGCTCGCGGCCAAGCACAACCGCGACCTCTTCAACGACGGCGCCGCGCCGGTGGCCGTGTCCTTCCATCTCGCCGGCCTGACGCCCTGAGTCCCATGTCCAAGGGGTTTGCCTCCACCTACCGCATCGTCCTCCTCGCGGCGGGGATGATGGTGTGCTTCACCGCACTGGGCGCGCGGCTGGTATACCTCCATGTGATCGACCGGGACGAGCTGGTGCGCTATGTGGACCGCGCCCGCCGCCAGATCATCGTCGAAAACGCCCGCCGCGGCGACATCCTCGACGCCCAGGGCAAGATCCTCGCGACGAGCCGGACGCTGATCGTCCTTGGCGTCGACCCCCAGTCCCTCCGCCCGGAGGACGAAAAGAAATGGCCGCAGCTGGCCGAGCTGATCGGGATGCCCCTTGAGGACCTCCGCCGCATCCTGCTCACCAAGTCTCGTCCGCCCGCCGCGGCGACCCCGGTTCCCGCCTCGCCGGCGGTACCGTCGCCAGACCTGGTGATCACCTTCTCGCCGGCGAAGGCCGCCGCCGTCACCGCCGCGATCGCCCCGCCGGCCACCGCCACCGCGGCCGAGGCCGCCAAGCCGGGCGATGACACCGTGCTCGACGACGCAGCGGACGAGCACGGCGGCCGGCTGATCCGCTGGGCGAAACTGAGCGAGACGGTCGAGGAATCCACCTACGCGAAGATCCAGACTCTCGACGTCCGGGGCGTCTACGGCCAGCGCGTGTTTCGCCGCGCCTACCCGCACGACGGCCTGGCGGCCCACGTGGTCGGCTACGTGAACCGGGAGGGCGACCCCGTCGCGGGCATCGAGCGCTACGCCGACTTCTTCCTGCACGGGCGCGACGGCTGGCGCGAGGGTGAGCGTGACGGCCTCCGCCGCGAGCTGGCGCAGTTCCGGACGCGCGACGTGCCGCCGTCCGACGGCTACTCGGTCACGCTCTCGATCGATAGCAACATCCAGTACCACGCGGAAGAGGAGCTGGCCGCGATTGCGCGCCAGTACCAGCCGGCGAAGGCGACCATCATCGTGAGCGACCCGCGGACCGGGTTCATCCTGGCGATGGCCAACTACCCGAGCTTCAACCTCAACGAGTACAACCGTGTGCCGAAGGAGCAGGAGGAGGCGATGAAGAACGCCGCGGTGGCCGACCAATACGAGCCCGGCTCGGTCTTCAAGATCGTCGCGGCGTCCGCCGCCCTGAACGAGCACGCGGTGACGCCAGGCATGCGCTTCGACTGCGGCCTGGAGAGCATCGAGTACAAGGGCCGCGTCCGCGGCCTGCCGCGCGACGACCATCACTATGACCATGCGCTCAGCGTTAGCGAGATCATCGCCAGGTCGTCCAACAAGGGCGCCGCGCAGCTCGCGATGCGGGTGGGGGAGAACAAATTCTACGAGTACGCCCGGCTGTTCGGCTTCGGCCAGAAGACCGGCTTCCCGGTCGGGGGCGAGGTCAGCGGCGACCTGAAGCCGCCGTCGGAATGGGACGGGCTCACGATCACGCGCATGCCGATGGGTCACTCGGTCGCGGCCACGCCGCTCCAGATGCAGATGGCGATGAGCGTCATCGCCTCGGGCGGCTACCTGCTCCGCCCCCAGATCATCAGCCAGATTGCCGACGCCTCCGGCGAGGTCGTCTACCGCTACGGCCCCGTCGTGAAGCAGCGAGTGATCTCCGAGGAGACGGCGCGCATCATGGCCCAGATGCTCGAGGGGGTTGCGACGAAGGAGGGCACTGCGCCCGAGGCGGCGATTCCGAACTTCGAGGTCGCGGGCAAGACGGGCACGACGCAGAAGCTGGTGCCGGTCCCGCTGCCGAGCGGCGGCACCAAGCTGGTCTACTCGACGACGCACCACGTCGCCTCCTTTGTCGGCTTCCTGCCGGCCAGCCGCCCCCGGGTCGTGATCTCGGTGATCGTCGACGACGCCGACGCGCATGCGCCGAACGGCGTGGCCTACGGCGCCAAGGTCGCCGCGCCGTCCTTCAAGCACCTCGCCGAGTGGCTGATCCCGTACCTCGACATCAAGCCGGTCTACGACACCGCCGGCCGCTCCGTGCTCGCGATGGAAGGAGGCCGCCGATGATCGGCTACCTCACCTCCAACGCCGCCCTGATCCACGCGTTCTCGCCGCGCCCGGCCCGCCGCACGCGCCGCGAGACGCTCGCCCTCAACCGCGTCTTCAAAATGGCCCCGAAACTGTCCGAATACTTTGCCGACGGCGAGATCCTCGCCAGCCGGGGCGGCCTCGACCGCCCGATCTCCGGCCTCGCCATCGACAGCCGCCGGGTCGTCCCCGGCAACCTGTTCTTCGCCCTCCCCGGCCGTCGCACCGATGGCGCCTCATTCATCGACGAGGCCATCAGCCGCGGCGCCGTTGCGATCGTCACCCAGAAGCTTCCCGCCCACGCCCCGGCCCGCGTCACCTTCATCGAGGTCGCCGACGCCCGCACCGCCCTGGCCCGTGTCGCGCAGCGCTACTACAAGTTTCCCGATCGCGACCTGAACGTCGTGGGCGTCACCGGCACCAACGGCAAGACGACGGTTACCCACCTGCTGAAGCATTTCCTCAACGGCGACCAGCGCGTCGGCCTCCTGGGCACGATCAACTACGACCTCGGCGCGCGCACGGTGCCGTCGTTCCGCACGACGCCGGAGTCCCTCGACATCTACGGCATGATGGCGCAGATGCGCGACGCGGGCTGCCGGCATGCGGTGATGGAGGTGAGCTCGCACGGCATCGACCAGCAGCGCGTGCTCGGGCTGCAGTTCGGCGCGGTGGTGTTCACCAACCTCACCCGCGACCACCTCGACTACCACAAGACGCTCGAGGCCTATTTTGACGTGAAGGCGAAGCTCTTCACCGGCGCCACGGGCTCGCTGCCCAAGGTGGCCGCGGTGAACCTGGACGACCCTTACGGCGCGCAGCTGGCCGGGCGCATCCCGGCGGGAGTGAAGACCGTGACGTTTGGCGAGGCGCCCGCCGCCCAGGTGCGGGCGGAGCAGGTGGCCCTCAATTTCAAGAACACGACCTTCCGGCTAGTCTGGCCGGGCGGAACGATGGACCTCGATTCGCCGCTCATCGGGCGGTACAACGTCAGCAACCTCCTGGCCGCGGTGGCCGCGGCGTGGGGCCTGGGGCGCGACCCGCGGGTGTTCCTGGCGCGGCTGCGGGGCTTCGCCGGCGTCCCGGGCCGCATGGAGCGGATCGAGGAGGGCCAGCCGTTCAACGTGCTGGTCGACTACGCCCACACCGACGACGCCCTGCGGAACGCGCTCGGCATGCTCCGGGCCATCACCCCCGGCCGGCTGTTCGTGGTGTTCGGCTGCGGCGGCAACCGCGACCGGACCAAGCGGCCCCTGATGGTGAAGGCCGTCCAGGACTTCGCCGACTTCGCCTTCGCCACCGCGGACAATCCCCGCAGCGAGGCCATCGCCCAGATCTTCGGGGACATGAAGGCCGGCGTCACCGCGCCGGACAAGATCTCGTGGACCGAGGACCGCCGCCGCGCGATCAGCCTCGCGCTCGACGCCGCCCGGCCGGGCGACTGCCTGCTGATCGCGGGCAAGGGCCACGAGAGCTACCAGGAATTTGCCGACACCGTGATCCCCTTCGACGACCGGCAGGTCGTTCGGGAACTCATCGGGATCAAGGCGCTCAAAACCTGATGCCGTCCTTTGCTCCAGGCCAATTGGCGACGTGGACCGGCGGACGCTGGACCACGGAGCCGGCGGCGCCATTGACGGGCTTCACGCAGGACACCCGCCAGCTGCGCGCCAGCCAGGTGTTTGTCGCGCTCCGGACCGACAAGCGCGACGGTCACGAGTTTCTCCCGGCGGCGCAGGCGGCGGGGGCGGCCGCGGCGTTGGTGGCGGCGGCCAACCCCGCGCTCAGCCTGCCGCAGCTTGTGGTGGCGGACCCGCTGGCGGCGTTCCAGGCGATCGCGCGGGCGCACCGGCGGGCCTTCCGCGGTCCGGTGGTGGGCATCTCGGGCAGCGCGGGCAAGACCTCGACGAAGGAGCTGCTCGCCCGGCTGCTCGGCGGCGAGGCCGGCGGCGTGCTCGCGACCGCGGGCAACCTCAACAACCACCTTGGGGTCCCGCTCACCCTGACCCAGCTCGACCCGGCGCGGCACCGGTTCGCGGTGATCGAGGCGGGCATCAGCGCGCCAGGCGAGATGAAGCCGCTGGCCGACATGATCGAGCCGGACGTGGCCATCATCACCCTGGTCGCGGCGGCGCACACCGAGGCGCTGGGCGGGCTCGAGGGCGTCGCCCGCGAGAAGGCGGTCCTGCCGGCCGCGGTGCGGCCGGACGGCGTCGCGATCTTCCCGAAGTCCTGCACCCACTACGCGCCGTTCTCGGACATGTTCGTGAACCAGCTGGTGCTGGAGCGCTCCGACGTGCTGCGGCCGGCGACGAAGCCCACGCACACCATCCATTTCAACGTCCTGCAGCGCGGCCATGAGACCGTGATCGTCATCGCCTACGGCCCGCCGCCGCCGGTGATGTTCAAGCTTGCGCGGGTCTCGGACGGCATGGCGCAGAACGCCGCGCTGGCGCTGACCGCCGCGCTGCGGCTGGGCGTCGAGCCGAAGCTGCTCCAGGGGCGCCTGGCGGGC
Organism: Verrucomicrobiota bacterium; assembly: GCA_018239675.1. Classification (GTDB taxonomy): domain Bacteria; phylum Verrucomicrobiota; class Verrucomicrobiia; order Opitutales; family Opitutaceae; genus Opi-474. Next base: position 27,714 of record JAFEGX010000147.1, read on the forward strand.
TGGGGCCCGGCCGGGCTGCGCGGCGAGATCCGGCGCGAGGGCGGGCGGCTGCTCTACCTCGACTGCTACAACGCGAATCCCGCCTCGATGGCCGACGCGCTGGCCGCGTTCCAGGCGGTGGCCCCGGCGGGCGAGCCGCGGCTCTACGTCCTCGGCTGCATGGAGGAGCTGGGCGCCGAGTCGCCGGCGCTCCACCGCGCGCTCGGGCGGGCACTCAACCTGCGCGGGGACGACCGGATGATCGTGATCGGCCCGCAGGCCAACGAGGTCTGCGCGGGCGTGCTCGAGCAGGGGGATTTCACCCGGCAGATCCAGATCGCTTCCGCCATCGAGACCATCGCGGCCGAGGTGGCCGCGTGGCACGGCGCGGTTTTCCTCAAGGGCAGCCGCAAGTACCAGCTGGAGCGGGCGGTCGCGTCGCTGGCCGCGGAGGTGGCGCATGCTTAGCTTCCTCGCCAACTACGAGTCGGTCTTCGGGCCGCTCCGCATCTTCCACTCGCTGACCTTCCGCACGATCGGCGCGGCGGTGTGCGCCGCGTTGATCGGCTTCCTGATCGGCCCGGGCCTCATCCGCCGGCTCCGCCACCTGAAGTTTGGCCAGCATTACGACGACGACCGCACGGGGGACCTTGCCCGGCGCTTCGACAAGAAGAACACGCCCACCATGGGCGGCCTGCTCATCTTCATCGCGGTCTTCTTCAGTTCCTTCCTTTGGGCCGCGCCCAACGTCTGGGTCTGCGTCGCGCTGTTCGTGTACTCGTCGCTCACGGCGGTCGGATTCCGCGACGACTACCTCAAGGTGATCCGGCGGAGCCGCGACGGCATCTCGTCGCGCGAGAAGATCGTCTGGCAGACCCTGATCACGATCCTCGCGCTCGCGGCGCTGCTGTCGCACCCGGTGAGCGCCACCAAGATCCGCGAGCTCTGGGTACCGTTCATCAAGCACCCGGTGATCGCGAGCCTGCCGATTGCCGCGCTCTTTGTCTTCGTTTACCTGTGGCTCGTGGGCTTCAGCAACGCGATCAACCTCACGGACGGTCTCGACGGCCTGGCGATCGGGTGCACGATCTCGGTCGCGCTGGTCTACGGGATCCTCGCGTATGCCGCGGGCAACGTCATCATCTCCGACTATCTCCTGATCAGCTATGTCCCGGGCACCGGCGAGCTGACCGTGCTGTGCGGCGCGCTGGTCGGCGCCGGCCTGGCGTTTCTCTGGTACAATTCGCATCCGGCCGAGGTGTTCATGGGCGACACGGGCTCGCTGGCGATCGGCGGCCTGATCGGCCTGATCGCCTTCATGGTCCAGCAGCCGCTGACCCTCGTGATCGTGGGCGGCGTGTTCGTGTGGGAGGCGGTCTCCGTCATCATCCAGGTCGGCTATTTCAAGTACACCCGGCGCCTCAGCCCGACGGGCGAGGGGAAGCGGTTCTTCCTCATGGCGCCGATCCACCACCACTTCCAGAAGCAGGGCTGGCCGGAGACGAAGGTCGTGCTCCGCTTCTGGGTGCTCTCGCTCATCTGCGCGCTGGCCGGGCTCGGCACGCTGAAGCTCCGCTGACATGTCCCTTCACCTGCCACCGCTCCTGAAGCCCCGCTTCGGCCAACCGGTCGCCGTGCTCGGCGGCGGCGTGAGCGGCGAGGGCGTGCAGGCGCTGGTGGCGGCGCTCGGCGGCACGTCGCGGGTCTACGACCAGAAAGGGGCCGAGTTCACCGCCCGGGCGGCGTCCGGCCACGGCCTCGTCGTGTTCTCGCCGGGCTTCGCGCCCGAGCATCCGTGGCTGGCGCGCGCCCGCGGGGCCGGCGCCGAGGTGCTCGCCGAGCTGGATTTCGCCGCCCTCTGCTGGGGCGGGAGGCTTGTGGCGGTCACGGGCACGAACGGCAAGACGACGCTGACCGAGTTCCTGACCCACGCCCTCCGCACCGCCGGCCGGACCGCCGTGGCCACCGGCAACATCGGCCATCCGTTCACCCGGCTGGTCGCCGAGGTCGGCTCGGGTCTCCTGCCCGCGCCGGGTTCCGCGCTGCAGCGGCTGGCGGCCCAGCACCCGAACCGCCATGCGCCGGGCGCCGCGCGGGACTGCTACGCGGTCTGCGAGGTGAGCTCGTTCCAGGCCGAGGCGCTGCGGCACTTCCACGCCGACGCGACGCTCTGGACGAATTTCGCCGAGGACCACCTGGAGCGCCATCCGGGACTCGAGGCCTATTTCTCGGCCAAGTGGAATCTCGTCACGCGCACGACGGCCGGCGCGGTGTTTGCGGGCACGACGGTGCAGCGCTTTGCGGCGCGGTTCGACCGTCCGCTGCCCGCCGCCGCGGCGGTGGCCAGCGAGGGCCAGCCGGCCGACCCGCGGCTGGCCGGCACGGTGTTCGCCGAGTACCCGCAGCGGGAGAACTACCTGCTCGCGGCGGCGTGGTGGCGGCATGCCGGCTTCGACGAGAAGATTCTGCTGGCCGCGGCGAAAACCTTCACGCTGGGCCGTCACCGCCTCAGCCGCGTGATGGAACAGGAGGGGGTCACGTACTGGAACGACTCCAAGGCCACGAATTTCCACGCCGTGGAGGCCGCGCTGGCCCGGTTCCCGGCGCCGGTGGTCCTGATCGCGGGCGGCAAGGGCAAGGGCGGCGACCTGGCCGGCTTCGTCCACCGCATCGCCCCGCGCGTGAAGCACGCCCTGCTGATCGGCGAGCAGGGCGCCGAGCTGGCCTTCCACTGCTCGACCTTCCGCGTCGCCCACACCGCCTGCGCGTCGCTGGCGGAGGCGGTCCGCCGCGCCGCCGAGCTGGCCGAGCCGGGCGAGCAGGTGCTGCTGAGCCCGGGCTTCGCGAGCTTCGACCAGTTCCGGAACTACGAGGACCGCGGCGACCAGTTCGAGCGACTCGTGCGCGACCTCCGCGCGCCGGCCAATTTGAGATAGCTTCCGCCCCCGCAACCCACCAACACTTCATCCCATGAAACTGCTCAAAGTTTTCGGCGCCGTGGTCGGAGTCCACGTGTTCGCCCTGATCCTCATCTTCGCCAATCCCGGCTGCAGTTCCACGAGCAAGCCCGCGCCGACGCCGGCCGACACCGTCGCCAAGGCAGAGCCGGCCGCCTCCCCGTCCATCACTGTTCCGACCGCCGCCGCGTCCGCCGACTCGCCGGTGATCACGGGCCCCGGCGGCTTCGACCCGAACGCCCCGGCGGTGGCGTCGTCGCCGACGATCCGCTTCAGCCCGACGCGGCCCAATACGCCCGCCGCCGGCGCGCTCGAGGCCGAGCCCGTGGCCGACGTGACGCCCGCGACCACCTACCTGGTCGGGCGGGGCGACAGCCTGTGGACCATCGCCAAGAAGCACCACGTCGCGGTCTCGGACCTCGCCGCCGCCAACAACCTGAAGGCCGGCTCCTCCGTGCGCGTCGGCCAGAAGCTCATCATTCCGGGCAAGGCGCTGCCGCCCGGCACCGCCGCGGCCCACGTGGTCCGCGAGGAGGCGAAGGCCCCGGCGGCCGCCGCGCCCGCGACTCCTTCGGCCGACGCGGTGAAGCACACGGTGAAGGCCGGCGAGACCCTCGGCGCCATTGCCCGGAAGTACGGCGTGCGCATGGGTGACCTTGCGACCGCGAACAACATCGCGGATCCGGCCAAGATCCGCCCGGGCATGGAGCTTGTGGTCCCCGGCTGGCAGGCGCCCGCGGGCCGGGGCGGCCGGGCGGCCAAGGCCGCGACCACCACCGCGGCGACCCCGCCGGAAATTCCGACGATCCGGGTCTCCACCGATGCGCCCGACGCCGGACCGGCCGCCAAGGCCGGCAGCGACGCGCCGGTCATCACGGTCGAAGACAATCCCTCCCCGAAGAAGCCCTGAGCGATGGCGTTTGACCTACCGCCCCCGGCGCCGCGGGCGCGCTTCGTGGTCAATCCCGTGGCCATCATCGTCGTGTGCGCGATCGCGCTGACGATCCTGGGCCTCACGATCCTCTTCAGCGCCAGCGCGTCCTACAAGCAGGGGCCGTACTTCTACCTCAACAAGCAGATTGCCGGGGTGGTCGCGGCGGCGGTGCTGTGCCTGGTGTTCAGCCGGCTGAACCTCGACTACCTGCGGAAGCACGTGTGGTGGATCGCCGGGATCACGCTCGTCATGCTTGCCCTGGTGCTGGTTCCGCACGTCGGCATCGCGGTGAAGGGCAGCAAGCGCTGGCTGGGTCTCGGCGCGGCGCGGCTGCAGGTCTCCGAGTTCGCCAAGCTGGCCATGGTATTCTGCCTCGCGCACTACCTGGCGATCAACCAGACGCGGCTCGGGAGCCTGAAGCACGGCTACCTCGTGCCGCTGGGCCTCATCGGGTCGTTCGCCGCGTTGATCATCCTCGAGCCCGACTTTGGCACCACCGCGCTGGTCGTGGCGGTCGGGCTCGTCCTGCTGTTCCTCGCCGGCGCGAAGTGGCGCTACATCCTGCCGACGCTGGGCGGGGTGGCGATCGCGTTCGCCGTGCTGATCATCCACAACCCGAACCGCCTGCGCCGCCTGACCGCGTTCATGGATGTCGAGGGCAACAAGAACGCCGGCACCTATCAGCTGTACCAGTCGCTCGCGGCGTTCGCGGCGGGCGGCGTCGATGGCGCGGGACTCGGCCAGGGCCGGCAGCAGCTCAATTTCCTGCCCGAGGCGCACACCGACATGATCTTCGCCGTCGTCGGCGAGGAACTGGGCCTGTGGTTTACGCTCGGGGTGGTCGTGCTCTTCACGATCATGTTCGTCGCCGGCCTGATCCACCTTCGGCGAGCGCCCAATCTCTTCCAGTACCTGCTCGTGACCGGCTGCCTGCTGATGATCTGCCTCCAGGCCATCATCAACCTCGGCGTCGTGACGGGCATTTTTCCCACCAAGGGCATGTCGCTGCCCTTCATCAGCGCGGGCCTGTCGAACCTCCTGCTGATGGGCATGCTGCTCGGCATCCTGCTCAACACGCAGCGGACCTGGGGCCGGGCGACGCTCGGCGGCCGGAGCCGCGCGATGGAGGAGGTTTTTGTTTAGAAAACGCCAAACTCCAAACCGCCAACTGCCAAAAAAAACCTGAGGCCGACCCAGGTGCTAAACGCGGCAAAGTGTTTGGTCTCTATCAGTCTCATCAACCCGCATTCCGTTTGGCGATTTGGCGTTTGGAATTTTCTTCCCTCCCATGAGCACATTCCTGATTTCCTGCGGCGGCACGGGCGGCCACCTGGCGCCGGGGATCGCGCTGGCCGAGGGGCTGGTCGATCGCGGGCACACCGTGACGCTCCTGATCAGCCAGAAGAAGGTCGATGCGCGGCTGATCGAGAAGTATGCCCAGTTCAAGTTTCTGCGCGTGCCGGGCACGGGATTCTCGTGGTCGCCGGTTCGGTTGGTGCGCTTCGGTTTCACGCAGCTGCAGGGATTTTTGTTCTGTCTCCGCCTCGTGCGCCGGGCGCGGCCCGACGGCGTGGTCGCTTTCGGCGGATTCACCTCGGCCGGGGTTGTCCTGGCCGGCTGGTTCTGCCGCGTGCCGGTGGCGCTGCATGAGTCGAACCGGGTCCCGGGCCTCGCGATTCGCGTCCTCGGCCGCCTGGCCAGGCGGGTCTACCTGCCCACGGGCATCCGTCTTCCCAGCGTGCGCGCCGCGGCCACGCGCTATGCCGGCATGCCGGTCCGGCGCGAGATCCGCCGCCGGCCGCAGGCCGCCGCGCGGGCCGCCCTCGGCCTCGATGCGAACCAGAAGGTGCTGGTGGTGTTCGGCGGGAGCCAGGGCGCCGGCCCGCTGAACGACTGGGCCCGCGCCAAGCTCGCGCTGCTCGCGGCCGAGGGCATCCAGGTCTACTGCGTGACCGGGCTGGGCAAGGGTGGCGAGGAGCGGCAGGAGCTCCGCACCAAGACCGGGGCGCCGATCCTCGCGCGGTTCACGCCGTTCTGCGACCAGGTGGCCGAGCTGCTGTCGGCCGCGGACCTCGTGGTGGCCCGCGCGGGCGCCGGGACCATGGCCGAGCTGATCCGGTGTGCGACGCCGGCGATCCTCGTGCCGTACCCGCATGCCGCCGACGACCACCAGCGCGCCAACGCCGCGTTTTTCGAGCGCCAGGGTGGCGGCGTGGTGGTCGACCAGGCCTTCCTGGCCGCGCTGCATGCCGAGGTCCTGGACACGATCTTCAACGACTGGCTCCTGCGCCAGTTCCGCGCGAACCTCGAGCGCATGGACCGCGAGAGCTCGCTGGGCGTGATGCTCGCCGATCTCGAGGAAATCGTCCGCCCGCCGCCGGCGGCGCCGTCCGCCCCGGTGCCCTCCACCGCATGAATGAGCCCGCGCGTCCCCCGCTCTTCGGCCGGTCCGTCCAGCGCATCCACTGCCTGGGAGTCGGCGGCATGGGCGTCGCCCCGCTGGCATCCTACCTGGCGCAGCTGGGCTTCACCGTGTCGGGCGAGGACGACGCGCTGACCGACGACGTCCGGGCCCTGCTCGGGCGCGCGGGCGTGATGCTGGGTCCGCGCCCGGCCGAGTGCGACCTCGTCGCCTATTCGTCCGCGATCGCGCCCACGCACCCCGCCTTCCGGGCGGCCGCCGCCCGCGGCCTGCCGCTGGTGCGCCGCGGCGAGCTTCTGGCCGAGGTCGTGAAGTCCCGCCGGCTGGTGGCCGTGTGCGGTTCCCATGGCAAGACCACCACGACCGCGATGCTGGTGACCGCGCTGCGGCGGGCCGGGTTTCCTGCCGGCTGGATCATGGGCGGGCTGTTTGCCGACGACACCCCGGTGGCCGCGACCGGCGCGGGCGACTGGGTCGTGGCGGAGATCGACGAGAGCGACGGCACGATCGAGCACTTCAGTCCGGAAATCACGGTCGCGGTGAACCTCGACTGGGACCATCCGGATCATTACCACCAGCGGGCCGACCTCGAGGCGACCTTCGCCGCGCTCTTTGGCCGCACGCGCCGCCTGACGCTGGTGAACGCGGCGTGCGCGGCCTCGGTGCGGCTCGCGCCCGCGGCCGCGACCTTTGGCGGGCCGGCCGGGGCCACCTACGCCAGCCGCATCGAAAGCGAATCCGGCGGAAAGCAGGTGCTGGCGCTGGGCGGGAAGTTCCCGCTCGCCTCGGCCGTCGTCGGCACGCGCGGCGAGTTCAATGCCGCGAACGCGACCGCGGCGCTCGCCGCCGCCGCGTGCATGGGGGCCGCCCTGGTACCGGAGGCGCTGGCGGACTTTCCCGGGGTGCGCCGGCGCCAGGCGCCGCTGCCGGACTCGGGCGGCCTGACGGTGATCGAGGACTACGCGCATCATCCCGCGGAGATCCGGGCCCTGCTCGCCAGCCTGCGGGGCCGCCTCGCGGGCCGCGCGCGGCTGGTCGTGATCTTCCAGCCCCATCGGCACACCCGCACGGCCCAGTTCCGCGGCGAATTCGCGGCGGCGCTGGCGGCGGCCGACCGGGTCCATCTCCTCGAGGTCTACGCGGCGGGCGAGGCGCTGGTGCCGGGCGGAACGACGTCGGACCTGCGGGCGGAGTTCCACCGGCTCGACCGGGCGGTGGCGGTGGAGCATCACCGGACCGACGAGGCGCTGTTCAGCGCGCTCGACCGCGACGTGCGGGCGGCGGACTTGATTGCGTTCGTCGGCGCGGGGGACATTGACCGCAAGGCGCGGGGCTGGCTGGCCGCCCGGGCGGCGCGCTGGGACGGATTCGTGGCGGCGGCGCAGCGGCAGCTGCGGCCGGAGACCCGATTGCGGCGCGAGGAGCCGCTGGCGACGAAGACGACGATGCGCGTCGGCGGCGCGGCGCGGCTCTATGCCGAGCCGGCGTCGGTGGCGGACCTGCAGGCGCTGCTGCGGGCGGCGAAGGTGCACGGCGTGCCCATCTTCATGCTGGGTCGCGGGTCCAATCTGGTGGTGCCCGACGAGGGCGTCGACGGGCTGGTGATTTCGCTGGCGCACGAGTCCTGGGCGGCATTCGAGCCGCGGCCGGACGGGCGCATCTGGGCCGGCGCGGGGCTGCGGCTGAAGAACCTGTGCGGGCTCGCGACCAAGGCCGGGCTCGCCGGCTTCGAGTTCCTCGAGGGCATCCCGGGCAACGTCGGGGGCGCGCTGCGCATGAACGCCGGCGCGATGGGCGGCTGGATGTTCGACGTGGTCGAGGAGGTGCAGGTGATGACCTACGACGGGGAGGTTCACCTGATGCCGAAGGCGGCCATGCACGTGGACTACCGGCATTGCGCGGAACTGCACCACGCGATCGCGCTCGGGGCGCTGCTGCGTCCCGCCGCGCAGGCGGAGGCCGAGGCGGTCTCCCGGCAGATCGATGTCTACCGGCGCAAGCGCCAGGAGTCGCAGCCGCGCGAGCCGAGCGCGGGCTGCATCTTCAAGAACCCGCCGGGCCATTCCGCCGGCCGCCTGATCGACCAGAGCGGGCTCAAGGGCGAGCGGGTGGGGGACGCCGAGGTCTCCCGCATCCACGCGAATTTCATCATCAACCGCGGCGCCGCGACCGGCGCCGACGTGCTGGAGCTCGTGCGGCGCGTGCGCGCGCGGGTGCGGCAGGCCAAGGGGGTGGACCTCGAGCCGGAGGTGCTGCTCTACGGCCGGCAATGGCAGGACGTCCTATGAACCCTCCCGTGATCGCTGTTCTCGCCGGCGGCACCTCCGCCGAGCGCGAGGTGTCCCTCGGCTCGGGCACCGCCTGCGCCGCCGCGCTTGCGCGCTCGTTTCCCACCCGGCTCTTCGATGTCACCGCCAACGCCCTCCCGCCCGGGCTGGACCGGAGCCGCCACGTGGTGTTCTCGACCCTGCACGGCACGTTTGGCGAGGACGGCGGAATGCAGCGCCTCCTCGAGGCGGCCGGCGTGGCCTATGCCGGCTGCGGCGTCGAGGCCAGCGCGCTGACCATGGACAAGACCCGCACGAAGGAGGCCGCGGCGGGCCGCGGCGTGCGGGTGCCGAAGGGCCTGGCGTTCCGCGGTGATGCGAAGCCGGGCGTCGAGGCGGTCGTGGCGCAGCTCGGGGAGCACCTCGTGGTCAAGCCCAACGCCGAGGGCAGCAGCGTCGGCCTCAGCCTGGTGGCCGGCCGCGACGCGCTGGGCTCGGTCCTGGCCCGGATCAACGCTGGGACCTGGCTGATCGAGCAGCGCATCGTCGGTCGCGAGCTGTCGGTGGGCGTGCTCGGCGAGCGGGCCATGGGGGTGGTGGAGATCCGCCCGAAGTCCGGGGTGTACGACTATGCGAGCAAGTACACCAAGGGCGCCTCGGAGTACTTCGCGCCGGCGCCGCTGGAACCCGCGACGACGGCCGCGGCCCAGCGGGCGGCCGAGGCGGCCTACGCGGCGTGCGGTTGCCGCGACTACGCGCGGGTGGACTTCATGCTGGCCGCCACGGGCGAGCTTTATTTGCTGGAAATCAACACACTGCCCGGCATGAAGGAGACCAGTTTGCTGCCGATGAGCGCGCGCTGCGTGGGACTGGATTTCACGGCTTTGGTCAGGGAAATGGTCACACCCGCGGTGCAGCGTTTTCAGGCCGCCGCCGCCTCTGCCGCCCGTTGAATCCGCTGCCATCCAACCTCACCCCCGCCCGCCACTGGAGGGACATCCCCCAGGCGGTCAGCCATCGGGCGATGTCGACGGAGGGGAAGCGGCGCGCGATGCTGCGCACGCTGAAGATCGTCGGGACGGTCGTCTCGGTCGCGCTGCTCGCCTGGGGCGGGCTCGAGGTGGCCGAGGCGCTCCGCGACCAGCCGGGCGTGGCACCGTCCGTGCCCTCCGCGCCGCTGTCGGAGCTAGTCCTCGTGACCGACGGCGTGCTCGACCGCGCGTGGGTGTCCCGCACCTTGGCCGTCCCGCGCGGGACGTCCCTGCTGTCCCTCGACCTTTTCCAGCTCCGGACCCGCCTGCTGGCCTCGGGGCAGGTCCGCGCGGCGACGCTGACCAAGAATTTTCCGTCCACGCTGGCGGTGAACCTGAACGAGCGCACCCCGGTCGCGCGGCTGCAGGTGGCGGACGGCCCGGATGACACCCGGACGCTGCTGGTGGCCCGCGACGGCACGGTGTTCGAGGGCGTCAATTACGACCCAAAGCTGGTCGAGACCCTGCCCTGGCTCGCCGGGATCAGGCTCACGCGGCAGGGCGGGGTGTTCCAGCCGGTCGCCAACATGGCGACGGTGGCGGACCTGCTGGCCAAGGCGAAGCTCGAGGCGGAGCATCTCTACGCGGACTGGCGGAGCGTCTCGCTGGAGTTCCTGGCGAAGGACCACGAGATCAAGGTCGCGACGCGCGGCGGGCAGCTGATCACGTTCAGCACGAACGAGGACTATTTCCGGCAGCTGGCCAACCTCGACGCGATCCTCGACGCCGCGAAGGCGCACCCGGAGCGGACGCTCCGCGCGATCAACCTCGCGATCGGCAGCCAGGTCCCGGCGGCGTTCAGCCCGGCGTCCCCGGCCGACGGCGCGCCGGATTCGCCCGTGCGCCCGGCCCCCGCCGTCCCCCGCGCCCCGCTTTTCACCGGCTTCAACCCGCATTGAACCCCCTCTCCCCATCGTGAGTTCCCGTTCGCTGTTCATCGGCGCCGTCGAGATCGGCACTTCCAAGGTCACCGCCTTGGTCGGCGAGTACAACGGCCGCGAGCTGGCCATCATCGGCCACGGCGAGTGCTCGTCGCGCGGCGTGATCAAGGGCTCGGTCGTCGACTACAAGGCCGCTTCCGAGTGCACGCACAGCGCGCTGGAGCAGGCCGAGCGCGACGCCAACGAGCGCATCGACGTCGTGTTCCTTGCCCAGACTGGCGCGCACCTCGAGGGCTTCTACAATGAGGCGTGGGTGAACGTGAAGTCGGCCGACAACATGATCGACGCGGCCGACGTCCGCACCGTGAGCGAGCTCGCCAAGTCGAAGGAGCTGCCCGCCGGGCGCATGGTGGTGCACCACATCCGCCGGCCCTTCCGCGTCGACGGCCGGCTGGTGCCCGGCAATCCCGAGAACCTCGTCGGCCAGCGCCTGGAGGTCGGCTACTGGACCGTCCACGGGCAGGAACAGCGGCTGGCGGACAACATCCACGTGATCCGCGGCTTCAACCTCGAGGTCCGCGAGCTGGTGCTCGCGAGCCTGGCCTCGGGCCACATGGTCACGACCTCCGAGGACCGGCAGCACGGCGTGCTCGCCATCGACATCGGCGCGGGCACGACCGACTTCGTCCTGTACCGCGACGGCAGCCCGCACACGACCGGCGTGGTGCCGGTGGGCGGCTCGCACCTCACGAACGACCTGAGCATCGGCCTGCGGCTCACGCCGGGCCAGGCCGAGAAGCTCAAGCTGCGGTTCGGCCGGGCGGCGGTGCAGGCGAAGGACCGGGCCGACAAGGTCTGGCTCGACGGCAACTATTCCATCGGCGACCGGCAGTTCCCGCGGCAGACCATCGAGCAGATCACCTCGGCCCGCACCTGGGAGCTGCTCGAGGTCGTGAAGAAGAAGCTCGGCCACTCGTTCGCCCCGGAGACCTGCGCCGCCGGCGTGGTCCTGACCGGCGGCACCGCCAAGCTGGCGGGCATCGCTGAAGCCGCCGCCAAGGTCTTCGGCGTCCCGGCGCACCTCGGCGAGGCCCCGTCGTGGGTGGCGGAGAACCTCCGCGATCCCACGCAGAGCACGGCCCTCGGCCTGCTGTACTACGGGGTCAGCGCCCAGCACGAGCGCGCGCCGGCCGGCCGCCGCGGCGGCGGGTTCCTCTCCAACGTGAAACGCCTCTTCGCCGGAGCCTGACGCGCCCATGGACCTGAACGAACTTCCCCTCGAGCACTCGCTCCTCACCGACCGCAGCATCGCGATCAAGCTGGTGGGCGTCGGCGGCGCCGGCTCCAACGCCGTCGACCGCCTGAAGATGGAGAACCTCGAGCGGCTCCAGCTCGCGGTCGTCAACACCGACTACCAGGCGCTCGCCAGCTCGCCGGTGCAGGACAAGGTGCTCATCGGCATGAGCGTCACGCGCGGCCTTGGCGCGGGCGGCGATCCCGCCCTCGGCCGCGAGGCCGCCGAGGCGGACCGGGAGAAGATCACGGCGGTGGTGAAGGACTGCGACCTCG
>JAFEGX010000148.1 GCA_018239675.1 Verrucomicrobiota bacterium
ATCTATGCAGCTGTATTTGTTGATATATGATTTGCTTGCGTGGGCCGCTGGCGTGGCCCAAGCGTTCGCGCGTCTGGCGTTCTTTCCGAAACTCTTGGGTCACAGGGAAGGCCGTGAGAACCGGCCACAGTTGCGCTGCGGTATCGCATCACGAACTCCTGCCGCCGGACAGACCCGGCGGGAAAGCCAATCGGCACGCGAGTGCGGGTGAAGGCGAAGGGGCGAGGCGCGCGGCGCGCGCGGGTTGCGGGACGGGACCGGGTCGGTCCGCGGTCCTGGCATCTCGGGCGCGGCGGGCACAAATGCGGAGTCCGAATATCTGCCCCGGGAGGCTCACGCGAGCTGCCGACGGACAAGCCAGTCCGCCGGCTGATTCGCCAAACTTCATCGCAAAATGAAGGTGAGGGTGGCCGGTCCGCAGTCGCAACGCCGCGGGTCTCTGCTCTTGCCGAGTTGTCCTGCAGAGATCCATGAACACCTCCCCGCTGGCGCGCCTCGCGCGCCAAGCCCTGCTGATCCTCAACGTCGGCCTGTCCGCCGCGCTGCTGCGCGGCCAGGCTGCCCCCGCAGTCCTCGAGCCGTTCGTCACGACGGCCACGCGCACCCCCGCCACGCCGCAGACGGTCGGCAGTGTGGTGGACCAGTTCAGCGCCGCGGACCTGGCGCGCCGGCAAATCACCTCGCTGGCCCAGGCCTTGGGCGGCGTGCCGGGCGCGCCGCTCTTCCCGTCGGGTGCCCCGGGCGCCAGCGCGTCGCTCTTCCTCCGCGGCGCCAACTCCAACCAGACGCTGTTCCTCGTGGATGGCATCCGGTTCAGCGACCCGAACACCGATTATCAGGTCTACCTCGGCGGCGCGTCTGCCGGCGCCTGCGACAGCCTGGAGGTCGCGCACGGCCCGCAGAGCACCCTCTATGGCGGCGAGGCGGTCGGCGGCGTCGTGTCATTGCGCGCCGAGCGCGGTCGCGGCACCCCAAGCGCGCGGATCACGGTCGAGGCCGGCACGTTCGGCACCCGGCAGGGTGCGGTCGCGGCCCAGGGCGGCGAGGCGGACTGGGCGTACAATTTTTCCGCGCAGGGCGGGCACACCGACAATGCCCGGCCCAACAATGCGTTCGACAGCTTCAACACGACGCTGCGGCTGGACCGCTCGCTTGGCGCGCGCGTCGCGGGCGGCGCCACCCTCCGCTGGTTCCATGGCCGGTACGGCGACCCGGGCGACCGCTACACCAATGATCCCGACAACCTGGCCGAGGAGGACAATGTGCTCGGCACGGTCTTCACGGATGCGACGCTGGGTGACGCGCTGAAGGCGCATGTCGTCCTCGGCGGCCAAGACCGGCACTTTGTGTCGACCAACCCGACCCCGGGCTTCCCGACCCAGGTCACCGACGTGCGCAACCGCCGCGCCGTGCTGGACGCGCAGGCGACGTTCACCGGCTGGGAGCGCCAGCGGATCACGGCCGGCGTGACCGGCGAGCGGAACCACACCCGCAACGACGGCTTCGGCGAAATCGACAAGAGCCAGTCCCTGCTCGCGTTCTTCGCGCAGGACGAGATCACGCCGGTGGACCAGCTCTATCTCACGGCCGGCTTCCGGAGCGACGACTTTGACACCTTCGGCCGCGCCACCACCGGGCGCGGGACCGTGGCGTGGCTGACGGCGGGCCGCAGCCTGAAGTTCCGTGCCAGCTACGGCACGGCCTTCCGCTCGCCGAGCTTCCTCGACCTCTACGGCCAGAGCGCATTCTACGTGGGCAATCCGAACCTGAACCCCGAGCGGGCCCGCGGCTGGGATGCCGGCGTGGACTACTACCTGCCGGCCCAGGGCGGCACGGCCAGCGTGACCTGGTTCGACACCGACTATACCGATCTGATCGTCTACGACTTCGGCGTGTTTCCCGGCACGGTGCGGAACGTCGAGCGGGCGCGCACGCGCGGCGTCGAGTTCAGCGCGAAGCTCGCGCTCGGCGCGGCGACCGAGCTGCGCCTGGCCTACACCTATCTCGAGGCGGAGAATCTCAACTCGCACACCCGGCTCCTTCGCCGCCCGCGCAACTCGGGCAGCGCGGACGTGCTCCACACCTTTCCGGCCGGGTTTTCCGCCGGCGCGGGCGTGGTGGCGGTCGCGGGCCGCCAGGACGTCGATGCCGCGACGTACCTGACGATCAACGCCGAGGACTACACGGTCGTGCGCGCATACGCCGCGTGGCAGGCGAACGAGCGCCTGGCCGTGAAGCTGCGGCTGGAGAACCTGCTGAACGAGAAATACGAGCCGGTGAACGGCTACCCCGCGACCGGCTTCGCCGCCTACGGCAGCGTCGAGTGGCGGTTCTAGCGGGAGGGTGGCGCGGGGCATTGGGATTCGGCCCCGCGCCGTATTTTCATTTTGGGCGGGAAAATCCGCATGGACAGGGCGGCTCTTTGCCGTCAGACCCACCCCTCCGGAGGGGGTGTCCCTCCGACCGCCCATGACCGACTACCTCCAGAAGATCCTGACGGCCCGCGTGTATGATGTCGCCCGCGAGACCCCGCTGGAAAAGGCGGCGAACCTCTCGGCCCGCCTCAACAACACGCTGTTGCTGAAACGGGAGGACACCCAGAGCGTGTTCTCGTTCAAGCTCCGGGGCGCCTACAACAAGATGGCGCAGCTTTCGCCGGAGGTGCTGCGCCGCGGCGTGATCTGCGCCTCGGCCGGCAACCATGCCCAGGGCGTGGCGCTGGCGGCCAAGCGGCTCGGCGGCCGGGCCGTGATTGTCATGCCGGTGACGACTCCCCAGGTGAAGGTGCTGGCGGTTAAGGCCCGCGGCGGGGAGGTCGTGTTGTTCGGCGACACCTTTGATGAGGCCAACTCCCACGCGCGCGACCTCGAGCAGCGGAAGGGCCTGACCTTCGTCCATCCGTTTGACGATCCCGATGTCATTGCCGGCCAGGGCACGATCGCGATGGAGATTCTGCAGCAGCATCCCGGCCCGCTCCATGCCATCTTCATGGCGATCGGCGGCGGCGGCCTCGCCGCCGGCATGGCCGCGTACGTGAAGCGGGTAAACCCGAAGATCCGCGTCATTGGTGTCGAGCCCTACGACTCCGCGGCCATGTACGAGTCGCTTCGCGCCGGTCGCCGCCTGCGCCTGGACCATGTCGGCCTGTTTGCCGACGGCGTGGCGGTGAAGCAGGTGGGGCAGGAGACCTTCCGGCTGTGCCGCCGCTACCTCGACGAGGTGGTGCGCGTGGACACGGACGACATCTGTGCGGCGATCAAGGATGTGTTTGAGGACACCCGGGCCGTGCTCGAGCCCGCGGGTGCGCTGGCGGTCGCCGGGGCGAAGGCCTTCGTCGAGCGCCACCGCCTCAAGGGCGCCACCCTCGCGGCGGTGGCCGGCGGCGCGAATCTCAATTTCGACCGCCTGCGCTTCGTCGCCGAGCGCGCCGAGGTCGGCGAACACCGCGAGGGCGTGTTCGCGGTGACGATCCCGGAGGGACCCGGCAGCCTGCGGCGCTTCTGCGCGCTGATCGGCCACCGCAACGTGACCGAGTTCAACTACCGCATCGCGGATGCCGCGTCGGCCCACATTTTCGTGGGCATGCAAATGACGGCCGGCCGCGCGGAGAGCCGGCGCATCGCGGCGCATTTCACGCGGCACGGCTTCCGGACGCTCGACATCACCACCGACGAAATGGCGAAGTTGCACCTCCGGCACATGGTCGGCGGCCGGTCGGCCCTGGCGCGCAACGAGAGCGTGCTGCGCGTGGAGTTCCCGGAGCGGCCGGGCGCGTTGATGAACTTCCTCAATGCCATGTCGCCGAACTGGAACATCAGCCTGTTTCATTACCGGAACCATGGTGCCGACTACGGGCGCGTCCTGGTCGGCCTCCAGGTGCCGCCGGCGGAGCAGGCCGACTTCCAGTCGTTCCTGAAGACCCTGGGCTACCGGTATACGGACGAGACCGAGAACCAGGCCTACAAGCTGTTCCTGCGCTGAGGAACGGCGGAGGGGATCTCGGTCCGTTCGGCAGGAGGTGTTTTGCTATTGTCCGGGCGGATATTCGATCCATCGCGGATTTCGCAGATTTGACGAACGAGGCGGGCGATGCCTCGCGGACCGTCGCTTTGCGCTGCGCTCAATGCTAGGTCCGCTCGGCCATTGGAGAAAATCCGGGGTCATCTTCGCCGGACCCGGTTCTCCTCGATTTCATCCCGCCGACAGAGTGGCGCCGCATCGGATCGGCTCATCAGCGTTAATCTGCTGGATCCGTGGCAAAGGACTGGTTCCTTCTCGTCGCGTGGGCCAGGCCGTGCGGACAGGTGGGAGCCGGCGGCCTCGACCTGATTGTTCGAAGCGATTCGAATCGACCTGCCGGGTCGGCGCGGGAACATGCGCTGGCCCCTCCCATCCTCATGTCGTCCCGTCTCGTGACCCCGTTGGTGGCCCTGTCGACGCTCGGTGCGCCGGCGCCGGCCAAGGACTATCCCGTTCAGCCCGTGCCGTTCACCGCCGTGCGCGTGACCGGCGGCTTCTGGCAGGCCCGCCAGGAGGTGAACCGCACCGTGACCGTGCCCTTCGCGCTGCGCCAATGCGAGGAGACCGGGCGAATGAAGAACTTCGACCTCGCCGCCGAGACGCTGCGCCGCCGGGCGGCCGGCGAGAAGACGTTTCAGAACCAGCCGGTCACCATCTACCCGTTTGACGACTCCGACGTCTACAAGGTCATCGAGGGCGCGGCCTACACGCTGAGCCTCAAGCGCGACCCGGAGCTCGAGCAGCAGCTCGACGCCTGCATTGCGCGCATCGCGGCGGCGCAGGAACCGGACGGCTACCTCTACTCGTTCCGCACAATGCATCCGGACACGCCGGTGCACGAGTGGATCGACCCGAAGCGCTGGCTGAAGGATCCGGCCTTCAGCCACGAGCTCTACAACCTCGGCCACCTGTATGAGGCGGGCGTCGCGTACTACCAGGCCACCGGCAAGCGGGCGCTGCTCGACGTCTGCCTGCGGAGCGCGGAGCTCGTGTGGCATGACTTCGGCGATCGTCGGCTCCGAATTGCGCCCGGCCATCAGGTGATCGAGATGGGCCTGGCGAAACTCTACCGTGTGACGGGCGACGCGCGCTGGCTCGCCCTGGCCCAGATCTTCCTCGAGGCGCGGGGCCCGCGCGGAAAGGCCTACAGCCAGCAGCACGAGCTCGTCATCAACCAGAAGGAGGCGGTGGGTCACGCGGTTCGGGCGAACTACATGTACGCGGGCATGGCGGACGTCGCGGCCCTGACGGGCGACGCGCGGTACGTGGACGCGATCAAGCGGATCTGGGAGAGCGCCGCCGACCGGAAGATGTACCTGACAGGCGGGGTTGGCGCGCATCGCGATGGCGAGGCCTATGGCGCGGACTACGAGCTGCCGAACGACGGCTACAACGAGACCTGCGCCGCGATCGCGTTCATGATGTGGAACCACCGCATGTTCCTCCTCACCGGCAACGCAAAGTACCTCGACGTGCTGGAGCGCGTCACCTTCAACGGCTTCATCAGCGGTGCATCCCTCACGGGCGACCGGTTCTTCTACCCGAATCCGCTGGTCTACGACGGCGTGGCGAAATTCAACCATGGATTCGCCGGCCGCGCACCGTGGTTCGGCTGCGCCTGCTGCCCGCCGAACCTGATGCGCACGACGGCCGCGATCACCGGCTATTTCTATGCCGTGCGTGACCGTTCGCTATACGTGAATTTCTTTGCCGAGAGCGAGGGGGTGATCGCATTGGACGGTGGTCGGGTGACGGTGAAACAGACGACTGACTACCCGTGGCAGGGCAGGGTGAGGCTCACCGTTAGCCCTGAGAAGCCCCGGACCTTCGTCCTCCGGGTGCGCATTCCTAGCTGGGTGCGCGGCCAGCCGGTACCGTCGGACCTGTATGCCTACGATGATCCAACCGCCGCGGCGTGGACCGTCCGCGTGGCGGGCAAGCTGCTGACCCCGACGCTGGACCACGGCTTCGCCGTAATCGAACGCGAGTGGAAGGCCGGCGACACCGTCGAGCTGGACCTACCGATGCCGGTGAAGACCGTGCACGGGAACCCGAAGATCACGGCAGTCCAAGGCACGGTGGCGGTGGAGCGCGGCCCGCTGCTCTATTGCGCCGAAGGCACGCCGGACAACCCGGCTCCGGCCACCCTGGGCATTTCGCCGCGGGCGACCTTCGAGCCCCGACCGGAATCCGCGCTGCTGGGCGGCGTCACGACGCTGGCCGTGACGGACGGCGCTGAGCACTTCACCGCGATCCCATACTACAGCTGGAACAACCGCGGACTGGCTGCGATGTCAGTCTGGTTCAAACGGACGCAGTAGGGTTTTCACAGGAGAAAACGGAGGGAACGGAGGTTTTGTCCTCCGCGACTTCCGTTTGCTCCTGTGCACAATGGAGCGTGCTATCCGAACGACTGCCTTGAGTTTGTCGCCAGGTAGCTCGCGATTTCGGCGGCGAAGATCTCGCCGAACTCGGCGCGCTTCCTTTCGCCCATGCCGGGGATGCCTTCCATGGCGGCGAGGCGGTCGGGATAATGGCGGGCCATCGCGCGCAGCGTCGTGTCGCCGAACACGATGTAGGCCGGCACGCGACGCTCGTCCGCGAGCCGCTTGCGCAAGGTGCGCAGGCGCTCGAACAGGATCTCGTCGCACTCGACCTCGCCTTCGCGGTGCACGATGCGCCGGACCTTGGGCGCGAGCATGGGCTTCGTGAGCGTGACAGAGGACCGGGTCCGCAGGAGGTCGCGCCCCTCGGTGGTGAGCTCGAGCGTGGCGTATTCGCCGGTGGCGATCGCGAGATAGCCAAGGCGGATGAGCTCGCGGCCGACGGCGGCCCACTGCGGGCGGTTAAACTCCGCGCCGATGCCGTAGGTGGTGAGCCGGTCGTGGCCCCAGCGGCGAATCTTGTCGGTGTCGGCGCCGGTGAGGACCTCGGTGATGTGGTTCATCCCGACGCTGAATCCGCTGTGCTGCATGATTCGGTAAACGCACGAGAGAAATTTCTGGGCGGCGATGGTGCCGTCGTAGGTCTCGCGGGGCTCGAGGCAGTTGTCGCAGGCGCCGCAGTTGTCGAGGGGGAATTGCTCGCCGAAGTAGCCGAGCAGTTCCGACCGCCGGCACCCGGCGCTCTCGGCGTAATGGACGATCTGCCGGAGCTGGGCGCGGGCGACCTGCTGTTCCTGTTCGTCGGTGATCTCGTCGAGGAAGTGGGTCTGCTTCGCGATGTCACCGGCGCTGAAAAGCAGCAGGCAGTCGCCCGGCAGGCCGTCACGCCCGGCGCGCCCGGTTTCCTGATAATAGCCCTCGATGTTCTTCGGCAGGTCGTGGTGGATGATCCAGCGGACGTTCGGCTTGTTGATGCCCATGCCGAACGCGATGGTCGCGCAGATGATCCGGGTGTCGTCGCGGAGAAAACTCTCCTGGTTCGCGGCGCGTTCCTCGCCTGTCAGTCCCGCATGGTATGGCCGCGCGGAGAAGCCGCGTCCCGCCAGCGCCTCGGCCACCCGCTCGGTGGCGGCGCGGCTGGCGCAGTAGATGATGCCGCTCTCGTGCTCCCGCGGGCGGACGAAATTGATGACTTGCTTGAGCGGCTCGTCCTTGGGCACCACGCGGTAGGTGAGGTTCGGGCGGTTGAAGCTCGCGACAAACGTCGCCGGCTCCCGGAGCTGCAGGTGGGTGGTGATGTCCCGCCGGACGCGGTCGGTGGCGGTGGCGGTGACGGCCATGACCGGGACCGTGGGCAGGGCGGACCGGAGCTTGGTGAGCTGGCGGTACTCCGGCCGGAAGTCGTGGCCCCATTCGGACACGCAATGCGCCTCGTCGATGGCGAGGCAGGAGACGTTCCACGCCCGGAGGTTCTCCGCCCAGCCCTCGAGCATGAGCCGCTCGGGCGCGGCGTAGAGGAGTTTGAACTCCCCGCGGTGCAGCCCCCGCAGGCGGGCGCGGGACTCGTCGGCGCCGAGCGTGGAGTTGAGGAAGGTGGCCGCGATGCCGCTCGCCTGGAGCGCGTCGACCTGGTCCTTCATCAGGGCGATCAGCGGCGAGACGACGACGGTGAGCCCTGGCCGCGCGAGTGCGGGCAGCTGGAAGCAGAGGGACTTGCCCCCGCCGGTTGGCAGCAGGGCGAAAACATCCTGGCCGGCGAGGCTGGCCTCGATGATCTCTTTCTGGAGCGGCCGGAACGCGCCGTAGCCAAAGGTGCGCTTGAGCAGTTGGTGTAGGTCGGGCGAAACGGCCATGGAGGCGCTCGATTACGTCCAGCTGTGCGCCTGGTGCACGGTTAAAATGACTCACGGATAGGCCGGGGGCTTCGACGGCGTCGTTGGGTCGACTGGCCCGAACTAGACCGCGGATTTCACGGATGTTGCGCGGACGAGACAGACGATTCCTCGCGGACCGTCGCCTTGCGCTGCGCGCCAGGCTAGGTCCGCTCGGTCATCGGAGAAGATCCGGTGGCATTGAGGCCTCGGACCGAATCATCCGCCGAAATTCAGCGATATCCGTGGTGAAAATCCCTCTCGCAACCCCGCCGTCGCCCAGTGCCCACAGCCTAGCGCCAAGAGCCTACCGCCTACCGCCTCCTACAAACTCCCCGGATTCGCGCGGGCGGAGGGCTCGGCGGGAAACGTTTCGCGGCCGGCGACCGCTTCCGCACCCGCGCGTATCGGCAGGGTCATGGTGGCGAGGTCCGGGTACTGGTCCGCGCGGCGCACGAGGATGGAGGCCAGCGGGTCCGTATAGACCAGAGTCCAGCCCAGCCGGCGCAGCAGAATCATGCCGCCGCGGTTCGTGGGCAGCAGCGCGACATCCGCGCGATTGAGGTCAAGCACGGCCGGGTCGGGCGTGTCGCCGCGGTAAAACTGCCAATGCGCCTCGATGACGTCGTGCGGGTAAACCGTATCGAGGCGGCCGTCGAAGGAAACGGGATTGCGCGGCAGTTCCCACATGGCCTGCTGCCCCCAGTCAAAAAAAACCAGCAGGTTGCCGTCGAGTGGGTGGTCCCCGAGGAAGTTGAGCGCCGCGCACGGGTACTGGTCGCGTTCCACCTCCATGGTCCAGGGCTCCTCCCGCGGCGCCCAAAAGCTGGCCGTCACCGCCGCGATGGCGGCGAGGCCGAGCAGGACGGAGAGGGTCAGTTGGGTCCGGAGCGAGCGCATGCGCTCGAGCAGGTCGGGAACGCTACCGGCCAGGCTCCGCAGGCATTCAAGCAGGTGCGGCGGGGTCAGCACGAGGTTGGCCAGGCAGAACAGCGGGACATGCCGCTCATGCCGGATGGCCATCGCCAGCAACACCGCCAGCGCGGCCGCTTCCCAGGCCCGGTGCGGCCGGCGGCTCCAGAGCCAGGCGGCGACGCTGGCCGCGGCGGTAAACCAGAACGGCAGGTAGGCAAAGTCGACCGGCGTGGGTCGCCACTCGGTGATCTCGGGCCGGAGGTACGACACCGACGCGACCAGCCAGCGGAGGCTCGCCGGTCCCCACGGCGTGATGCACGCGGCCAACAGCGCCAGGACTGTCGCGGTCAGGAAGGCCGGGCCGGACCCGCGGCGTGGCGTGGCGAAGTACGGGTCCTCGTCGAAATTCCGCCGCGAGAAAAACGCCAAGAACCGGAAATGCGGCGTGAGCCGGTGTCCGAGGGTCACCAGCGCCGCCACCGCCAGCAGCAGCAGACCTGCGAGCACGCCGCCATGCGTGTTGATCCAGACCCAGCAGAGCAGCGGCAGGACAATGAGCGGGCTGCGGCTGCCGGCGGAGAGCCGGCGCATCTCCGTGAGGAGGACCACCAGGGCCACCATGGTGAACAATTGCGGTCGCGCCGAAAACCCGGTGGCGATGCCGTTGGTCGAGACGGCGAAGAGCGCGGCAAAGGTCAGCCCGTGGCCCGGCTCGTGACACTCGCGACGTGCCTCGCGCCAGGCCAGGACGATGGTCAGGACCGCGGTGCCGACGGACAACAGCCAGAGTCCGGTGCCGCCGGCCAATTGGTGCACGGCGCCCAGGACGACCTCGGCCAGCACCTCGTGATTGATCCAGGCCGAGCCGCCGGCGGTCCAGCTGAACGGATCGACCGCCTCGACGTGGCCGAGTGCGATCATCCGCTGGCCGTACAGCACGTGACCCCAGAGATCGTTGTCGACGGTGTTGTCGGAAAATCGCCACCAGGCGAACGCCACGACCGCCGCGACGAACGCCAGCGGCAACAGCGGAATCGGTTTGCGCTCAGCGGAATTCACGCGGGAGGAGCTTGGAGCAGAGGCGCCGCCAAAACCAGCCTTTCAACCGGCCGGGACGATTCACAGGAAGTAACGGAGAGAATGGAGGCCATGGCCTTGCTCTGCTCTCTCCGTTCCCTCCTGTGAAAATGGGTCTGGGCCTATCTCAGCCCGAGGAAACGAGCCAGTTCGCGCACGGCGCCGGCGACCTTGTGACCGCGGCGCAAGCGGCGGGAAACCACCCGCAGGCGCCGGCGCTCCCGGTCGGCCTTGGGATCGACGTGTCCTACCAGTTCGCAGCCCGCGAGGATCGGAAGCGAGTAGTGGCCGCGCACGCGCTTGGCGGCCGGGGTGTAGGCTTCCCAGGTGTAGTCGAAGTCCCAGAGACTGCGGGTGACCCGCCGCTCGTAGATCAGGGGATCGAGCGGACCGAGCAGCTGCACGCTTGGGATCGGAGATGAGGGTTGGCGGTTGGAAGGCTCGGCGGCACTGAGCAGGTGGGGAAGGTCCTCCTTCAGGATGTAGAGCGGCGGGCAGCCCTCGACGGCCACGCGCCGGGCCTCCTCGCCCATCGCGGCGACCTCCTCGCGCATCAGCGTGGTCAGGCGGCGCTGCTGGAGCTTGGTGCGGGCCAGCCATTGGGCCGTGTCGCGGGCCGGCGGAACGGGTTGCCGCAGCACGGCCGCGGGCAGGACCCGCTCCGGCAGGTGGTAGAGGCGGCGGTTCTGGTCGCGACCCGCGATCAGCAGCCGGCCGTGGAAAAACATCTTCTGGAGCGTCGACTTCGCGAGGGTCATCGAGCCCCAGACGCGCCGCGCCTGCCGGCCGTCGTGCAGATCCTCGGACCCGAGCGGCCCGCGGGCGGCGAGCTCGGCGAGGAGCGACGGGGCGAGTTCGCGTTCGCGCGGCGTGAGGCGGCCGGACCAGGCGCCCGCGCGCCGCGTGCGGGCCTGCATGGCGGCGAGCAGGTGGGGCCATGCGGTCACGGGAAACGCGACGAGGATCTGTTGCGGGGTGGGCAGGTGATGCTCGAAGGCGAGGCGCTGTTCGGCCGGGAGCGGCGCCCGGTCGCCGTGCAGGTGCCGCATCAGGTCGCCCTCGCGGTAGCCCGCCACGCGCAGCCGCAGGATGTGGTCATGCATCCGTCCGCAGACATTAATCGGGTCGATCTGGACATAGCCCAGATGCGACAGGGCGGCGGCCACGTTCGGCGCGGGCGTGTCGAGCAGCAGCGCCTGCCGCAGGAAGCGGCGGGCGGCGAGGCGGGAAACCGGGACAATCTCGGACACGGCCGCCGATTCAGGCGGCCGGTGTCGCCGGAGAAAAGACCGAAAAACAAGGCGGCCCGGGAAATTCCCGGGCCACCGGAGCCGGTGCAGATCGCTGCTCAGCAGGCGGCGATCGCGGGTCGGCCGTAGAGGGCGCGGGTGGGGAGGAACCAGTCGGACGGCTCGGATTCGGGCGCGAACTCCGGGCAGGCGTCGGCCAGCAGCTCGCGGAGATTCTCGCGGGCGCGGGCGATGCGGCTCTTCACGGTGCCGACATTGATGCCGAGGAGGCCGGCGATCTCCTCATAGGAGTGGTTGAGGAGATTGCGCAGGGTCAGGATCTCGCGGTGGCGGGCGTCGAGGCGGGCCATGCAGTCCTCGATGAGCTCCGCGAACTCGGAGGTCGCCGACTCCTGCGCCGGATCGTGACCCGTGTCCGCGATGAGCTCGGAGAACGTGCCCTCGTTGTCCTCGCCCAGCACGCAGTCGAGCGACAGCGCGTCGTGGCGGCGGCGGCGGAAGAAATACCAGTAGCGGTTGCGCGCGAGATTGACGGCGATGCGGTAGAGCCAGGTGGCGAGCGACGAGTCGCCGCGGAAACGCGCGAGCCCGCGGTGGGCGCGGATGAAGGTGTCCTGGGCGATTTCCTCGGCGTCCGCGCGGTTGCGGAGCAGGCCGTGGGCGACCGTGAAGATCTTCGCCTGATAACGCTCCATGATTGTCACGAACGCGGATTGGTCGCCGCCATTGAACCGTCGGACGAGATCGGCATCGATGCGCGCCTCGGCGGCGGAATTCGCGGCCTTTTCCGTGATGGCCTTGCTTGAGCGGGTGGACTTGCGGACGGAAGCGGGGCTGGAAGCGGTGGAGTTCATGGTAAGTGAAGCGGTGGAACTGCGCCAACGTCACTCCCTGAACCTAGATGTGTGCCAAGGGCCTGCGGCTCCGCGGCAAACCGCCGTCCCACAGTGCCTTAAGATTTTAGAGTCGGTCTAGGCGGCCGACGAATGCCCTCGATTTCGTGCAAAATGAAAGGCCGATCCCGGGCTAACCGTGCAGAATGCGGCAGCGTGTAGTTTGCCCGGAAGCTTGCCGATAATGTGGGCGGTGTGCCCTCACCCCGCTCCCAGGTTTGCGGGGTGAAGGCACCCCGCCCACACCGATCCCGGCAAGACAGACCTTCGACCTGGGACCTGTGACCTTCGAACAGCCGGGCCGCCGGCCTCGGCCTATCCCTTGATCGCGCCGGCCGAGAGGCCGCGGACGAAGAGGCGCATCGTGAACAGGAACACGATGATGAGCGGGATCGAGGCGACGAAGTAGGCGGCCATGATCTGGCCCCACTGCTTCACGTACTCGCCGTCGAGGTAGATGAGGCCGACGCCGAGCGTGAAGAGGTCCTGGTCGCGCAGCACGATCAGCGGCAGGAGGAAGTCGTTCCACATGCCGAGGAAAGAGAGGATCGCGAGGGTGCCGATGATCGGCCCGGACATCGGGATCACGATGTTGATCACCTGCTGGAAATGCGACGCGCCGTCCATCTCGGCAGCCTCGAAGAGATCGCGGGGCAGGTCCTCGATGAAATTCCGCAGCACGAAAATGTTGAAGACCTGGCCGCCGGCGATGCCGACGAGCACGAGGGCCCAGAGCGTGTTCAGGAGCTTCAGGGACTTGAGCAGCATGAACAGGGGAGTGATGTTGACCACGCTGGGCATGAGCATGAGGGCGAGGAAGGCGGCCCAGAGGATCCCGCTGAACGGCAGCTTGTGCCGCGCGAAGAAGTACGCGCCGAGGATCGCGAGGAAGAGCGAGCAGACGGTGCCGGTGACGGCGACGAAGACGGTGTTCGCGATGTAGGGCAGGATCAGCTTGAAGGCGAAGCCCCAGTTCTCCCAGTGCCACGACAGCGGGCTGATCGGCAGCCACGGCTGGCGGATGAAGGTGGCGTTGTCCTTGAACGACACCTGGAACATCATGTAGAGCGGGAACAGCTCGATACAGATGAAGCACAGGATGAAGATGTGCTTCGGCCAGTCGCGACGATGAGCGGCGAGGGAGGTGGTGGTGCTCATTTGTCGATCCGGACGTAGCGGTTGTTGATGAACGTGAGCATCAGGATGAACGCGAAGAGGATCATGCCGATGGCGCACGCGTACCCGAACTCGCCGGCGTAGAACGCGCGGTTGTACATCCAGAGGCCCGGCACCATGCCGCGCCCGCCGGGGCCGCCGTACTCATTGAGCAGCTGGAGCTGCAGGCCGTACCCGCCGAGCGTGCCGACGATCAGCAGCACGAGCATGAGCCGGACCTGGGTCAGGATCAGCGGCAGCTCGATGTAGAGGAACTTCCCGATCGGCCCGACGCCGTCGAGCTCGGCGGCCTCGTAGACCTCTTGACCGATGGACTGCAGGCCCGCGAGGAAGATGAGGACGCCGACCGCCCCGATCCACGGGAAGCCCCAGATGAAGAGCGAGGGCAGGATCAGCTCGGGCTGCGACAGCCACCCGATCGGCACGTTGGGGAAAAACACCCCCCACCCGCAGAGGTGATCGAGCCACACCAGCGCGCCCTTGAGCCCGGTGAAGTCGAGCAGGCCGTTCAGCACGCCGAGGTTCGGGTCGAAGAAGAACTTCCAGATGAAGAGCGTGACGAGTCCCGGGACGATCATGGGCACCACCAGCAGCACCCGGTACAGGTATTGCCAGCGGTCGCTGTGCAGGCGGTGGATCAGCACCGCGAGCAGGATCGAGGGGATCATCTTGAAGAGGTTGAAGACGATCAGGACGCTGACGGTAAAGAACGAGTCGATCAGCACCTGGTCGTGCAGCGCGCGGCGGAAATTGTCGGAGCCGATGAACTGCTTGGTGTCACCGCCGGCCCACTCGAAGAAGCTGTGGTACACCGCGCTCGTCGCCGGGTAGTAGGCGAAAATCAGCACCAGCGCCAGCGACGGCACGACGAAGAAATAGAGCTTCCACTCGCGCAGGAGCTTTTGCCGGGAGAGTGGGACTGCCATGCAGGGGTGGGGTCGAAACGAGGGGCGCCGCCGGGCGCCGTCCGCGAAACGTTATCGCGCGGCCCGCGCGCGAAGCGCAAGCCGCGAAATTCCGGCGGCCCGCGGCGCCAACTTGAAAGTTCAGGGCCATCCGCCGGTCCGGGAAATTTCACAGGAGGCAACGGAGGGAACGGAGGTGACGTGCGGAATCGTGGGTGCTGCCGGACGATTGGTTCGGCTATGGTGGTTTGTTACCACGGATTCCGCGAAAATCCGTCTGATCCGCGGCAAGACAAGACTCGAGCCAACAACCAGCCCCAGCAGAACCACGCGTTGTTTCCTGAAAAACCTCTGTTCCCTCCGTTGCCTCCTGTGAAGGCCTCGGTGCGCTCAGTGCTGCGCGACGGTGAGCTGGTAGTGCTCGAGGGTGCGGCCGGTCTCGCGGTCGTACGCCGCGATCGCGCGCCGCTGGTCGGCGAGGGCCCGGGCATAGTTGTTTTCCGCCGCGGCGAGGAGCTCCTGCTCCTGCAGGACGAAGAACGTGCTGCTCGTGCCGGCCTTGAATTTCTTCTGCTCGTCGCGCAGCGCCTGCTGCTGGAGATCGAACGCCTGCCGCGTCGCGGCGACGCGCGCGCGGGTGGTCTCAATCTGCCCGGCGGCCGCGGCGACGCTGACGGCGATGTCCTGCTCCAGCCGGACCAGGTCGGCCTCGGCCTGCCGCAGCGCCAGGCGCGCCGCGCGGGCGCGGCCCCGGCCCTCGGTGAAGGCGAGCGGGATCTTCACCACCATCCCGACCGAGTACGCGCGGGCGTCCTCGTCGCGAACCTGCGTGCGGGCCGTGCGGAACACCGGGTCGAGGCCGCCGTAGCCGTAGCTGCCGACGAAATCGAGGCGCGGCAGCAGCGCATTCTGCGCCGCGACCTGCTGGGCGCGCGTGACCGTGACCCCGAGGCGGGCGGCCTGGTAGTCGGGCCGCTGTGCATACGCGACCTTCACGTCGGCGGCGGCGTTGACGCTGACGTTGCCGGCCGGCGGCAGCTCGGCCAGCGGGATCGCGGCGCCGCGGGCGGGGAACTCGGTCTCGCCGATGAGCTGGCGCAGCTGGTTCTCGAGGTCCCGGACGGCCTGCTCGGCGTAGAGGATCGACTCCTCGCGCGTGGCGACGCGGGCGCGGGCCTGCGTGACGTCGGCGTCGGAGATCGCGCCGACGCGGTGGCGCTTCTGGTTCTCGTCGAGCAGCTGGGCCGCAAGGTCGCGGGAGAGCCGGGCAATGCGGACATTCTCGTGGGCCTGCTGGAGGTTGTTGTAAGCGTAGATCACGGCCGTGACCGTATCGATCACGGTCTGCTTGTGCTGCCAGTCGGAGATCCCGCGGTTGGCCTTGGCGATGCGGAGGCCCGCGAGGTTGGCGCCAAAGCCGAAGCCGCGCAGGAGCGGCTGGGTGAAGGTGACGCCGCCGAAGGTCGCGTAGTTGTCCGTGAACCCGTTGAAGGTGCCGCGCTGGTTTTCCGCGGTCGCGCCGAGGCTGTAGGTGAGGCCCCACGGCGCGAGGCCGTCGAGGCTCAGGCTGTAGTCGTCGGTCTGGAGCAGCGCGCGCGTGGCGGGGGCGATGACGGCGCCGGGCGCCTCGGTCTCGGCGTACGACCGGCTGAAGCTGATCGTCGGCTCGAAGTGGCCGTACTCGGCCAGGACGTTGGCGCGGGCGATCTCCGGACCAAAGGCGCTGACCTTGAGCCGCTGGTTGTTCGCGAGGGCCAGTTCGATCGCGTGCTCGAGCGTGAGCGGCGCCGTCGTCACGGAGACCTCGGTCTCGGCGGCGCGGGCGAGCCCGGCGCACATCGCGAGGGCGGTGGCCAGGCGCAGGAGGAGCGAGCGGGGAGAAATCACGGCGGGGCTCACTTCACCATCAGGCCGTCGGCCAGCCGCACGACGCGGGTGCCGTAGGCGGCGTTTTCGTTCGAGTGCGTGACCTGGATGATGGTCACGCCCTGCTCGCGGTTGAGCTGGCGGAAGAGTTCCATGATTTCCCGACCCTGGTCGGAGTGAAGGTTGCCGGTGGGCTCGTCGGCGAGGATCAGCGTCGGCCGCGCCACGAGGGCCCGGGCGATGCCGACCAGCTGCTGCTGGCCGCCGGAGAGCTGGCTCGGATACAGGTCGCGCTTGGCGACGATGTTGAAACGGTCGAGCGCGTCGCAGACGATGCTCTCGCGGTCTCGCCTCGGCGTGTCGCGGTACGACAGCGGGACCTCGAGGTTCTCGTAGACGGTGAGGTCGTCGAGCAGATGGTAGCTCTGGAAGACAAACCCGATGTGCTGCTTCTGCAGGGCGAACCGCTGCTTCTGGTCGAGCCGGTGGACGGGTTGCCCGTGCAGGTGATACTCGCCGGACCAGGCGTGGTCGTGCAGGCCGAGGATGTGGAGCAGCGTGGACTTGCCGGAGCCGGACGGGCCCATGATCGAGAGGAAATCGCCCGCCTTCACCTCCAGGCTGATGTCACGGAGCGCGTAGAACGGCCCGCCCTTGAGCGGGTAGACGCGGTTGACCAGGTTCAGGCGGATCATGGGTCCGTCAGCCGCTCACATGAACCAGGCCTTGGGCTGGTTCGTGGACGCTGGACCCTTGGCCGGTTTCGACTGGTCGCGGGCGGGGGCCTTCGGCGTATCCGGCGTGGAAGTCGTGGATGTGGTGACGGCGCCGGGGGCGGGGGACGAGGTGGTCGCGGGTTCGGCCACCTCGGGGGCGAGCATCTCGCTGAGCAAAGGGGGGATGACCAGCAGGAGCACGAGGAGGTAGGACTTCATGGCAGGGCAGGGTTGGTGAAATCGCCGGACGATTGACCGCCCGGCCGGGAGAGGTTAGCAACGGCCATGCCAGAGGCAGGGCAATGTTTTAAACTGTTGGTGAATAGCCGGTAGAAAATCCAGCGTCGAACCCGGATTCCACGGCTTGTCCGGTAGTGGAACGTACCCATCCCGAAAGTGGGAAAGCCGGTTTCGCCGGCCGCGGGTTCGCGGTTGACCCAAGTGACACGACGCGGCGAGGTTGGGGACTTAGCATGATCCGCGTATTTGTCTCCGGCTGCTACGACATCATCCATGCCGGCCACATCCAGTTTTTCCGGGAGGCGCGGGCCTTGGGTGCGCACCTGACGGTGTCGTTTGCGTCGGCGGAGGTGCTGTGGCGTCACAAACACCGGCGCAGCTCGCTGCCGGACGACCACAAGCGCGCGCTGCTGGCGTCGCTGGACATGGTGGACGAGGTCGTCATGGGCACGGGCTCCGAGGACGGCCTCGATTTCAAGGATGATTTCCTCCGCCTGAAGCCCGACATCCTGGCGGTGACCGATGACGACAAGTACGGTGATCTCAAGCGCGCCCTCTGCGCCCAGGTCGGGGCGCGGTACGTGGTGTTGCCGAAGACGCCGCCGCAGTTCTCGCCGGTCTCGACCACCCAGCTCGTGCGCCTGATCCGCGCGCCCGAGGTGGCGCCGCTGCGGGTGGACTTTGCGGGCGGGTGGCTGGATGTGCCGCGCTTCGCCCGGGCGGGCGGTTTCGTGGTCAACTGCGCGATCTCGCCGACGGTCTCCCTCCGCGACTGGCCCTATGAGCGCAACGCCGGACTGGGCGGCAGCGGCGCGTGGGCGCTGCTCAACGGCCGGGACGGCGTCGGCTCCGAGCTCGGCCTCGGCGTGGGCTGGCAGGATCCCGCGATCATCGGGGAGACCGGCCTCTGCGTCTGGCGGAGCGGCCACCGTCCCGCGCTCGAGATCAAGACGGGCGGAGAGTTTCTCGCCGGGCGTATGGCGCTCTATTGGACCGGCCGGCCGCACGACACGCCGAACCTCGCCGACCTCCCGCGAAACTACGATGCGATCTTCCAGGCGGGCGCCACGGCCCGCGAGGCGGTCTGGCGGAGCGACCTGGCCATGCTCGCCGACGCGGTGCGGCAGTCCTACTCCCGGGTCCAGCGGCCGGAAGGCATGGACCCGCTGCCGGGTGACCCGGCGGCGGCCGGCGCCTGGCGGGACGCGCTGCCCGTCGGGCTGAAGCCCCTGGCGTGGAAATACTGCGGCGGCGGCTTTGGCGGCTATGCCGTCTACCTGTTTGGCGATGCGGCCGACCGCGACGCGGCCTGTGCGCGTCCGGGCTTCCGGGCGATCGAGCCCTATGTGCGCGTGCACTGAGCTTGGGCTCGGGTTGAAGGCTGATGGTTGAAAGCTGAAAGGCCGGCGAGGCGTCTCCACGAGACAGACGCCTGGGCGAAAGGCAGCTCGCGGAGCGCCTCGCCCTTCAACGTTCAACCTTCAACTTTCAACGGTCCCGGTCCCGCCGAGACCGCGGCTCACTCCGCGCGCAGGGAGACCACCGGATCGACGCGCATCGCGCGCTGTGCGGGCAGCAGCGTCGCCGCGAAGGTGATCACCGCCAGCCCGACGGTGACGGTGCCGAGGATCAGGGGATCGAGCGGCGCGGTCTGGTACAGCAGCGAGCCGAGCACCTGGCCGAGGGCCAGGGCGCCGACCAGGCCGAGCACGGCGCCGGCGGCAAAGAGCCGCAGGCCGCGCCCGAGGACGAGGCCGAGGATCTGGCCGCGCGTGGCGCCCAGCGCGAGCCGGATGCCGAACTCCCGCGTCCGCTGCGCGACCTGGTAGGAGAGCACGCCGTAGAGGCCCACCGCGGCGAGGACGACGGCGAGCCCGGCGAAGATCGTGAGCAGGAACGTGTAGAGCCGGGGCGTCGCGAAGGTGTTGTCGATCTGCTCGGCATAGGTCCGCACGTTCCAGATCGGCTGGTTGGGATCGACGTCGGCCACGGCGCGCCGGACGGCGCTGGCGAGCGTGGCCGCGTCGCGGTCGCTCCGCACCAGCAGCTGGAACCCGCCCTGTGGTCCCTGGCGGATCGAAAGGTAGGCCTGCACCAGCTTGGGCTCGTTGGCATAACCGTAAACCCGGAGGGTTGGCACCACGCCGATCACCATCGTGGGCTCGTCACCGCCCAGCGTGAGGCGGCGCCCGATCGGATCCTGGCCGGGCCAGTACTGGTCGGCAAACGCCTGGTCGATGATGGCGACCCGCTGGCCCTTGGGCAGGTCCTCGGGCCCGAATGGGCGGCCGCGGAGGAGCGGGATGCCGAGCGTCCGGAAGTAGCCGTCACTCACGACGTTCATCTCGGCGAGCGGATTCTGGCCGTTTGGCCACGGGGCGTGGCCCTCCGGGAGAAACGAGGTCTGCCAGCCCGAGTCGAGCGGGGCGTTGGTCGCGAGGTCCGCCGCGCTCACGCCTGGGAGCGCCCGCAGGCGCTCGAGCAGCCGCTGCTGAAACTGGCTGCGCTTCTCGGGCGTGTCGTACAGCTTGGGCGGCAGCGCGACGCGCGCAGTGAGCACGTTCCGCCCGTCGAAGCCGAGCTGCGCCGCCTGCATCCGGGCAAAGCTGCGCAGGAGGAGGCCGGCGCCGGCGAGCAGGACCAGCGTGAGCGCGACCTCGGCGACGATGAGACCCTCGCGGGCGCGCGCGGCCCGCGGGCCCGCCGAGCCGCCCCGTCCGCCGGCGGAGAGCGCGTGGCGGAGGTCGGGCGACGCCGCCCGCCAGGCGGGCCAGAGGCCGAAGGCGAGGGAGGTTACGATCGCGAGCGCGGCGCTGACGGCCAGCACGCGGCCGTCGATCGCCGCGTGCTGGAAGCGCGCGATCCCCGCGGGACTCAGGGCGACGATGCCCTGCTGGGCCCACGCGGCGAGCAGCACGCCGAGACCGCCGCCGGCCAGGGCCAGGACGAAGCTCTCGGCCAGCTGGGCGCGGATGAGCTGGGCCCGGCTGGCGCCGAGGGCGGAGCGCACGGCGAATTCCGTCTCGCGCGCCGCGCCGCGGGCGAGCAGGAGGTTCGCGAGGTTGGCGCAGGCGATGAGCAGCACGAGGCCGACCGCGCCCTGTAGCAGGACCAGCCCGCTGCGGTAGGTGCCGACGGCGCCCTCGAACAGCGGCTGGCCGCTGGCCACGACGCCGGTGCTCTGGTCGGGATGATCCTGCGAGATGCGGGCCGAGATCCGGCGCAGGTCCGCAAGGGCCGCCTCGAACGGGACGCCGGGTTTCATGCGGCCGACGGCGTAAATGCCCGGGTGGTTGCCGCGATTCTGCCAGTTCGGATTTGTGCCGCTCCGGCCGATCTGGGTGTAGAACTCGACGCCGGTGGGTGTCGCGAACTCCGCCGGGAGCA
Source organism: Verrucomicrobiota bacterium (assembly GCA_018239675.1). Lineage (GTDB taxonomy): Bacteria > Verrucomicrobiota > Verrucomicrobiia > Opitutales > Opitutaceae > Opi-474. The sequence goes on from JAFEGX010000148.1 coordinate 20,701, forward strand.
CGCCGATGACGGTGTGCGGTTCGCCGTTGAGCGTGATGGTGGTGCCGAGCACGTCGTCGCGTCCGCCGAAGCGGCTCTGCCACAGCCCATACCCGAGCACCGCCAGCGGCGCGGCGCCCGGCTGGTCCTCGGCCGCGGTAAACACCCGGCCGCGCAGCGGGGGCAGGCCGACGGCGTCGAACAGCGCCGCACTCACGCGCGCGCCGCGGACCATCACCGGCTCCTCGCGGCCCGTCAGCGTGAAGTTGTCGCGCCGGTAGCCGCCCAGCGCCGTGAAGGCGGTGTTGTCGCGCTGCCAGTCGAGCAGGTCGGGCCAGGCGATCGAGGCCTCCTTGAAGTTGATCTCGTCCTCCCACAGCACGATGAGCCGGTCGGGCGAGGGGTACGGCAGCGGCGTGAGCAACACCGACTGCACCAGCGAGAAGATCGCGGTGTTGGCCCCGATGCCGAGGGCGAGGGTCAGGACGGCGACCAGCGTGAACCCGGGGTGCTTGAGGAGCCGAAGGCAGGCGTGGCGCAGGTCAGGCATGGGGCGATGCTGTCGAAAACCCGGTCGCGCGGGAAAAGTTACACGGCATCGCTTGGATCATGCTGGGAAATCGCGACCACGACGGGGCGGGAACCGGGCGATTGCCGGCGGTGCGGGGGGTCTTTGGCCGGTGACGCTCGGCGCCGGCCCGGCCTCAGTCGGTCCGCAGGGCGACGAGCGGGTCGATCCGGCTGGCGCGCAGCGACGGCACCAGGCAGGCGGCCGCCGACACGAGCGCGAAGAGGAGCGCGACCCCGGCGTAGACACCGGGATGGAGCGGGGTGACATCGAACAGCAGCGATCGGATGAGCTGGGCGACGCCGACGGCGCCGAGCAGCCCGACCGCGAGCCCGAGCGCGACCAGGCGCAGGCCGGAGCGCATCACCAGCGCGATGACCGCGCGGCGGGGCGAGCCGAGGGCCATGCGGATGCCGATCTCGCTGGTGCGCTGCGTGACTGCGTAGGCCAGCACCGAATAGAGCCCCACTGCCGCCAGCAGCAGCGCAATCCCCGCGAAGATCGCGGTCAGCGTGGCGACGATGCGCTGGGCGCCGAGGCTCTGGTCGACCGCCGCCTGCATGGTCTGGAAGAAAGAGATCGGCTGATCCTTGTCGACGGCCGCGACGGCGCTGCGGATCACCGCCTGCATTGCGTTCGGGTCAACCTCGGTCCGGACGGACACCACCATGCCGGGCCGCCCCAGCTGGCTCATCGGATAATACACCTCATCGGGGACCGGCGAGTTCAGGCCGGCGCTCTTCACATCGCCGATGACGCCGACGACCTCGACCTTGATGTCCGCGTCGCGGCCGCGCAGCAGCACCTTGCCGACGGCGGACTCGCCCGGGAAGACGTGCTTGGCGAAACTCTCGTTGACCACGCACACCCCGGGCCCGCCGTCGCGGTCGTCCGGCGTGAACGTGCGGCCCTCGCGCAGCGGAATGTGGAGCAGCCGGAAGAAGTCGTTGCTCACCACCTGGAACCCGGCGAGCGGCCGCTGGGCCAGCGGGAGGATCGGCCGGCCGCTGACGCTGTAGGGCGAGCGGGACAGGAACCCGCCGATCGGGAGGCCGAGCGAGGCGGAAGCGTCGCGAACCTGGGGATTCGCCCGCAGCTGCTCGAGCACCAGGGTGAAGAATCGCGCCTGCTCGGCGTTGGTCGGGTAGCGGCTCGGCGGGATGCCGATGAACGCGGAGGCGACCCCTTTCGGGTCGAAGCCCGGCGGCGTGCGTTGCAGCCGGAGGAAACTGAGCAGAAGCAGGCTGGAGCCGACCAGCAGGATGACCGACAGCGCGACCTCGCCGACGATGAGCGACGAGCGGAAGTTGCCGCCCTGCCTCCCGGTGGAGCACCGGTTGCAGTCCTTGAGGACCTCCACGAGGTTGGTCTTCGAGGCCTGCAAGGCGGGCACGAGTCCGACGAGCAGCCCGCTGGCGAAGGTCAGGCCGGCCGTGAACGCGAGCGCCGACCAGTCCAGGGTCAACGCCGTGTTCGGCGGCAGCAGCGAGGCCACGTTGGACTCGATGGCCGCGAGCGCCCACAGCGCGAGCAGCAGGCCGAGGCCGCCGGCGAGCGCCGAGAACAGGAGGCTCTCGGCGAGGAACTGCCGGACGATCGCCCAACGGGTGGCGCCGAGCGATTGCCGGATCGCGATCTCCTTGTGGCGGGCCACCAGGCGGCCGAGGAAGAGGCTGGCGATGTTGGCACAGGCGATCAGGAGCACGAACGCCACCGCGCCGAGCAGCGTGTAGAATGTCGGCCGCAGCTGTCCGACGAGCGCCTCGACAAAGCCGCGCGGCACGCAGGTGTTGTTCGCGTCGAGGCGGGTCGGGAACTCCCGGGCGTACGCCTGGCCGAGTGCCACGAGCTCGGCCGCGGCCTGCTCGAGCGTGACGCCCGGCTTGAGGCGCGCAATGGGCTGGGTGTAGCCGGCGCCGTTCTGGACCTGCACGGCGGTGAGGCCCGTGACCTCGAACACCCGCGGCGCGAACACCTGGACCTGGCCGTAGGGATTGGTGAGATGGGGCGGCAGGATGCCGATCACCTGCCACGACAGGCCGTTGAGCTGGATCTGGGAGCCGACCACGGCCTCGTCGCCGCCAAACCGGGTCTGCCAGAGCTCGTGGCTCAGGAGGCACACGTTCGGGCCGTTGGGCTGGTCGTCCTCCTCCACGAAGCCGCGGCCGTGGAGCGGCCGCACGCCGAGCGTCGCAAAGAAGTCGGCCGTCACGCGCAGGCCGTTGAGCTGCTCCGGGTCGCCGCGGCCGGTGAGCGTGAAGTTGTCGAACGCGCTGTCCGCCACCGAGGAGAACGACGTGGCGTGCCGCCGCACCTCCTCGAACCGCGGCCACGACAGCGCCGGGGCGTTGAAGCTGAGGGACGGGTTGTTCACCCAGAGCGCCACCAGCCGGTCAGGCTGCGGCACCGTGACGGGCCGCAGGATCAGGCGATCGAAGACCGAGAACAGCGCGGTGTTCGCGCCAATGCCGACCGCCATCGTGAGGATGGCAACAATGGTGAAGCCGGGGGTCTTGAGCAGCGAGCGAAGGGGGTGCATGGTGGGGGAGAAGTTACAGGGGCCAGGACCGACGGGCGGGTAAGTAACAGGGGCCCGGGACCAAGTATCAGGGTGGGGTGCGCGGGTCGCTTGGAAGGGGTGGCGGCTAGATTCCTGTTACTTGGATCCTGATACCTGCTCCTTGAGGCGCGCCGCGCGCCCTTATTCGGCCCGCAGCGCGATCATCGGGTCGACGCGCGTGGCGCGGCGGGCGGGAATGAAGGTGGCGACAAACGCGACGACCACGAGGAGGGCGCTCACGGCGGCATAGGTGAGCGGGTCGCGCGGGCTGACCTGGAAGAGGAAGTTGTTGATGCTCTCCTCGGCGATGAGGCTGAAGGTAAGGGCGATGCCGAGGCCCAGCACGAGCCCCCAGACCAGCTGCCAGGCGCCCTGCGTCAGGACCATGCGGAAGATCGACTGGTGGTCCGCGCCGAGCGCCATACGGATGCCGAACTCCTGGGTGCGCTGGTTGACCGCGAACGACATCACGCCGTAGAGGCCGGCCGACGCGAGGATCACCGCAATCGCCCCGAATACGCCGAACATCACCACGATCACGCGGTTTTGCCCGACGAAGCCGAGGATATTGGTCCTCGGGGTCGCGACGAAATAAAGGGGAAGGTTCGGGTCGACCCGGTTCACGGCCGCGCGCAGGCCGGTCGCGAAGCTCTCGGGCCGGACGGCCCCGCGCACCTTCACGATCACGGTGGCGAACTGCATGCCGTTCATGACCGGCTCATTGTTGCCGAACGGCACAGCGGTGAAGGGCACGTAGTAGCCGGCGTTGTCGTTCTGGTTGTTGAACGGCCCGAGCATGCGGACGTCGGTGACAACGCCCACGATCGTGCGCCACGGGTTGAACTGCGTGCCGTTGTTGGTCACGGAGCGGATGCGCCGGCCGAGCGGACTCTCGTTGCCAAAATGCTTCCGGGCGAAGGTCGCGTTCACGATCGCGACCGGCTGCTTCACATCGTTGTCAGCGCCGGTGAAATCGCGGCCCTCCAGCAGGCGCTGGCCCAGGGTCGCGAAATAGCCGTCGGTCACGTTCTCGACGTTCGTGACCGCGCGGTCCTTGTCGTCCTTGTACTGCTTGCCCTCGATCTCCACCGGGCCGGAGCCGGAGAACACCATCTGGAAGCGGTTGCTGAGCGCCGCCGACTCGATGGCGGAGTTGGCCCGGAGCTCGCGGAGCAGCTTCTCGTAGAAGACCACCCGGGAATCGTTAGTCGGGTAGTCGCCCTCCATCAGGCCCATGCGGGCCGTGAGGACGCTGTCGGTGTCGTAGCCGTAGTTCACGTTCTGCTGCCGGATGATCGTCTGCAACTCGAGCAGCGACCCGATGAGCAGCACGCAGGTCACGACGATCTGGATCACGACCAGGCCCTTGGAAATCAGGCTGACGAACCGGCCGGTGTTGCCGCGCCCGCCCTCCTTCAGCACCTCGCACGTGCACGCCCGCGAGGACATGAGCGCCGGGAGGAGGCCGGACATCAACGCGGACAGCACGGTCGCCACGAGGACGAAGATCAGCACCGGCCGGTCGAGCTCGAAAGTCATCCAGGACGGGGGCGGGTTGGTGGTCGCATGGACGGTGGAGTCGACCCAGTCGATCGCCCACACCGACATTGCGACGCCGATGCCGGCGCCGATGGTGCAGAGGAGCAGGCTCTCGGTGAGCATCTGGCAAATGAGCCGGGCCCGCGTGGCGCCGAGCGAGGAGCGGATCGCCAGCTCCTTGGCGCGCAGCGTGGCCCGCGCGAACTGCATGTTCATCACGTTGAAGCACGCGATCAGCAGCACGCCGGCGCAGAAGGCCAGCATCGTGTAGAGCAGGCCGACGAGCTGACCGCCGGTGAACGAGTCGATCAGCGGGCGCACCCAGCCGAGGCTGTAGATCTTGTTCTCGGGGTAGGCCTCCGAGAAGCGCTTGGCTATCGTCGTCATCTCGACGTTGGCCTGCTCGATGGTGACATCAGGCTTCAGGCGACCGATGACCTGGACGGTGTTGATGCCGCGGTCATTCCGCGGCTTCACCGGGAACTCGGTGTTCACGGGGAGCCAGAGCTGCTCGTTGCCCGGGAACGAGAACTTCGGGGGCATCACGCCAATGACGGTGCCGGCCCGCCCGTTGACCCGGACGGCCTGGCCGATCACGCGGCGGTCGCCCCCGAAATCGCGCTTCCAGAGGGCGTCGCTGAGAATGATGTTCTTGGCGACCCCGGGCTGGTCGTCCTCGGCGACGAAGTCACGGCCGAGGGCCGGCTGCACCCCGAGCACCCGGAAGAAGTCCCACGTCACGTAGGCGCCCTGCAGCCGCTGCGGCACGCCGTTGTTGGTGAGGTTGACCGTGGAGCCGTTGAGGAACGCGGCGAAGCCGTCGTAGGACTTAACCTCGCGCTTCAGCTCCGCGAAGTCGGCGGTCGTGACCTGCGAATTGAAGTTGCTGGGCCGGAAGTTGGTCGGGTCGACTAGGAGCACGTCGACCAGCTGCTCGGCGTGAGGGAAGGAAAACCCGCGCAGCAGCACGCCGTTGATGACGGCGAACTGGGTCGTGACGGCGCAGATGCCGAGCGCCAGCACACCGGCCGCGAGCGCGCAGAAGCTCTTTTCCTTGATCAGGACCCGCAGGCCGATCCGGACGTCTTGGAGAAAATTCGAAAGCATCTTCGGAAGTGACGAGTGACGAGGGACGAGTGACTAGAAACTGACTGAGAGTGGCGGGTGACGAGAGGGGAATGACGAAGTGATGGCGCTGAGGGACGAAAGACTAGGGGCGGGCGGTGAGGGAGCGGCGGAGGGCGTTGAACATGCGGCGCACTTCATCGAGGAGGGAGAGGGTGGGGTGGCTGTGGTCGAGGCGGAGATGGCCGAGTTGGATCGAGAGGAGGAGTTGGGTCTCGAGTTCGGCGACGGAGCCCTCGGCAGTGGAGACACCTTGGAGAAACTCACCAGTCGTGCGGCGGGCCTGGCCTTCTGCGATGTTGGACGGGATGGAGACCGCCGCGCGGCGCATCTGGCTGACGAGCCCGCAGCGTTCCCCGGCCGGGAACGCGGATGTCAACTGGTAGACTTGGGCCGCAACGTGCATCGATTTCTGCCAAACAATGAGGTCTTTGAAGTTTTTCGCGGTGGGTTGTTCACTCATGCGCCCGATAATCCGGGCCATCGTTAAATGGTCACCAATCTCTCAGCGTCGTCGCTCTGTTATTTTGTCTAGGTTCTTTCTTCTCGATAATCTCAGTGACCGTCCTCCGTCTCGTCACTTGTCACTTGTCACTCGTCACTCGTCACTTTCCCATTCACTCCGCGCGCAGCGCGGTGACCGGATTCACCTTGGTGGCGCGGCGGGCCGGCAGGTAGCAGGCCAGGAGGGCGGCGGCGGCGAGGAGCGCGGCGCTGCCGAGGAGGGCGAACGGGTCGGACGGACTCACCTCGTAGAGGAGGCGGGAGAGCAGGCGGCCGACGCCGAGCGAGAGCGCGAGGCCGACGGCGACCGCGAGGGCCGTCTGCAGCGCGCCCTGTTTCATGACCAGGCCGAATACATCGCGCGGATGCGCACCGAGCGCCATGCGGATGCCGATCTCGCGGGTGCGGCGCGCGACGGCGTAGGCCTTCACGCCGTAGACGCCGACCACGGCCAGCACGAGTGCGATCGCGCCGAAGGTGCCGAAGAGGATGGCGCCGAGCCGCACGACCCAGAGCCCGATGCTCTTGTTGACCAGGCTGGCATAAGTCGAGAGCTGGATCAGCGGGAGATCCGGATCCAGCTGGCGCAGTGCGGTGCGGATCGTGGGAAGCATGGCCAGCGTCACCGCCTCGTCGCGGCTGGCCAGCCGCACGTGGACGAACACATTGCTGTTGAAGGCATGGGCGAACGGCACGTAAAGCCGGCCCAGGTCGCGCGCGCTGATCGGATCGTGACGGTGCGGGGCGCAGATCCCGACGATCTCCATCTCGCCGGACGAGCCGTCCGTGGGCTTCTGCGTGAAGCGGATGTGCTGGCCTAGCGCGTCACCCTTGGGGAACAGCCGCTCGGCGAGGAGCGTATCGACGATGGCGACCGCGGGCGACTCCTTGCTCGTGGCCTCGTTGCGGGTGAAGTCGCGCCCGCGCAGCAGCCGGACGCCGATCGAGTCGAAGTAGCCCGGCGTCGTCGCGCTGTAGAGCGCATTGAAGCCCGGGGTCGGCGCGTTCGGGTCGGTCTTGGCGACCGGCGCCTCCTGGGCGGACATCACGCGCGCCGTGTTGGTGAGGTTGCCGTAGGGGAGCATGGTCCCGACGCCGACCGACTGGACGCCCGGCAGCGCCTGGAGGCGGTCGATCGCGGCGAAGAGCGAGCGCTTCGCGTCGTCGGCCGACGTGTTGGCGAGGGAATAGTCGAGTTCGCCGACTGCACAGCCCGTCGGGTCGAAGCCGGGATTGATGCCGCCGGCCTTGAGCGCGCCGCGCAGGAACAGCCCGGCGCTGAACAGGAGGGCCAGCGACAGCGCGATCTGGGCCATGACGAGGCAGTGGCGCGGCGCGAAGAACCGGGTGAGCCGGCCGGCGGCGGTCGGCTCGCCGCCCTGCTGCTTGAGGTCGTGGACCAGGTCGACGTTCGAGGCCCGCAGTGCCGGCCCGAGCGAGAACAGGAGCGTGGCGAGGAGGCAGAAGACAAAGGTGAACGCGAGCACGGCGGCGTCGGGCTGCATGTGCACCACCAGTGAGAAGTTCATCGAGCTGAAAAGGCCCGAGATTGACTGGATCAGCAGGTCGTTGGCCCAGAGGCTCACCAGCAGGCCGAGCGTGCCGCCCGCGAGCGCCAGCAGGAGCCCCTCGGCGAGGAGCTGGCGGATCACGCGCCAGCGGGTCGCGCCGAGCGCGAGGCGGAGCGCGATCTCCTTGGAGCGGGCGGCGCCGCGGGCGAGCAGCATGTTCGCCAGATTGATGCTCGCGATCACGAGCACGCAGCCCGCCATGCTGAACAGCCCGACCGTCATGAAGGTCGTGGAGCCGTCGTTGGACGGCGACGTGCTGATGGAAAAACGCGACGGCGACTCCGCCTGCAGCTCGCGCGGGCCCGCGCTGTCGGGTGGCTGGATGGCCGTGAGCCGCTGGGCGAGGGCGGGCAGGCGCGGGGCCAGGGTCTCGCGCGTCACGCCAGGTGCCAGGCGGGCCACCAGGTTGAGCGTGTAATTCTTGGGGTTCGCCAGGTCCGGCAGGCCGGAGCCGTCGCTGAAGGCGGCGCTGAACCGCGCGAAGACGCCGAGCGGCACCCAGAGGTCGGGCGCGAGGATGGCGTTGAGGCCCGAAAAGCCGTCGCGGGTCACGCCGATCACGGTGAAGGGCTGGCCGTTGACGCGCAGGGTGCTGCCGACGAAGTCGGGCCGCCCGCCCATCCGCTGCCAGAACGAGTAGCTCGTCACGAGAACCATCGCGTTGGCGTTCGGCCGGCACTCCTCCGCGGTGTAGAACCGGCCGAGGGCGGGCGTGGTGCCCATCATGGGGAAGAAATTCTCCGAGGTGAAGAACGCGAAGCTGCGCCGGATGCCCTCGTCCCGGCCGACGCCGGCCAGCGAGTACTGGACCGCGGACACGTCGGCGAAGGTGTCCTTTGCCTCGCGCAGCGTCTGGAACTCGGCGTAGGAGAACTGCCGGTAGTCGTGGCTCGCGCCCTGCTTGGCGGTGAACAGATTGACGATCTCGTCCGGGCGGAGGGGCACGACCGGCTTGAAGACCACGCCGTTCAGGAGGGCGAAGACGGCCGAGTTGACGCCGATGGCGAGGGCCAGGGTCAGGACGGCCACGATCGTGAAGCCCGGCGTCTTGGCCAGCGTGCGAAAGGCGAACTTGAGGTCGGACATGACTGAAGTGACGAGTGACGAGGGACGAGCGACCAGGGGCGGGGCACGGAGGTCGGAGTTCGTAGCTCGGAGTTCGAAAAGCAGAGGCTGGGCTCGAGCGGTGGAGCCGGGAGGAGTTTGAGCTTGGGGCAGGAAGAAATCCCGAATCCGGAATCCGGAATTCGGTATGGGCTAGTTCCGGGCGGACTCGACCTGCTCCTGGACCACGCGGCCGTCGAAGATGTGGACGGTGCGCTCGGCGTGGCGCGCAAAGCGCGTGTCGTGGGTGACCATCACGATGGTCGCGCCACCCTTGTGGAGCTCGGCGAGGAGCTGCATCACGGAGTCGCCGTTTTTCGAGTCGAGGTTGCCCGTCGGCTCGTCGGCGAGGAGCACGGCCGGTTTGCCGGCGAGGGCGCGGGCAACGGCGACGCGCTGCTGCTGGCCGCCGGAGAGCTGCGAGGGGAGGTGCTTGGCGCGGTGGCCCATGCCGACCTTCTCCAGCGCCTCGAGGGCGGCCGACTTGCGCTCGGCCGCGGGCATGCCGCGGTAGGTGAGCGGGAGCTCGACGTTCTCGAACACGGTCAAGTCGCCGATGAGGTTGAACGACTGGAAAATGAACCCGATCTCGCGGTTGCGGATGCGCGCGCGCTCCGGGAGCGAGAGGCCCTGCACCGGGCGGCCGTTGAGGAGATAGGCGCCCTCCGTCGGCGAATCGAGCAGGCCGAGGATCGAGAGGAGCGTGGACTTGCCGCAGCCCGACGGGCCGGCGATCGAGACGTACTCGCCCTGTCGGATGTCGAGATGGATGCCGGACAACGCGTGGGTTTCGACCTCGTCAGTCAGGAACACCTTTGTGACGCCTTCGAGCTTGATCAGGGAATCAGCCATGGGGATGGGTGGGTTGCGGGGTGGAGTGGTGCGGGAAAGGGGTGCGCGCCGCTCAGTTTTCAGAGCGGTCGGGCTCGGTCGCCACGAGGACAACCAGGGAGATGAGGAGGAGCAGGATCGGAATCACGGGAAACATCGGGTCGGAGGGTTGGTTCAAAAAGGGAGGCGGAGCGGAAGGGGAACACGCGGGCCATGGGAAAAGTTACAGCGCGGTGGAGGATTTTGGCGGGCGGTCAGTTCAATCGCACCCGGTCGTTGGCGTCCCACTGGGACATGTCGGACAGGATCACGCGGTCGCCGGGCTGAAGGCCGCCGACGATCTCGATCGTATTGACCGAGCTGCGGCCCACCTTGACCGGCACGCGGGTGGCGTAGGAGCCGTCGCGGTCGAGCTTGAACAGGCCGACCGTGCTGCGCTCCTGGCCGAAGGCCGGCCGGCCGACGTAGACGACGTCGTCCAGGCGCTCGAGCTCGATGGTACCGTCGACCGAGAGGTCGGGCCGCGAGCCCTTCGGCAGCGGGCCGTCGATCAGCACGTCGACCGTGACGGTGCCATTCTGGACGGACGGATCGATCCGCGAGACGTGGCCGCTGACGATGCCGTTGCGGGTGTCGACCTCGGCGGTCTGGCCGATGGCGACGTCCTTGGCCTGGGTCTCGGCGATGCGGATCTCGGCCTTGAGCTTGGCGGGGTCGGCGACGCGGGCGAGGTTCACGCCGGGCTGGATCTGGGAGCCGACATCGACCGGGAGCAGCTGCAGCACGCCGTTCATGCCGGCGCGGGCGGTGAGCGCGTCGAGCTCGTCGTGGCGGAGCTTGGCGACGCCGCGGAGGCGCTCGACCTCGGCCTCCTTCACGGACAGCTGCGGGGCGATGGACTCCTGGGCAAAGGCGTAGCGCTTCTGCTCGATCGTGTTGCGCGTGGCAAGCTGCTCGGCCGTGACCTTCGAGAGCCGGAGGTCGAGCTCGGACACGAGGCCTTCCTGATGCAGCTGCTCGTTGACCTCGGCCTTGAGGCGGGCCTGCTCGGAGTCGGCGCGCGCGGAGGCGGCCGCGGCCTCGGCGGCGAGCACGCCGCTCTCGAGCTGCGCGCGCGTGCCGACGAGATCGGCCTCGGCGGCCTTCAGCTGCGCGTCGGCGCTGGCGGCGGCCTGCTCGACGTCGGGATTCGCGAGAATGAGGATGACGCTGTCCGGCGTGACGACCGCGCCGGGGCGCAGGATGATCTTGTCCACGCGACCCTGGGTGCGCGCGGCGATCCAGCGGATTTCCTCCGGCACCAGCGTGCCAAGCCCGCGGACCTGCCGCAGCATCTGGCCGCGCTTCACCGTGTCGATCCACACGAGATTGCGCTCCACCGTTGGCGCCGCCGGCTTCAGCCGCGCCAGGGTCACGGTGATCACCACCAGCGCAGTGACGGCGATGGCACCGATGATGATGCGCTTCTTGCGCTTGGCTTTGGATTGGTCGGGACGCGGGATGTCCATGGGCGATCCCGCAATTGCAGGCCCTGTGCCAGCACTCGCGGAAGCGCGTAAGTGATTAGGGATAAGGGCGTAAAAATTGTTTAGGTCTGGGAGATCTCTGGACTGTGGGTCGATCGCGGGACGGTGGAATCCCGGAAATGGGACCGTCCCGAAAATCGGGTTTCGGCAGGTTGCACAGGAGGCGACGGAGGAAACGGAGCGGACGGAGGGCGGAGCGAGGATTCGTGCAGAGCTGCTCGTCGATGTTGCGCAGCTGTCACCGGCGCGACGGCCAAACGTGACGTCGTGGGAGTCTAGTCTGGAAACCAATGCCCACCATGATCAGCTCATTCCAAGTTCGCCCAGAATCCCTTGATGCGCTTTCGGTGATCGCCGACGTGCTCGCGTGGTCGGTCCTCGCGGCGATCGGCATCTGGACCCTGCGGCAATACTTTCGCCCGCGGCGTTTCATCGCGCTGCCGAAGACCGTGGACGAACCCGAAACAGACGATCACCCTGAGACCAACGACGACCTCCGCAATGCCGCTTGATGCCGAGTGACGCCGGATGGTTCTCCATGTCCTCCGTTCCCTCCTGTGCAACAAAATCGGCTCGCCTAGATCGGCAGCCGCAGGCGGGCCACGCAGCCGGTGGCGTCCTGGCGGTTCTCCAGCGTCAGGGTGCCGCGGTGGTTCTCGGCGATCTGGCGGCAGAGCACGAGGCCGATGCCGGAACCCTCGGCCTTGGTGGTGTAGAACGGCACAAACAAATTGGTCGCGCCCGCGATGCCCGGGCCGTCGTCCTCGACAAAGATCTCGATGCGGCCCGGCGATTGGCTGCAGCCGATGCGGACGCCGCCGCCGGTCTCGAGCGCGGCCTCGACGGCGTTCTTGAGGAGATTGATGAGCGCCTGCTCGATCTGGGCCGCGTCGCAGGAGATCGTCACCGAAGGCCCGGCGATCATCTCCACCCGCAGACGGGTCTCGAGGGCGGCGACGCGCTGGACGAGCTCGCAGACGTTGCAGGGCGCGAGCACGGGTGCGGGCAGGCGGGCGAGGCGCGCGTACGCCTGCATGAATCGGCTCAGGCCCTCGGCGCGGCTCTCGATGATCGCCAGCGCGGACTGCAGGTCCTCCTCCCAGTCGGGCGGCCGCGGCGTGCGGCGGACCATGCCGGCGAGGCTGCCGGCGAGCGACTTGATGGGCGCGAGCGAGTTGTTGAGCTCGTGGCCGAGCACGCGCACCAGCCGCTGCCATGCACGCAGCTCCTCTTCGCGCAGGCTGCGGCTGAGGTCGGCGATGACGACAAGATGGTGCGGGCGGCCGCCCTCGTGGAACTGGCTGCGGCGCATGCCCCAGCGGCCGCTGCCGCCGCCGGGAAACGGGATGGTCAGCAGCCGGCCCGGCTCACCGGTGAGGCAATCCTCGAGCCCGAGTTCCTTGGCATCGCGGCCGAGGATGCGCTCGGCGGGCTTGTTGAGCAGGACCTGGCCCGCGTGGTTCGCGAGCCGCATCCGACCCTCGGAGTCGAAGGCGAAGATCGCGACGTCGATTTCCTCCATGACCGTGCGCAGCAGCGCCGTGGCCTCGAGGGCGCTGAGGCGCTGGTCCTGCAGCGTGCGGCTGAGGATGTTGATTTCCGCCATGACATCGCCGAGGGGCTCGTCGCGCCGGGCGCCGCGGGCGCGGACGGAGAAATCGCCCTCGCGCAGGGCGGAGAGCAGGTTGGCCATGGTCTGCAGCGGGCGGACGACGCGAGCTTGGACGGCGGCGGCGAAGCCGAGCCAGCAGCCGATGATGAGAAGGGAAAGGGTCCACTCGACCTTGGGTGAGGAATCGCCGAGCCAAAGATAGCACATGGCCACGACGACCGCCGGCAGCCCCCCCGCCAACGCCTGGAGGAAAATCACACGCTCGTGGGCGATCCGGCGGGATGATTTCGGCATGGGTGTGGTTGGCCGCAAGAAAGCGCAGAAGGCGCAGAATCAGTTGTTACTCAGCACAAACTTCCGGAATTCGATTTGTGGCGAGCCAAAGTTGATCAGCATGCCGTGTTCGACTCCGGTGGCCCGGAGATAGCCCAACAGCTGGGCGATATGTTCGTCGCAGAGACTGCGGCAGGCCTTTAGCTCAACAATCAGGCGATCTTCGACCATCAGGTCTGCCGTGTATTCTCCCAACACGGTGCCGTCCCGATCACAAACCTGCACCGCATGCTGCTGCTGCACATCTAGTCGCTGGAGTCTCAAGCGATGGGCCAAGCCGTTCTCATACACCTTTTCGAGATGTCCGTGACGTAAATGACGATGCAAGTCGAAGCTGGCCTCGCGAACCACATCACAGAGGGCAAAAATGCTGTTTTTCATGCAGCCGTTCTTGCGCCTTCTGCGCCTTTTTGTGGCTAACAAATCAGCTCACAGACCATATTTCTCCAAACGCCGGTAAAAGGCGCTGCGGCTGAGGCCGAGTTCCTCGGCGGCGCGGCGGGCGTTGCCGTCGCAGCGGGCCAGGGTCTTCTTGATCAGGAACGCCTCCACTTCCTCGATGCTCATCTCCTCGAGTCGCGGCGCCGCGTCGCGGGCCGCGTTCAAGCCCAGGTCCGGCGCGCGGATCACCTTGCCCTGCGCCATCAGCGCCGCGCGCTCCACCGCGTGGTCCAGCTCGCGCACGTTGCCCGGCCACGCGTAGTCCTTCATCGCCTGGACCGCGGCGTCGTCGAAGCCCGTGATCGCCTTCCGGTACCGCTCCACGTGCTGCTTCAGGAAATGCTGCGCCAGCAGCTCGATGTCCTCGCGGCGCTCGCGCAGCGGCGGCAGGTGAAGATGAATCGTGTTGAGGCGGAACAGGAGGTCCTGGCGGAACCGGCCCGCGGCCACCTCGGCCGGCAGGTCGGAGTTGGTTGCGGAGATCAGGCGGACGCTCGCGCGGCAGACGCGCGACGAGCCCACGCGCTCGAACTCGCCCGTCTCGATCGTGCGCAGCAGCTTTGCCTGCTGGCTCATCGGGATGTTCCCGATCTCGTCCATGAACAGCGTGCCACCGTCGGCCAGCTCGAACCGGCCGGCGCGGTCGCTCTTCGCGTCGGTGAACGCGCCGCGGACGTGGCCGAAGAGCTCGCTCTCGAACACGCCCTCGGGCAGGCCGCCCATGTTGACGGAAATAAAAGGTTTGCCGGCGCGCACCGACACGGCGTGCAACGCCTGGGCGACGACGCCCTTGCCGGTGCCGTTTTCGCCGGTGATCAGGACGTTGGCGTCCGACGGGCCGACGCGGGCGATCACCTCGAGCACCGGCCGCATCGCGGCCGACTGGGCGATCAGGGTGGGGCCACCCTTGCCGCGCAGCAGCTGGTTCTCCGCCTCGAGCCGGCGATACGCGCGCACGGCGCTGCCCAGCGCGATCTGGTTCTTCAGGATCGCGAGCAGGCGGGGGTTGTCCCAGGGCTTCGTGACGAAGTCGCGCGCGCCGCGCCGCATTGCCTCGACGGCCACATCGACGCTCGCCCACGCGGTCATCACGACGACCGGCAGCGTGGCATCGATCGCCTGCAGCTTGCTCAGCAGCTCGAGACCTTCCTCGCCGCTGGTGGTGTCGCGGGCGTAATTGAGGTCGATCAGCGCGACCGCGAAATCCCGGGCCTCCACCGCCTTCAGGACGGCGGCCGGCGACTTGGCGGTTTCAGTCTGGTATCCCTCGCACTTCAGCAGGAGGCGGAGCGCCTCGAGCACATCGGGCTGGTCGTCAGCAATGAGGATGCGGGCCGGGTTTTCGTTAGCGACCATGATGGAGAGGCGGCGGGCCGAGTGCGGCCTGAATGACAGTCAGGAAGTTGAAGGTTGAAAACTGAGGGTTGACGCGGCCCTCGGCCCCATCGGCTGGGCGTGCACGGCAGGACGGATAGGCCCCGTCGGCTTGGGGGGTGGGCCCGAGGATGCGCGATTTTCAACCGACGACTTTCAGCGTTCAACTGAATAGTACCGCCTCAGGCGGCCAGGCACTCGGACTTGTCCGGGCAACCGTTCCGGTCGGCGAACGTGTCGGCGGGCGGCACGATCACGGAAGCCGGCGTGAGGTCGATGTCCCGCGCCCGCCGCGAATAGTCGCTGAAGAAGGTGAGCCCGAAGAGGCTCGCGACAAAGAGGGTGACGACATACTCGGGGGTGAACGACGACGGGAGGCTGAAGCCCGCGACTTCGGCGAGAGCGCCCACCGGATAAACGGCGGCGGCGATGAGAGCGATGATCTTGAGTGAGGTCTTCATGATATTTGAGAGTTGCCGAGCATCATTGCAAAGCCCGTGCCAACGTTTCGCCACCTGTGTAACCAACGACATCGGAGCGAAATAAAATTCTCCGCCGAAAAACAGGCGCCGCGCAGACCGGTCGAATGATTCGCCAGCGGGAGGGCCGATTCCCAAAACTGGGAAAGTTTCGGAGCGCAGACCTCGCACAGGAGAAAACGGAGTGGAGGAACCGCTAATTCTCGCTGATCTTCGCTAATTTTTCGGAGCCCGGATTAGGGCCGATTAGCGAAGATTAGTGGTTCAAGAAAAATCTGCGTTTGCCTCGGCACGAAGTCATTTCGCTTCGTAGTCGAGGATGTCCTGGCGGCCGAGCTCGCGGAGTTTGGCGGTGAAGAGTCCGCGGCATTCCGATTCGAGCACGGGGCCGATGGTCTCGTAGGAGGCCCGGCCAAACTTCACCTCGCGCACCCAGCGGTACGGACTGCCGCCGTAGACGACGCGCGTGATGCGGACGTTCTTGATCGCCATCTCGCACATCGGGCACGGGAACAGCGTCGTGTAGAGCGTGCAGTCCGCGAGCTTCGTGCGGCCGAGTGTCCGGCACGCGGCGCGGATCGCCTCGACCTCGGCGTGCGCCGTCGGGTCGAGCTTGGCACCCGTGGCGTTGCGCCCCCGGCCGACCACCTTGCCATCGTGCACGACAACCGCGCCGACCGGATACTCGTCGCGCGCCTGCACCGCGCGTGCCTCGACCAGCGCCTCCTGCATGAAGTCGGTGTCGTTCACACTTAAGCAGCGAACCCACCAGAACCAAACACGGCTCCCTGCGAATCCCAAACTATTTCATCAACCAAAGCGAAAAGTCAGAGAACCGAACCAATCCCTCCCACCATCAATCCTCCGTTCCCTCCGTTTTCTCCTGTGAGCTTCAGCTCCCCGCGCCCGGCGACCCCCAGAGCCGTGCGATTGCCTGGCGACGCTTTTCCTCCTCGCGTTCGCGCACGCGCTGCTCGGCCGGAACCGCGAACGTGGTCTTTCCCGCCAGCACGCAGCCCCGGCGTCCCGGCACGCAGTCGGTCTTCAACCGGAGGCACCAGTCGTCATTTGGGCGGAAATGGGGACAGGAGAAACTCATACAGCGCGGGCATGCTAGCATCTCGCCGGAACGCACGCCTTGATCTTGATCAAGAAGCCAAGGCGGTTTCACAGGGGGTAACGGAGGGAACGGAGGTTTTGGCAGGACGTGGGGGGTGCTGCGGGCCTGCGGGTTGGCTGAGGCTTTTTCTTACCACGGATTTCGCGGATTTTTGCGGATGAGTCGGACGATGCCCCGCTGACGGAGCACCGACTGGCGTCGCTGCACCGTCAGCGAGGCGGGTTCGAGGGGATCCGGCCGGATCGTATCCCAGATCCGAACGGACCTAGCTTTGCGCGCAGCGCAATGCGACGGTCCGTGAGGGCTCCTCTGTCTCATTCCCGAAAATCCGTGCCACCCGTGGTAAAAACTAACTCTGCCCACCAAACCGCCCCAGCAGTACCCTCGCCCCGCTCATATCTCCGTGCCCTCCGTTACCTCCTGTGAAGCCCCCAATCCCGCTCGCCAGCCGGCGATCCCGTCCTACGCTGGCCGCCCGTGAGCTCTGCCCGCGCTGCGACCTCCCCTGACACCTATCTCGTCGGCGTCGAAGTCATCGACGCCACCCCGCCGGTCGGGATGCGACTGACCGGTTTCGCGGCGCGCACCGAGCCGTCGACCGGTGTCTATCTCCCGCTCCGCGGTGTCGTGACCGCCATCACCGACGGGACCAGCGGCGAACGCCTGATCCTTGTGAGCCTCGAGTGGCTCGGGTTCTACGACCAGACCGAACGGGCCCGCGCGCTCATCGTCGCGGCCACCGGTGTGCCGACCGACCATGTGATGCTTTGCGGCACGCACACGCATTGCGGCCCGCCGGTCCACCGCCATGCGCCTCACGGCTGCTGGGAGGAACCCGACGATGCATTCCTCCAGGCGACATTCGGGAAACTGGCCGCGGCCGCCAGGCGGGCGCTGGAGAAACAGGAGCCGATGACGCTGCAGGCCACGACCGGCCGGTGCGGTTTCGCGCATTCGCGGCGGCGGCCCGACGGCAAGGGTGGGGTGGAGTGGATGCCCACGCTCGACGCGATCCACGACCACACCGTGCCGGTGCTGGTGTGCCGCGATGCCGCGCGACGGATCCGTCATGTGATCTTCAGCTACGCCTGCCACCCGACCGGTGGCGGCCCGAAGCTCGAGTTCGGCGGCGACTACGTCGGCTTTGCGCTGCTCGAACTGGAAAAGGCGCTCGGCTGCACCGCTGCGTTTTTGCTCGGCTGTGCCGGCGACCAGAAGCCCTACCGGCCCGACCCGGCGTCGCCCGGTTTCCCGGCGTATTCGATCGAAGCGCTTCACGAATTCGGTCGCGAGCTGGCGACCGCCGTGCGGGACGCGATCGAGCTGGGCCGCACGGTTCCCGTGACCGGACCGATGCACGTGCAAAGCCGTCGCCTGACCCTCCATACGACGGTGCTGCCGCGTGACGAGTATGCCGCGATGCAAAATCACGAGCTCTCGTGGTTCCGCCGCTGGGCGGAGATCAACCTCCGCTACCTCGATCGCGGCGCGCGTCCGCCGACCGGGCTGGGTTTCGAGCTCCACGTCGTGACCTTCGGTCGCTCGCTCGCGCTGATCGCGATGGCCGGCGAGATGAGCGCCGAGTATGGCCTGCGCCTCGTGCGGGATTTCAGCCCGCGATATGCGCAAGTGTGGCCGGTGGGCTATGCGAACGAGATCCTCGGTTACGTCCCGGCCGAACGCCAGATCCCCGAGGGCGGCTACGAGGTCATTGGTAGCATGCGCTTCCTCGGCAGATCGGGCCCCCTGGAGTCCGGCACCGAGGCGAAGATCTTCCGCGAGGTCAGCGCCATGCTGGAGCAAAAGTAAGGATATAGGCGGAATCCGATCCGGTTTTACAGGAGGCAACGGAGGGAACGGAGAGAGCAGAGGCTGGGCGGGAGGGTGGGTTGGGTGCTGCGGGCCCTGTGGTTTGACGGCGGTGGTTTTTTACCACGGGTTACACGGATTTTGGCAGATGAGACGGACGAGGCCCCGCTGACTGTGCACCGACTGGCGTCACTGCACAGTCAGCGAGGCGGGTTTAGGGAGATTCGGCCGGATCGTATCCCAGGCCCGAGCGGACCTAGCGTCGCGCGCAGCGCAATGCGACGGTCTGTGAGGACTCCTCCGGCTCATCTGCGAAAATCAGTGAGATCCGCGGTGAAGGTCAGCCCGAGCCCGCGAATATACCCCGCTGTACCGACGGTTCCGCGCCAACCTCCGTTCCCTCCGTTATCTCCTGTAAGCCCCCCGCGGGAACTCGGTCGCAGGCTCATTGACGCCGCAGTTCAAGTCGCGCTAGGGTCCCGTCACCCCATGATGCCCGCGGGCGCTCCAGCTTCGCGGCGCATTTTTCCCTGAACCCCGAAGGAGAACCCTACCATGCTTGCCCTCTGGCTCCCGATCCTGCTGTCCGCCGTGTTCGTCTTCATCGCCAGCGCGTTCATCCACATGGCGCTGCCCTGGCATAATAGCGATTTCAAGAAACTGCCGAAGGAAGACGAAATCCGGGCCGCGCTGCGTCCGTTCGCTGTACCGCCCGGCGACTACATGGTGCCGATGTGCAGCGGCAAGGAGATGAACTCGCCGGAGTATCACGCGAAGCTCAAGGAAGGCCCGGTGCAGATCGTTACCGTCCTGCCGAACCAGGTTCACACCATGGGCAAACAGCTGTTCCTGTGGTTTGTCTACGTGCTCGTCGTCGGGTTCTTTACGGCGTACGTGACGCGGCATTCCGTCGCGACGGGCGCGTCGTACCGGGCGGTGTTCCGGATCGCCGGTGCCGTGGCGTTCCTGACCTATGCGGGAGCGCTGTGGCCGCAGTCGATCTGGTATAGCAAGAACTGGGGAGCGACGTTCCGCTCCACTGTCGACGGCCTGGTCTACGCCCTGGTGACCGCCGGCACGTTCGGCTGGGTCTGGCCGCGATAGCCGCGCGCGCGCTGCGAAGCTGGCTGCTGACAGCTTTCCCGGCACACTCCCTTTGCGCCGCTTTGAGGCAAGAAAATCCGCCCCGGCAAGCATTCAGCTTACCGCCTAAAGCCTATCGCTGAAACCTAACCGCTCCTCAGCTAAAAATGGTCGGGCTGGTGAGATTCGAACTCACGACCTCTTGCACCCCATGCAAGCGCGCTACCAGGCTACGCTACAGCCCGAACTGGGAGGGTCACAAAGCGGCAGGATCGGGGCTGAGGCAAGTTGTTTTTCGGGCGGCCGTAACGACACCGGCGGATGCGGGGCTTACGCGACGGGCTTTGGCGGCGGGCCGATGCTACCGCCGGCCACGAATTGCGGCAGGATTCGGTTCGCCACCATCGGCAGCCGCTGGTGGTCCACCAGGTTCAGGATCAGCCGCGCCATGCGCCGGGTCTCCGCGTCGTTGTCGAACGCATAATACGCCACCGCCGGGATCACCTGCCGGAGCAGGGGATCCTGGTCGCGCGAGATGAGCGACATCTGTTCCGGCACAGCGATGCCGTTCCGCAGGAGGTAAACCAGCGCCGTCAGGCAATGCGTGGGCCGGCTGACGATCAGCGCCGTGGGCGGGTGAGCGGAACGCAGCAGGGCGCCGATTTGCTGCTCGATGCTGCGCGGGTCGCCCTTATGCCGCGCCAGGAACCCCGCCGGCCCGTCCGGCCGCGCCGGCGAGGTGGCCGCGAGAAATCCCGCCTCGGTCGCAAGGTCGCCGGCATAGTCGGTGGCCGGCTGCAGCAGGGCGATCCGCCGGTGCCCCTGCCGCGCCAGCACGCCGACCGCGTGGCGACTGACGCTGAAATAATCCACGTCGAACGACGGCAGCGCCACGGCGGCGTGGTTCGAGCCCACCACGAGGGTCGGCAGCGGCTGCTGCGCGAACCATTCCTGCACCGCGCGCGGCACCGTGACGAGCAGCGCGCAGCTCACGCCGTGACGGTGGATGCGTTCCGCGAGGCGGGGCAATTCGACCGACAGCCGGCGCCCCGCGCAGGCGACGATTTCGCATTCGAAGCCGTGCCGCGCCAGGTAGGTCTGCATCTCCGCGATGCCCTGGTAGGTTGCCATCGGCCACTCGGTGGAGGGCTGGTGCGTGACAATGAGGATCCGCCGTCCGCGCAACGACCGGCGGACCGGACGTTCGCCGGTGAGCAGCCGGCGGCGGCCGTCGAGCGCAACCAGACCCTCGGCCGCCACGATCGCGAGCGCGCGGCGCACCGTGGGCCGGCTGACGTGCAGCAGCTCCGCCAGGCGGCGTTCGCTCGGCAGGTGGTGGCGCCACACGCCGCGCTCGAGCCCTCGTCGCAGCGCCGCCGCAGCCTCGCTGAAGAGCAGCGAGCGCTTGGGCAGGTCGAGCAGGGGTGAGGAGAGGGGCACGGCGGGCGCTGGCACCCGCCAGACCCGGGCTTCGGGCGCCGGCCCATTACGGCGACTGGCGGGGCTCGCGTCCAACGAATTGGGTCGTCACCGCGCGCACTAATCGTCGTAAGACGCGAGGTGGCCCGCCATGGCCGCGCGGGCCGCCGGGGCGTCGCCCCGGGCGATGGCGTCGTAGATTTCCTGGTGGTCCCGCACCACCGGGCGCAGCGCGGCGACCGGGGGGAGGGGTCCCTGCAGGAGGGCGATCGCGACCACCCGGTGGACGATGCCAAGGTTCGATACCTCCTCCGCCAGCCAGCGATTGTCGGCCAGGGCAATAATCGCGTGATGAAAAGCGAGGTCGGCCTGGAGGAAGATCTCGAACTGGGCCGGCGCCAGCAGGGGCCCATCGGCGGTCGCGAGCGCCCGGCGCATCCCTGCCAGCGCCTGGTGAAGCAACGCCAGGCGAGCCGGAACCTGCCGCTCAGCCGCCAAGCCCGCGGCGTAGCACTCCAGCGCCTGACGGGTCCCGCAGAGGTCGCGAAATTCCTGGAGATTGAACCGAAATGACGCGGCCGCCGACCGGGCGGACGGTGGCACGGAGCCCCGCGCGGGACGAATGTTCGCCAGCGGGCGGATCGGGCGCCGCCGATGCTCGATCTGGTTGGGGAACGATTCCGAAAACATGGCGGGGAGCGGGGTCCGGGCGGCAGGTGTGCGGTCGAAAACGGACACGGGATCGCCGGGGTCCGGCAACCGCTTTGTCTTGGTCACCTCAGCTTACCAAACGCTCAGGGCCGGTTTCGTCTTTTCTTCGGGTCCCGCCGGGCTCATCACACCGCGCGTGCAAACCGACTTCGCCCGTTCCCGTCGTGACTGGTTCTGGCCCGTGGCCTGGGCGGCGACGATTTTCCTGGAGTCGGCCCAGGCCCATGTGCCGCTGCCGGACCTGCCCGAGAGCGACAAGGTGGTTCACTTTTTCGCGTACGGCCTGCTGGCCACGCTGGTCTGCCGGCTCGGGCGGGGCTGGAAGGCTGCAGTCGTGGGCGCGCTGGTGGCATCGGCCTACGGGGCGACGGACGAGTGGCACCAGTACTTTGTGCCGGGGCGGTCGTGCGACGTCTGGGACTGGGTCGCCGACACGAGCGGCGCGATCGTGGCGGTGGCCGTTTATACCGGCTGGCCGTGGTATCGGCGGATGCTGGAGCAGGGATTGCGCTCTGAGCAGAGCAAGACGAACGCCGAACGCCCAACGCCGGACGCCGAACATCGAAGTTAGGTCGGCGAATTCTATCTCGCGCTACTTCGGCATCCGGCGTTGGGCGTCCGATGTCCGGCGTTCTTATGGGTCTGTCCGTCCAAATGCCCGGTTGAAATTCCTGTCCTGCCTGCGACACTTTCCGCTGCATGACCCCGGCCAAGGCCCAGCAACGCATCGCCGAACTGCGCGCGCAGATCGCGCACGCCGACGAGCTCTACTACCGCCAGGCCAAGCCGGAGATTTCGGATTTCGAGTACGACATCCTGAAGCGCGAACTTGAGGAACTGGAAAAGAAATTCCCGCAGTTCGCGCCGAAGGATTCGCCGACGCAGAAGATCGGCGACGACCGCGTGCAGGGCTTCGTCGAGGTGGCGCATCGCCAGAAGATGCTCAGCCTCGACAACACCTACAACGAGGCCGAACTGCGTGCGTTCCATGCGCGGCTGGCCAAGCTGCTCGGCACCGAGAACCTGCAGTACACGGTCGAGCCCAAGATCGACGGCCTCGCCGTGAGCCTCACCTACGAGGACGGACGCCTCGTGCGGGCCGTCACCCGCGGCAAGGGCGACCGCGGTGACGATGTGACGGCCAACGTCCTCACGATCGGGATGCTGCCGCGCGCGCTGAAGGGCGCGGCGCCGAAGGTCGTGGAGATCCGCGGCGAAATCTATCTCACGGCGGCGGAGTTCGAGCGCATCAATACCGAGCGCGCCGCGGCTGGCGAGGAGCTGTACGCCAATCCCCGCAATCTCGCGGCGGGCACGGTCAAGCTGCTCGATTCCGCCGAGGTCGCGCGTCGCAAGCTCGCGATCGTGCTTTACGGCCTCGGCTACTGCGAACCGGCGCTCATCGGTTCGCAGACCGACCTCCAGAAGCGGCTCAAGGCCTGGGGCCTGCCGGTCGTGGAGAAATACTGGGCGGTGCAGGGCATTGATGCCGTGTGGGAGGCGGTGAGCGAACTGGATCGGCTGCGGCATGGCTTCGCGTACGGCACGGATGGCGCGGTCGTGAAACTCGACGACGTGGACCAGCAGCGCGAGGCGGGCGCCACCGACAAAGCGCCGCGCTGGGCGATCGCGTACAAGTTCAAGCCTGACACGGCGCGCACGCGGCTCCGGGCGATCACGATCCAGGTCGGCAAGACCGGCATCCTCAGTCCCGTGGCGGAACTCGAGCCCGTGCTCCTGGCCGGCAGCACGATCAGCCGCGCGACGCTGCACAACGAGGACGAGATCCGTCGCAAGGACATCCGCGTGGGCGACCTCGTCGAGATCGAGAAGGCCGGCGAGGTGATTCCCGCGGTGCTGCAGTCGTTCCCGGATGAGCGGCCCAAGGGCGCGCCGGAGTTCGACCTCGTGGCGACGGTTGGCGGCAAGTGCCCGGTGTGCGGCGGCAAGATCGCCCGGGTGGAGATTGCCGGCGACGAGGTGGAGGGCGCGGCGTGGAAGTGCCTGAACTACGAATGCGCGGCGCAGCGCACGGGACGGCTTTCGTTTTTCTGCGGCCGGCGCGCGCTGGCGATCGACGGCGTCGGCGGAGTGGTGGCGGCGAAGCTCGTCGAACTGGGCCACGTGAAGGATCCGCCGGACCTGTACGACGTCCCGCTGGAGACGCTCGCGACCCTGAACCTCGGCACGGAGGCGGAGCCGCGCGTGTTCGGCGAGAAGAACGCGACCAAGGTCGTCGCGGCGCGCGAGGCGGCGCGGGCGCTGCCGCTGGAGAAGTGGCTGTTCGCGCTGAGCGTCCCGGACGTGGGCGAGAGCACGGCGCGCGAGCTGGGCCGCCGTCACCGCAACCTTGCCGAGCTGGCGAGATCGCCCCTGCTGCAGGCGGTGCTGAAGAAGGCCGAGCTGGTCGCCCAGCGCGAATGGGAGGCCCCGGCGTCGCGGAAGAACCCGGCGAAGTCCGACGCCGACAAGGCGCGCCGGAAGGACCTGTGCGCGCGGCTCGACGAGGAGATCGCGGCGCTGGACGCGGGCGCGCTGGCCGGCGTGCCGGCGGACGTGGGCCCGGCCGTGGCCGGGAGCGTGCTGGAGTTTTTTGCGAGCCTCCCGGGCCAGCGCCTGCTGGCGAAGTTGCGCTCGCTGGGGATCGACCCGCAGGGCACCGTGGCCGCCACGGGCGTGTTCACCGGCAAGACTCTGGTGCTGACGGGCACCCTCCCGGCCTTGAAGCGCGAGGAGGCCGAGCAGCTGATCCTGAGCGCGGGCGGAAAGGTCAGTGGCAGCGTGAGCAAGAAGACCAGCTTCGTCCTGGCCGGCGAGGAAGCCGGCTCGAAGCTGGAGAAGGCCCGGGAGCTCGGCGTGCCGGTCATCGACGAGAAGGAATTTCGGCGGATGCTGGGATAAGGAAGGCCGAGGCCGAACGCCGAACGTCGGACGCCGATTGCTGGACGCCGAAGGGTTGGCGGGTGCTTGGCTCTGGGGTGGGCAGGGTTTGGAATTTGCCACGAAGATCGCAAAGAGCGCGAAGATCGGAAGGCTGGGCTTTGCGGCCTTGGCGATCTTGGCGGTTAACCCGAAGGCGGAGCAACCTGCGGGTCAGCGTAGCCGACACCCGATACTTCGGCGTTCGGCGTTGGGCGTCCGGCGTTCGATCGGATATCCCTGTCCACCGGTCAGAAGTCCCGTCCGCATCAGGCAAAATCCTACGCGGCGCGGTCTTGCCTCGCCGGGGGAGGGGCGCATGCTGCCGGCGTTGCCCCGGTTCATGACGAAATTCCGCGCGTCACTCTTCAGGCTCCTCGGTGCTGGCCTCGGGCTGGCCGTGGGCGGGCTGCAGGGCCAGTCGGGCTCGGCGGATCCGACGCTGCAGGCGATCCTGGAGCAGAACCGAAAGCTGCAGGAACAGGTGGATGCGCAGCAGAAGACCATCGAGGCGCTGACCCGGCGGCTCGACGCGATTGACCGGACCGCGGCGCGGCAGGACCGCGAGTTGCAGGGGCTGCAGGACCGCGGCCCCGCGACCGACCGGCCGCCGCCGGTGGAGTCCGACCGCGAGCATGAGGTCCGCATCGGGGCGGAGGCGGCGCTGTCCTATTTCAGCACGGGAGGGCAGGGGCAGTTCCCGAAGTCGGAGTTCCGGGTGGACGACACCAAGGTGACGCTCGAGGCGCCCGTGTGGAAGGACGTGTATTTCTTTACGGAGCTGAACCTGCTGACACGTGAGTCCAACGCGGCCAATTTCCAGTTCGGCGAGCTCTACGTCGAGTTTGGCGGGCTCGGCTCGGCCCTCGGCTCGCCGGACGCGCTCACGGTCCGCGTGGGCAGCGTCAATATCCCGTTCGGCGAGGAGTACCAAGTCCGGAACCCGCTCTCGAATCCCCTGATTTCCCATTCGCTCAGCGACATCTGGGGACCGGACGAAGGCGTCGAGGCGTTCGGACGCGTCGGCCGGTTCTCCTATGCGCTCGCCGTGCAGAACGGCGGCCTGAGCCAGCTGCGGGACTTCAACGCGGACAAGTCGCTGACCGGCCGGATCGGCTTCGACCCGACATCGTGGCTGCATCTCAGCGCGAGCGCGATGCGGACGGGCGAGGTCGCGACGGTTTCCCCGGTCACTTCGACGGGCGACAACCTCACCGCCATTTGGTTCGCGAACGCGTTTTTCCGGGCGCTGGGCCCGGCGAGCCGGACGACGAGCTTCTGGGCCAACCTCTATGAGGGCGACGCGATCGCGAAATGGAAGGGCGGCCAGCTCGCGGTCGCGTACGGCGAGGTGAAGTTCGATGACAGTGACCCGGTGGCCGACAACGCGCGCACGCTGAAGTACGGCTATGCCGAGGCGGTGCAGTCGCTGACGGACGAGCTTTACGGCGCGGCCCGCTACTCGGAGATCAACGTGGCAGGCGGCTACCCGCTCGCCGGCTGGGGCAACGCCGGCACGTTTTTCTACCGCCCCTCGCTGACTGACGAGCTGCGCCGGCTGAGCGTCGGCTTCGGGTACCGGTTCGGCCCGCCACTGGTGCTGAAGCTCGAGTACAGCTGGGAAAACGGCCACATGGTCAACGGCGTGTCGCGCGACCACGAGGACTTCTTTGGCGCCCAGGTGGGTGTCCGCTTCTAAGCCATGCACCGACTCCTCCTCCTTTCGATCCTTGTGGCGGCCTCGACCCTGGTCGCGCGCGCCGGCTCGATCACCGGCACGGTCCGCGGCATCCCGCCAAAGGGCGGATCCGAGACCGGGGCGGCGGGCGGCGCTTACGAGAATCGGCGGTACAAGTGGGCCGAGAAGCTCGACTACGACCGACTCCGCGACTTCGTGGTCTACGTCGATCAGGCGGTGCCCGAGGCGCCGCACGCGCCGCTGCGCGCGGCCGTGACGACCCAGAAGGACGCGAGCTTTGACCCTCACGTGCTGCCGGTGGCGGTCGGCACCACGGTGCGCTGGCCGAACGAGGACGAGATCTTCCACAACGTCTACTCGACCTCGGACGCCAAGCAGTTCGACCTCGGGTTCTACAAGAAGGAGAAGGTGCCGGAGCTCACCTTCGACCAGGTGGGGCGCGTCGACGTGTTCTGCGCGATCCATACCAAGATGCACTGCATCATCCTGGTGGTGCCGAACTCGTTCTTCGCCATGGCCGACGCGCACGGGCGCTTCGCGATTCCCAACCTCCCGCCGGGCAAGTACCGGGTCCGCGCCTGGCATGAGCGCCTGCCGAGCCAGGTGAAGGAGGTCGAGGTGCCGGCCGAGGGCACTGTCACGGTGGACTTCCGGCTCAGCCTGGACGAGCTGCCGAAGTACTGAGTGGCGAGGGACGAGTGACCAGACCTTACCCTGATGCCCACTAGCCAGACGATGCGGATGAGTTTGCAGGCGAAGGTGCTGATCACCGTCATCGCCCTGCTCGTGCTGCTGCCGGCGGTGACCCTCTGGATCGTCGATCGCCAGATCACGCGGCAGACGCACGACGACGCGGGCCGGGCCCTGCGCACGGCGCGGGCCGTGTTTGTGCAGTCGCTCGCGAACCGGAATGACAGCCTTGTGTCGCGGTATCGCGGCGTGGTGAACGACTCGCGCTTCCTGTACAACCTGAGCCTCGACGACGGAACGATGCGCAATCTCTTCAGCGACGTCCTCGAGGAGTTCGCGGACGACACCAAGGCCATGGCGCTGGTGGTCGCCGAGCGGGACTATTTTCTCAAGGACAAGGAGGGGCGCTCGCTCCTGCCGATTGAGGAGCTGTTTTACGGCCCGGTGAGCCGCGACAGCGCGCTAACGCCGTCCGAGTTCGGCTATGCCACCGCCTCGATTGCCCGCGCGGCGCTCGAGGGCCGGCTGGCGGTGGCGACCCTTTGCCGGAAGGGCCGGGTGCTCAACGTCGTGGCGATCCCGGTCAAGCCCCGCACCGGCAGCATCCCGGCGGCGTTCGTGGCCGGCGCGGTCTTCGACGAGGCGCGGCTGCGGCTGACGCGGCCGCCGGGCACCGAGGTGTTCATCGTGTCGAACGGCCAGGTCGTGGAGTCCACGTTGCCCGGGTCTTGGACGCTGGACCAGCTGCCGCGCATCCCGCTGCGCGAGTCGGCCACCGAGGTCGGCGAGGCGGTGCTGAACGACGAGCACTATCTGGCGATCGGCGGCGAGTTCGGGCGTCTGACGCCCGAGCAGGGCTTCGATTTCGTGCTGGTGTCCTCCTACGAGGCGCAGCTCGCGACCCTGCGGCGGGCGCGCCTGACCCTCATCGGCCTGAGCCTCGCCGGCATCGCGATCAGCTCCATCGTGGTGTGGATCTTCGTGCGCCGGATCACGGCGCCGCTGCGGTCGCTCCGGGACAGCGCCGAGGCGGTCGGCCGGGGCGACTTCTCGCGCAAGATCGAGCAGTTCTCGAACGACGAGTGCGGCGAGCTGGCCGTGGCATTCAACCAGATGACCACGAACCTGAAGACCTCGCGCGCCGAGCTGGAGCGGGCGATGCAGACGGTCAAGGCGACCCAGGAGCAGCTCATCCAGAGCGAGAAGCTGTCGGCGGTCGGCCAGTTCGTCGCGGGTGTCGCGCACGAGCTGAACAACCCGCTGACGGCCGTGATCGGGTTCTCGGAGCTGCTGCAGACCTTTGAAACCGACGAGAAGGTCCGCGGCCACCTCGACCGCATCGCGAAGAGTGCGCACCGCTGCCACAAGATCGTGCGCAGCCTGCTGAGCTTCGCGCGCCAGGAGGCCCCGGAGCGGAAGCTGATCGCGCTTCACACGGTGATCGACGAGGTGCTCGAGATCATGGCGTACGACCTGCGCACCAGCAATGTGTCGATCGTGAAGGAGTACGCGCCGGTCATCCCGCCGATCATGGCGGACCCGCACCAGCTCCAGCAGGTGTTCGTCAACATCCTCGGCAACGCGCGGCAGGCGATCGAGCCGTTCCAGCGCGAGGGCCGCATCCTCATCCGCACGCAGGTGCTCGACGGCTGGGTCACGATCGAGTTTCAGGACAACGGCCCGGGGATCCGTCCCGACCACCTCGCGCGCATCTTCGACCCGTTCTTCACGACGAAGCCGGCCGGCAAGGGGACGGGCCTCGGCCTCAGCCTTTCGTACGGCCTGATCCAGGAGCATGGCGGCCGGATCACGGCGCGCAGCGAGCTGGGCCACGGCGCCACGTTCATCATCGAGCTGCCCGTGGCCGCCTCGACGGGCGCCCCGGTGCGGTCCAGCGGCACTCCCTGGGGTTCGACGCCGCCGATGGGACCGCCGACCGGGCAGCGCGTGCTGGTGGTCGACGACGAGCAGTGGATCCTGGACCTGGCGGCCGAACTTCTCCGCAGCGAGGGTCACACGGTCGATCTCGCCCTCAGCGGGGAGCGGGCCCTGGAGCTGCTCGGCAAGGAGAAGTATGACGTCATCGTGTCGGACTGGAAGATGCCCGGCCTGAACGGCATCCGCCTGTACGAGCACCTGCTGGCGACGAAGCCGGACGTGGCGAAGCGGATGTTCTTCATGACCGGCGACGTGGTGAACGACACCTTCCAGGCGTTTCTCGCGCAGCACCAGCTGGCCTGTCTCTCAAAGCCTTTTGCGATCAACGAATTTCGCCTCGCCGTCGCCCGCACGCTGTCGACGAAGCAGCCCTAGGACTCGTCTCCGGAAATTTGGCCGCAAGGAGGCGCAGAAGGCGCAGATCAATCCGATCCCGCTCTCTGCGGCGGCGTAGGAGTCAGGGTCAGAGGATCGCCGGAGCGAGATTCTCCGGCACAGCTATGTCTTTCTGCGCCTTCTTGCGGCCGATACCGAGTCAGTGCGAGGGCAGGGGCTCGACGGGCTTGGGGCGGTGGAAGATGGCGTGGTCCAGCGAGAGTGGTCCGGCGCCGCTGACGACGAACACGACCAGGAGGAACAGGACCAGCGCGGAGAACTCGAGGGACTGACCCATGGCGAAGAGGCCGTCTCGGCGGTGCACGATGAACACGGCACCGGCCAGGACCGGAATCTGGGCGGCGGCCGCGAGCCGGGTGAGGAAGCCCGCGGTGAGCATGGCGCCGCCGACAAAGTGCGCGAGCATGACGTAATGCAGCAGGGCGCCGGTCAGCAGCCACGGCTGGCCGGTCCGCTGGAGCATGTCCACGAGGTAGCCGGTTGACGTGTTGGTGATCAGGAGCAGGCCGCGGGCCAGCAGCCCGAGACCGAGGTAGATGCGGACGCAGTCGAGCCACGCCTCGCGGTGGGTCTCCGTCCACGCAATGAGCTTCTGCATATTGCCTCCGGGGTTTGAGGTTCCAGCCGACGCCAACCCAGGCGTCGCGCCATGGCGCGGAGCGTAGCTGGAGTCGGTTAGGAGTCAAATGAAGGGGCGGACTCCAAGTAACAGGGGCCAGGTGGACAAGTAACTGGAATCCAGCGGCGACCGGTCGAGCGCATTGTCCCCAATGCGCGTTTGCGGCTCGGCCTCAAGATCGTGCCGTCGAACGCGAGGTCACCTCCGCTTGGAGAATGCGCGTTGGATACAACGCGCGCCCTCCACCGCACTCTTCCTGTTACCTGACCACCTGCCCCCTGTCACCTGAGCGTCGGCGCCCGCGCCGTCGCTCAATAGCCTTGGCGCTGCAGCGCCATGCTAAGCTGCTGGATGAAGGCTTGGCCGTCGGCGGCGGAGGGGCGATAGCCGGGCTGGCTGATCTGGGTGAAGCCGGGACGGCCCTGATGGTCGACGATCCACTTGGCGGTCACGCCGTCGCTGAAGGTGACGGAACCGCTGGCGATGGCGCCGGGGATGAGCGTGACCTTGTCGACGGCGACCGAGACGTTGGCGCCCCCGGCGGGCGGATTGTCGGGAAAATCGCCGGTGTCCTCGTCGTCCGCCACCTCGGCGGGTTCACCCGGGGCCGCGCCGGGGGCGGGCGTGGCGGCCGGAGGCGGCACCTTCGTGACGTCGGACGCATCGACCCGCGGGGCGGCGTCCTTGAGCGTCAGGTCGAGATCGTCGACGAGGAACCGGACATCGCGGTAGGTCAGCGAGAGCTTGTACTGCTCGAGGAGCTTCTTCTGGACCTGGGAGAGATTGTCGCCGGCGGCGACCCAGCTGGCGACGGCCTGCTTTTGCTCGGGAGTGAGAGACATGGAAATTTACGATTTACGAATGACGATTTACGATCGGCCAGTTTGGCGGGCGGCGGGAAATGCGCAAGCGGCGCGGTTGAAGGCGGGACGGGGCGGATGGAGATTCCGGACTCTTGGCTGATTCCGGATTCCGGGCCCTGAAACCAAAACTCCCCCTGTCAGACTGGTCACTTCGAATTCCGAGCCGCGGATTTCGAATTCCGCCCCCGCTGCGCGGCGCTATTTCGAAAGCTGAGCCTTGAGAAACTCGACGCTGCTGCGGGTCGAGCTGTCCTGCTCCATCATGTTGTCCACGGCCTTGCAGGCGTGGATGACGGTACCGTGGTCGCGGCCGCCGAAGGCGTCGCCAATTTCCTGGAGCGAGTGTTTGGTCAGCGTGCGGGTGAGGTACATCGCGATCTGGCGCGGGATGGCGATGTTGTTGGGCCGCCGCTTGCTCGTCATGTCGCTGTGCCGGATCTGGTAATGGTCGGCCACGCGCTTCTGGATCGTCTCGATGGTCAGGACATTCTGGGCCTGCTCCATCAGGACGTCCTGCAACAGGGCCTCGGTGGTGGTGAGATCGAGCGGCTTGCTGGTGAGGGCGGAGTAGCTGGCGACCTTGATCAGCGCACCCTCGAGGCGGCGGATGTTTTTCGAGATGTTCTGCGCGATGAAGTTCAGGATCGGCTCGGGCAGGTCGAACTTCAGGCTCGCGGCCTTGGTGCGGAGGATGGCGACGCGGGTCTCGAAGTCGGGCGCCTGGATGTCGGCGGGGAGGCCCCACTCGAAGCGCGAGACGAGGCGCGCCTCGAGCTTCTGAATCTCGCTCGCGCGGCGGTCGCTGGAGAGGACGACCTGCTTGCCGGACTCGAACAGGTCGTTGAAGGTGTGGAAGAACTCCTCCTGGATGCGCTCCTTGCCGGCGAGGAACTGCACGTCGTCAATCAGGAGCACGTCGACATGCCGGTAACGCTGGCGGAACTTGGTCAGGCTGTTCTCCTGCAGCGCCTGGATGAACTCGTTGGTGAACTTCTCGGTCGAGAGGTAGGCGACGCGGGCGTCCGGGTTGGCGCGGAGGATCGCGTGGCCGATGGCGTGCATCAGGTGCGTCTTCCCGAGGCCGGTATTGCCGTAGATGAAGAGCGGGTTGTAGGCCTGCGCGGGGGCCTGGGCGACAGCCAGCGCGGCGGCGTGGGCCATTTGGTTGTTCGAGCCGACCACGAAGGTCTCGAACGTGTTGCGCGGATTCAGCGTGCCGGTGGCCGGGATGCGCTCGTCGTAGCGGGCCGCCTTGCGGGCCGGGGTGCGATTGCGGGCCGGGGACGCCTCGGCGGGCCGGTGCGCCGGGGCGGGGGCCTTGGACGCGTCGGCTTTGCGGAGGGTGACATTGACCATCCGGCCGGCGGTCAGGCGGAGGCGCTGGGTGATGAGGTCGAGGTAGTTGTCGTGGATCCAGATCGCCGCGAAGTCATTCGGCACGCCCAGGGTCAGGCTGTCCTCCGTCGCCTCGAGGCAGACCAGCGGCTCGAACCACATCTGGAACACATCCTCGGGGAAAAGCTCCTTGAAGTCGCACTTGACGGTTTCCCAGAGACTGGGAGACAGGGAGGCTGAGGGCATGGGGGGACTTACGGAAAGGCGGTTTTATTCACACTGGCACCGCCGCGAACTCCTCCGCACGTCCTGCCTGGCCGAACCCAAGGGCTCCGGCCGGCAACGAAATTGATGCTTTGATCACGGGTGGTGGGTAGGTTGGAACGGGA
>JAFEGX010000014.1 GCA_018239675.1 Verrucomicrobiota bacterium
CAAGAGCCGTCAAGATCTGGGTCTTTCTGGCGCTATTCCTCGTGGGGTTATTGTGGACACTTTACACAAACCACGCTTGGGAAGATTATTACATCACTTATCGAGCCTCGAAAAATCTGGCCACCGGTGTCGGCCTAACGTTTACAGCTGGCGAGAGGGTGCATTCCTTCACCTCCCCTCTCGGCACTCTGCTTCCCGCGCTAGCGAGTGTCCTGACCGGGAACAACTCGGACGATGCCGCGCTCTGGATTTTTCGCGGTTTCAGTCTGTGCGCCTATGCTGGCGCCGGGGTCATGCTCTGGACCCTCTGCCTGCGCCTGCACGGCAGCCGGCTCGCGGCTGGCGCCCTGCTGGTTTGGTATGCAATCGATACCAAGATCGTGGATTTCAGCACGAACGGCATGGAGACGGGCTTCATGATGCTGTTTCTCGCCTGGATGCTTCATGCCCTGCTCATTGAAAGGCCGCAAAGGTGGCTCCATCTTGGCTTGGCCGGGGCCGGGCTCATGTGGACTCGCCCAGACTCGTGCGTCTACATTGCCGCGCTTTCCGTCGGGACGCTCCTGTTTGCCCCGGCGGCCGCCGTGCCGCGGGGCCGCCTAAGCCTCCTGAAGTCTCTTTTCGCAGGCGGCGCGCTCGCCGTGGTCTTGTACGCGCCCTGGGTGCTTTGGGCGTGGAGTTATTACGGTTCGCCGATTCCGCACACCATCGTCGCGAAGGGCCTGTACCACCCCACGATCAATCTGGGCAATTTGCCAGAGGTCGTGTGGGCCTTTCCGTCGATGCTCGTCGCGCATGTCGACATGCTCGCAACGACTTTCATGCCGCCCTACAGCTCGATTTCGGGCTGGCCGGCATTGCCGATGTATGCAGCGTTCTGGATCGCGTGCGTCGTCGCGGTTATCTGGGTGCTGCCCGGGGCCAGGCGCGAGACGCGGCTCGCGTCCTTCGCCTTCTGCGCCGGCGAGTTCTACCTTACCACCTTCGTGGGATTCCCGGTGCCGTGGTACGTGCCGACCAACACGGTGTTCGCCTTGCTCACCCTCGCCGGCGTAGTGGCCCAGCTCGACGCTCCAGCCGTCGGATGGTTGCGCACACGGCGCGGATTGGCGATGGCACTCTCGGGAGCCTTCGCGGCCGGGGCCCTCGCGATCACGCTGCTCGCGGCGCACCAGCTTCGCCTGCAGCAGGCCCTGATCGAACGCGGCGAACGCCAGGAGATCGGCCAGTGGCTGCGCGCACACGCGTCCAGCCCGCGCGACACCGTGATGCTCGAGCCGCTCGGCTACATCGGCTTCTATTCGAACCTCAAGATGCTGGACTTTCCCGGGCTGAGTTCGCCCGAGGTCATTGCCGCGCGCAAGCGTGCGAAGCTTCGCGGTTACCCGGAAGTGTGGTCAGAGCTGATTCCCGACCTGAAACCGGACTGGCTCGTGCTGCGGCCGTACGAGGTCGCGGTCGTGCAACAGCACAATCCCGCGATCTTTGGTCATGACTACACGCTGGCCAAGGTCTTTGACGTTCGGCCGCAGGTGGCGGCGATCCCGTTCATCATCGGGCGCGGCTACCTCACGAACGACGCGTGCTTCGAGGTCTATCACCGCGTCACCCCCTGACGGCCCGCGGGCACGAAAAAGGCCGCAGCCCTCGCGGGACTGCGGCCTGAATTCGTTGCGGGCTGGGATCAGCTCGCCTCGGTGACCTTTTCCTCTTCCACGGGAAGGTCGGCGCCGAACGGCAGGGTGATCTTGAGCTTCGAGTAGGACGGCATGCCGGTGCCGGCCGGGATCATGTGACCCATGATCACGTTTTCCTTGAAGCCCTTCAGCATGTCGACCTTGCCCAGCGTCGAGGCGTCCGTCAGCACGCGGGTCGTCTCCTGGAAGGAGGCGGCCGCGAGGAAGCTCTCGGTCTCGAGCGAGGCCTTGGTGATGCCCAGCAGGATCGGCTCGGCCTCGGCGGGCTTGCCGCCGGCCTCCTCGATCCGCTTGTTCTCCAGGAGGAACGCCGCGCGGTCGACCTGCTCGCCCCAGAAGTTCTCCGTGTCGCCCGGATCGGTGATCCGGACCTTGCGGAGCATCTGGCGGATGATGATCTCGATGTGCTTGTCGTTGATCGTCACACCCTGCAGGCGGTACACCTCCTGCACCTGGGAGATGAGGAAGTCGTAGAGCGCGGACGGCCCGAGGATCTCGAGGATCTCGTGCGGGTCGGCGGCACCCTCGGTGAGATGCTGGCCCTTGTGCACCACGTCGCCCGGCTGCACGATGATGTGGCGGCCGGTGGCGATGAGGTGCTCCTCCTCCTGCGCGGTCTCCTCGTTCTTCACGACGAGCTTGCGCTTGCCGCGGACGGTGCCCTCGAACGAGACGATGCCGTCGATGCGGGACATCTCGGCCGCCTCCTTCGGGCGCCGGGCCTCGAAGAGCTCGGCCACGCGCGGGAGACCGCCGGTGATGTCCTTGGTCTTGGACGCCTGACGCGGGGTCTTGGCGAGCAGCGCGCCAGGGGCGATGGTGTCACCCTCGTTGACCGCGATCTGCGCCCCGACCGGAATCGAGTAGGCCGCGAGCGGCTTGTTCTTTGCGTCGCGAATCTCGACCTGCGGATTGAGGTCCTCCTTGTGCTCGATGACGACCGTCGCGATGCGGCCCGACGATTCGTCGAGCTCGCGCTTCACGGTGACGCCCGGGATCATGTCCTTGAACACGATCGTGCCACCCTTCTCGGAGAGCACGGGAATGTTGTACGGGTCCCACTGGGCCAGGACCGCGCCCTTCTCGATCTTGGCGCCGTCGCCGACATGGAGGAAGGAGCCGACCACGATGTTGTAGGACTCCAGCTCCTTGTCGTCGGCGTCCACGATCTGGATCGAGCCGGTCTTGTTGAGGACGATGTTGGCACCCTCGGCGGTTTCGACGAGGCGGAGGCCGCGGTACCGGACCAGGCCGCTCGCGCGGACCCGGATCTCGGGGGTCTTGAAGCCCGCGCTCGCGACGCCACCGATGTGGAACGTCCGCATGGTGAGCTGCGTGCCGGGCTCGCCGATGGACTGGGCGGCGATGATGCCGACCGAGTCGCCAACCTTCGCGACCTTGTTCGTCGCGGGGTTGATGCCGTAGGACTTTGCGTCGATGCCATTCTGGGTCGTCGAGGTGAGCGGCGACATGACCTTCACGCGCTCGATGCCCATTTCGTCGACCTTGGCGGCGATTTCCTCCGTGATGAGCTCGCCGGCGCCGACGAGCTTCTCGGACGGGTTGATCGGGTTGAAGACATCGTCGCTCGAGAAGCGGCCGATGATGCGCTCCTTCAGGCTGACGATCTCGTCGTCACCCTCGAAGATGGCCTTCTTCCAGACGCCGTCGCGGGAACCGCAGTCGTCCTCCGCGATGATGACGTCCATGGCCACGTCGCACAGCTTCCGGGTGAGGTAGCCGGCGTCCGCGGTCTTGAGCGCGGTGTCGGCCAGACCCTTGCGGGCGCCGTGCGTGGAGATGAAGTACTCGAGCACCGTGAGGCCCTCGCGGAACGAGGACAGGATGGGACGCTCGATGATCTCGCCGGAGGGCTTGGCCATGAGGCCGCGGGTGCCGCACAGCTGGCGGACCTGCTGCTTGTTGCCGCGGGCGCCCGAGTCCATCATGATGTACACCGGGTTCACCTCGTTGCGGCCGTCGTTGACCTCGAGCTTGGCGAAGACTTCCTTCGCGATCTTGTCCGTGGCGCTGGTCCAGATGTCGACCACCTTGTTGTAGCGCTCGCCGTCCGTGATGATGCCCTTGTTGAACTGGGCCTCGACCTCGGTGATCTTCTTGCGCGAGTCGGACACGATGTCCTTCTTCGCCTCGGGGATGATCATGTCATCGATGCCGATCGAGATGCCCGCCTGCATGGCGGTCTGGAATCCGAGCTCCTTCAGCTTGTCGAGGGTCTCGACGGTGACCACCTCGCCCGCAACCTTGTAGGTGTTGAGAATGAGGTCACCGAGCTTGGCCTTCGGCACGGGGAAGTTCACGAAGCCGAGTTCCTTCGGCCAGATCTGGTTGAAGATCACCCGGCCAACGGTGGTCCGGAGGGTCTTCTTGTCCCCGCGGCCGAAGACGGTCTGGCGGCCGAAATCCGGGTTCGGGACGTCCACCCAATCGTGCTTGCGCAGCGCGCCGTCGGCGACGGCGAAGAGGACCTCGTGGAGGTCCGCGACGACCGGGACGCGGTCGGACTTCGCCGGCTTCTTGCGGGGCTCGATGGTGAGGTAGTAGGCGCCGAGGACGATGTCCTGCGAAGGCGTGAGGATCGGCTTGCCCGACGACGGCGAGAAGATGTTCGACGTCGCCATCATGAGGAGCTTGCACTCCAGGATCGCCTCAAGGGAGAGCGGGACGTGCACGGCCATCTGGTCGCCGTCGAAGTCCGCGTTATACGCGGTGCAGACGAGCGGGTGGACGCGGATGGCCTCGCCCTCGATGAGGACGGGCTCGAAGGCCTGGATCGAGAGGCGGTGAAGCGTCGGCGCGCGATTGAGCAGCACCGGGTGGCCCTTGGTGACCTCCTCCAGGATGTCCCAGACCTCCGGCGACTTCTTCTCGATCATCTTGCGGGCACCGCGGACGGTGTGCACGAAGCCAAGCTCCTTCAGGCGGCGGATGATGAACGGCTCGAACAGCACGAGCGCCATCTTCTTCGGGAGGCCGCACTGGTTGAGCTTGAGCTCGGGGCCGATGACGATGACGGAGCGGCCCGAGTAGTCCACGCGCTTGCCGAGCAGGTTCTGGCGGAAGCGGCCCTGCTTGCCCTTGAGCATGTCGGAGAGCGACTTTAGCGGGCGGTTGCCGGCGCCCGTGACCGGGCGGCCGTGGCGGCCGTTGTCGAACAGCGCGTCGACGGCCTCCTGGAGCATGCGCTTTTCGTTGTGAATGATGACGTCCGGCGTCTTCAGCTGCATCAGGTTCTTCAACCGATTATTGCGGTTGATGACGCGGCGGTAGAGGTCGTTGAGGTCGGAGGTCGCGAAGCGGCCGCCCTCGAGCGGAACCAGCGGGCGCAGGTCCGGCGGGATCACGGGCAGCACCTCGAGCACCATCCACTCCGGACGGGACCTCGAGTGGATGAAACCCTGGATGACCTTCAGGCGCTTCGAGAGCTTCTTCTTGATCTGCTTCGACTTCGTGGCGCGCATCTGCTCCTGGAGCTCGGTGACGGTCGCCTCCATGTCGGTCTTGATCAGCGCGTCACGGACGGCCTCGGCGCCCATCTTCGCGACGAAGGAGTCCTCGCCATATTCGTCGATGGCCTGGCGGTACTCCGTGTCGGTGAGCAGCTGATGCGGCTCGAGCGGGGTCTTGCCCGGGTCGATGACCATGTAGTTCTCGTAGTAGATGACGCGCTCGAGCGAGCGGGCGGTCATGTCGAGCAGCAGGCCGAGGCGGCTCGGCATGCTCTTCAGAAACCAGATGTGGGAGACCGGCACCGCGAGCTCGATGTGGCCCATGCGCTCGCGACGGACGCGCGCGATGGTCACCTCGACGCCGCAGCGGTCGCAGACGACGTCCTTGTACTTGATGCGCTTGTACTTTCCGCAGGCGCACTCGTAGTCGCGGACCGGGCCGAAGATCTTCTGGCAGAAGAGGCCGCCCGGCTCGGGCTTGAAGGTGCGGTAGTTGATCGTCTCGGGATTCTTGACCTCGCCCTTGGACCATTTGCGGATGGTCTCCGGCGAGGCGACGGTGATGGACACGCAGTCGAACGCGCTCTCCTCGAGGCCGAGGGTCGAGCGCGCCTCCTCGCGGGCAATGGAGGAGGCGGCGGTGTCGGAAGGTTGGATGCTCATTTAAGTTTTCTCCCTGGTAATCGTTGAAGGATCGGGCGGTGACGCGGGCGCTCAGGCGCCGAGGCTGAGAGCGTCGCGCTTGTTGAGCTTGATGTCCAAGCCGAGGGACTGGATTTCCTTGATCAGGACGTTGAAGGACTCGGGCGTGCCGGCCTGCAGCGTGTTGTCACCCTTGACGAGCGACTCGTAGATCTTGGTGCGGCCCTGCACGTCGTCGGACTTGACGGTGAGCAGTTCCTGCAGCGTGTGCGCCGCGCCGTAGGCCTCGAGCGCCCACACCTCCATTTCGCCGAAGCGCTGGCCGCCGTACTGGGCCTTGCCGCCCAGGGGCTGCTGCGTGACGAGGGAGTACGGACCGACCGCGCGCGCGTGGATCTTGTGCGACACGAGGTGGTTCAGCTTCATCATGTAGATGTAGCCGACGACGACCTCCTGATCGAGTTTCTCGCCGGTGCGGCCGTCGAAGAGCGTGCTCTTGCCGGACGACGGGAGCTTCGCGTCCTTGAGGTACTCACGGACTTTTTTCTCCGGGATGCCGTCGAACACGGGCGTGGCCACCTTGATGCCGAGGCGCCGGCACGCCCAGCCGAGGTGCGTTTCCAGCACCTGGCCGACGTTCATGCGCGAGGGCACGCCGAGGGGGTTGAGGCAGATCTCGATCGGGGTGCCGTCCGGGAGGAACGGCATGTCTTCCTCGGGCACGATCTTCGCGACCACGCCCTTGTTGCCGTGGCGGCCGGCCATCTTGTCGCCGACCTCGAGCTTCTGCTTGGTCGCAATGTAGACCTTGACCTGCTTGATCGAGCCATCGCCGTGATCCTCGCCCGCCTCGATCGACGAGATCTTGCGCTCACGGTCGGACTCGAGCTCGTCGAACTTGGTCTGGTACGAGCCGATGATCTCCATGATCTTGATGCGAACCGGGGACGGGTCGATCTGGACGTGCTTGGAGACCGCGGCCAGCTTGCGCAGGAGCGTCTTGGTGATCTTGCGGTTGGCGGGAATGATGATTTCGCCGGACTCGCCGTTGATGACGTCGAGCGGGATCTTCTCGCCGAGGAGGATGTTCGAGAGCGCCTCGGTCAGCCCCTCGCGGAGCTTGTCCATCTGCGTCTTGTACTCCTCCTGGATCTGCTTCGCCTGGCGGCGGCGGTCGGAGGGCGACAGGCGCTCCTTCTCGAAGTCGACGCGGCTGGAGACCTTCACGTCCATCACGATGCCGGCGGCGCCGGACGGGACGACGAGCGAGGTGTCCTTCACGTCCGCGGCCTTCTCGCCGAAGATTGCGCGGAGGAGCTTCTCCTCGGGCGCCAGCTCGGTCTCGGACTTCGGGGTGATCTTGCCGACGAGGATGTCGCCGGGCTTCACCTCCGCACCGATGCGGATGACGCCGTTGTGGTCGAGGTTCTTGAGGGCCTCCTCGCCGACGTTCGGGATGTCGCGGGTGATCTCCTCAGGCCCGAGCTTGGTGTCACGGGCGGTGACCTCGAACTCCTGGATGTGAATCGAGGTGAAGATGTCCTCGCGGAGCACCTTCTCGGAGATGAGGATCGCGTCCTCGAAGTTGTAGCCGTTCCACGGCATGAACGCGACGAGCACGTTGCGGCCGAGCGCCATCTCGCCCTGGTCCGTGGAGGGACCGTCGGCGATGATCTGGCCCGCCTTCACCTTCTGGCCCTGCTTGACGATGGGCTTCTGGTTGAAGCAGGTGCCGGCGTTCGAGCGCATGAACTTCCGCAGCTCGTAGACGTACACGTGGTTCTTCGGGTCGTGCTTCGCCGTGCGCGGCAGCTCGCCATCCTTGGTGATGACGATCCGCTTGGCGTCGACGGACGCGACCACGCCGGCCTCCTCGGCCACGACGACGATCTTCGAGTCGCGCGCGACGCGCTCCTCGATGCCGGTGCCGACGAGCGGCGCCTCGGCCTGGAGGAGCGGCACGCCCTGGCGCTGCATGTTCGCACCCATGAGGG
>JAFEGX010000015.1 GCA_018239675.1 Verrucomicrobiota bacterium
AAGGCGGATCAATCGCCGAGCTTAGGGGAAAGTAACTGCAAAACACTCGAAGATACCCCTGAAGACCCGGACGCGGGGCCGGTCGTTTCTTCTGGGCGATAGGGTTTCGTGCCCTTGGTCGCAAAACTGGCTCAATTCCCTGACAGGATTGTTCTGTTTCAGGCGCGACGCGGGACTAGGTCGGCGCGGTCCGGGCGCATCGCTTCGCGGGGGGTTTGGCCGGTGATGCGGCGGAATTGGCGGGTGAAGTAGTTGCTGTCGTTGAATCCGACGGCCTCGCTCACTTCGCTCACGCGGAGATCGCCGCTGCGGAGGAGGTGGCTGGCCTTGTCGATGCGCATGCGGATCAGGTAGTCGAGCGGCGGGCGGTCCATGATCGCCCGGAAGGTGCGGAAAAGCGATGTCGGCGACATGCCCGCGACATTCGCCAGGTCGCGGATCGTGAGTGGCTCGGCGTAGTGGCGCTCGAGGTGTCCCAGGACTTTACTGATCTGCGTAACCGGCCGCGCCACCGGCGGAATCTTGTCGGTATAGGCCCGCGACAGGAACCCGATCATCCGCATGAAGTGCGCCGCGGCCATGAAGTGACAGCCCAACTCCCGCTGCGCCAGTTCCCGCTCCGCCTCGGCGACGATGTTGAGAAACTGCCCGAGGTCCTCCATCGAGAGCTTGAGCCGGTTCTTGAACCGCTCCCGCTGGCGCAGGCGCGGTTCGACCTCGAACAGCGCGTGATATCCCGGCAGCGCGCCGAGGTCCGCGTTCGGCAGCCGCAGGCGCGAGGCGTCATACAGGATGTTGATCAGCGAGAGTCCCTCGGTGCGCGGGTAGCAGTGGCTCATGCTGGGCAGCACCACAAACACTTCGCCCACCCCGATCTCGTATTCCTCGTTGCCCACGCGGTGCGTCGCGCGTCCGCCGACGATCACAACCAGTTCCTCGAATTCGTGCGCGTGCGGCACCTGGCCCGGCCCCTGCGACGGCACCCGCATCACCCGCAGCTTGTGCTGGGGGTCCTCAAAGACCTCGGCGGCTTTCAGGCGCCTGATGGTCCGGCGCGGGGTCGTGGGCCGAGGCATCGTGTTTGGTAGAATCGTGCTGGTTTTTGGTAAATCCGTCAAGGCGGCCACCGGGAGGTTGCGTTACCCTCTCGCCCCGTCCTCGATCCCTTTCTCCACCCCATCAGCCCCGGACCCATGAAACCCTTGCGAGTCGGTGTCGTCGGATTGCGCGGAATCGGCCAGATCCATGCGAAGGCCCACGCGGACAATCCCCTTTCCACGCTCGTCGCCGTGTGCGACGTGATCAAGTCCCGTGCCGACGAGGTCGCGGCCCTGCACAAGGTGAAGGCCTATCTCAGCCTCGCCGACATGCTGGACGCGCATCCCGACCTCGACGTGATCGATGTCTGCACCGGCGGCTTCGAGAACGGCGGCTGGCACTTCGAGCCGGTCATGGCCGCGCTCGCCGCCGGCAAGCACGTGCTCGTCGAGAAGCCGATCTCGAACGACATCGGCGAGGCGCGCGAGATGGTGCGGTTTGCCGCGGAAAAGGACCGCTACCTCGGCTGCAACCTGAACCACTATTTCACCGAGCCGGCGCGGATGGCCCGCGAGCTGATGGACGGCGGCAAGATCGGCGAACAAATCTACTGCCTCCACCGCATGGGCTTCATCGGCGGCGCCGCGACGTATGCGCCGGGTGGCGGCCCCAATTTCGACGGCTTCCCGTACGCGCACACCAAGGCTTTCCTCGCGCATCCTTTCAGCCTGATGCGCCACTTCTGCGGCGACATCACGCACGTGCAGGCGTTCATGGACCGCCCGAGTTTCCGTCGCGGTGCCGGCGACCTCATGATGTCGATCGCCAGCATCCACGTGCGGTTCACGAGCGGCGCGATGGGTTACATGTTCAGCTCGCGCGGCGACGCCACGATGGGCCAGGGCGGCTGGTGGAGCTTCGAGCTCGGCGGCACGAAGGGCACGTTCCTGATCGAGAACTGCGTCGAGAAACTCACCTACTTCCCGGCCCCGAAGGCGGGCGACAAGCTCGGCCTCGGCGAGCAGCCGGCCCCAGTCGTCACCGACACCGGCGCGAAGGACTTCGGCATCACGTTCCCGGCGCGCATCAAGGCGTTCCTCGAGGACGTCTCGAACCAGGTGCCCAAGCACAAGCTCCGCGCCTCGGGCCGCGACGCGCTCGCGACCCTCGAGTATACTTTCGCAGCGATCGAATCACACGAACAGGGCGGCGTCCTGGTGCGGCCGCATCCGCTGCCGCCGCTGAAGCGCGACCTGCGTGATCAGTAAATCCGGCCATCGGCCGCGAAAACAAATCGTCCAGAATTGTAGCCGCAAAGAGGCGCAGAATGCACAGAAAGCCTTCGCTGCAGCGATCGATCCAACGAGCATCATGGGTCGAGATCTTCAATCATGCTGCTGGCGAGCTGGATTGATCTGCGCCTTTTGCGCCTTCTTGCGGCTTCTCCCTAACCAGACTCTTCAAGCGACACGCTTACCATGAAACTCGGGGTTAATTCCGTCCTGTTCGGCGGCTACGACATGGCCACGGCCTTCCGCAGCATTCGCTGGGCAGGCTACGAGGGCATTGAAATCTCGGCCATCAACGGCATGAGCGAGCATCTGGTGCTCGAGCGCTGGCAGGCCTGCGCTCCCGTCATCAAACAGCTCGCCGCGGAGCACGGGCTCCAGCTGCTCGCGATGGAGCAGCCGAGCCAAGAGCCAGAGGTGATGGAGCGCGCCATGCAGGCGGCGGTCGAGATCGGCATCCCGATCATCAACTGCGGCCCCGGCGGCAAGAGCAATGAGGCCGGTTCGCTCGAGCAGGTCATCGATTCCCTCGGCAAGCTGGCCGACCGCGCCGCGCACTATGGCGTCACGCTCTGCGTGAAGGCCCACGTCGGCGCGGCGGTCTACAACACGCCGACCACGCTGAAGGTCCTGAGCGCGATCAGCTCGCCGG
This sequence comes from Verrucomicrobiota bacterium, assembly GCA_018239675.1. GTDB lineage: Bacteria > Verrucomicrobiota > Verrucomicrobiia > Opitutales > Opitutaceae > Opi-474. The sequence goes on from JAFEGX010000015.1 coordinate 2,980, forward strand.
CCTTCGGCCTGGACATGGACCCGAGCCACATTCATCGCGCAGGCGAGAACCCGGTCGAGGCCCTCCGCGCCGTCATCAAGCGCGTGAAGCACGTGCACATCCGCGACTGTCGCGGCCGCCAGGCCGGCCCGGGCAAGCCCGAGGAACAGGCGAACGGACGCGGCGAAATCGACCTCCTCGGCTACCTGCGCGTCCTGCACGAAAATCATTACACCGGTCCGGTGGATCTCGAGATCATCGGCGCGAAGGAGTATCCGCTTGAGCGCTGCGGCATGATCGCCGCAGAGGCGCGCGGTCACATGCAGGCCTGCCTCCAGGCCTGCGGCGCCCGCTAGGCCCGAGCACGCGTGACAACCGAGTTTTCCCTTTGAAAACGGCGGTCCTCGGCTTCGCCCACGCCCATGTGGGCATGTACTGCGACGTCTGGCGCAACCAGCCTGACCTCGGGGTCGAGGTGACGTCGGCCTGGGATCATGATGCGGCCCGGCTTGCTGACGTGACGGCCAAGCGGAGCCTCCTTGCTTTCGGCGACGTGAACGGGCTCCTCGCCCAGCCCGGCCTTGAAGCCGTGGTGATCGGCGCGGAGACGTCGCGTCACGCGGATCTGGTCGTGGCCGCGGCGCGGGCGGGCAAGCGCATCGTCCTCCAGAAGCCGCTCGCGCTCACGCCGTCGCAGGCCGACACGATCGTGCAGGTCGTGGCGGAGACCGGAGTGCCCTTCACGCTCGCGTGGCAGATGCGGGTGGACCCGCAGAACCTGCGGATGAAACAGCTGATCCAGGAGGGCGCGCTCGGCCGCGTCCTGATGGTTCGGCGCCGGCACGGCTTGAGCACCCACCTGTGGGCCGGGTTCGAGAACTCCTGGCACGTGCGGCCGGAGCTGAACCGCGGCATGTGGGCCGACGACGCGGCGCACGCGGTGGATTTCCTCTACTGGCTGCTCGGCCGGCCCAGCAGTGTCTTCGCGGAAGTCGACACGCTCGTGAACCCGAAGATTCCCGACGACCACGGAATCGCGGTGTTCCGCTATGCCGACGGCACCTTTGCCGAGGTGTGCAGCTCGTTCACCTGCGTCGCGGGCGAGAACACGACGGAGATCGTCGGCGAGAACGGCACCGTGATCCAGAACTACGGCGATGCCCCGAGCTGCCAGGCGCCGCGACCCGAGCGGGCGGTCGGATTGAAATGGTTCCTGCGCGGCGGCCAGGCGTGGATCGACAGCGGGATCCCGTCGCCGGCCGGCCACGGCGAACGCATCGCGGGACTCGCCGCGCCGCTGGCGGAATTTCTGCACGGCCGCCGGCCGCCGATCGCCACCGCCGCCGAGGGACGCGACGTCCTTCACCTCACCCTTGCCTGTCATGAATCGTCGACCACCGGCCGACGCATCAACCTCCCGCCCAAACCATCGTCCCCATGAAAAGAAAGCCCAACGTCCTCTTCTTCGGCATCGACAGCCTGCGGTCCGATCACATGAGCCTGCATGGCTACCCTCGCCTGACGACCCCGCACCTCGACAAGTACCTCGCCGGCGGCACGGTCTTCGAGCGGCAGTACAGCCCGCACATCCCGACCACGCCGGGCTACTCGTCAATGTTCACCGGCATGGACTGTTTTGGCACCGACGTCGTGGCGCTGCGCCACCAGGGCGGCCTCGGCGCGCACGTGAAGACGCTGGCCGAGCTGCTGGGCGACGAGGGCTACGCGACGACCTGCGTGGGCTTCAGCGCGAATCCGGCGTCGCGCGGCTTCCAGAAGTACATCGACTTCACGGGCTGGGGCTCATGGTCCGAGGGCCGGAGCCCAAAGGCGGAGAATCTGAACGCGGTCACGATCCCCGAGCTCAAGCGCCTCGCGGCCGGCAAGCAGCCCTTCTTCCTGTTCATGCGGCACATGGACCCGCACTCGCCGTACCTTCCGCCCGGACCGTTCGAGCGGATCTTTTACGGTGGCAATGAACTCGACCCGAAGAACCGGTCGCTCGAGCCGGTGTACAAGTTCAAGCCGTTCTGTGACTACCTCGCGAGCTGGTTCCCGCCGGGCTGCACGGACAAGGACTACATCATCGCCCAATATGATGGCGCCATCGCATACATGGACGCCTGCATTGCGGACATTCTCGCGACAGTTGCATCCCTCGGTATCGAGGAGGAGACGCTGGTGGTGGTCACGTCCGACCACGGCGAGACGCTGTACGACCACGAGTGCTGGTTCGACCATCACGGCCTTTACGACACCACGTTGACGGTGCCGCTCGCATTTGTCTGGCCGGGCAAGGTCCCGGCGGGAGTGCGCGTCAGCGATTTCACGCAGCAAAAGGACACCATGCCCACCCTGCTCGACCTGATCGGCCTGCGCCCGAAGATCGATTTCGACGGCCGCAGCCTCGTGCCGCTGATGCGCGGTCGGCGGCTCCCGGCCCAGAAGGAGTTCTACATCACGGAAGCGACCTGGATGCGGAAGCACGGCTGGCGCACGCCGCGGTGGAAATACATCGAGGCGATCGAGCCGGACTTCCACTACAAGCCGCAGTTCGAGCTTTACGACCTCGTCGCCGATCCCGAGGAGAACCACAATCTCGCGAAGCGCCGGCCCGACATCGTGAAGAAGCTGCGCACGCGCATGCTCAATCACATCGCGAAGCGCGAGAAGGAAACCGGCCGAACCAACCCGATGTACACCAACCTCCAATGGCACGGGATGAACCACGGCCCCTTCGAGTCATCCGACCAGGCGTACAACGAGATGTACATCGGCTCACCCGAAGGCGCGAAACTGCTCCAGGCGCGCGAACTCCAGCGCCAGCGCGGCTGCAAGAAACTCTGACTCACATTTTGCCGCAACGAGGCGCAGAAGGCGCAGAAGAATTCGGACCAATACCTGATGACAATCCGACTGACCACTCCAACCGAGCGCAGAACAGCGGGACCGTACACCGTTCACCGGCTCTTGCGCCTTCTGCGCCTTTTCGCGGCCAAACATCCAGGCCTCGCTTGCCGCACACTGCCATGTTGGTAACGGTCATCGGACGGGGTCACTCCGGCACGCGCGCGATGTCGCACACGCTGTCGGCCAGCGGCGTGTTCATGGGGGCGCCGTTGAATGTGTCGGGCGACCTTCTCCCTCCCGAGGACATGTACGAGGCCTGCCGGGTCTTCGCGCCTTACGTGCCGTGGCGCGGCGGACTCGACTGGGACTTCTCGACGGTCGCCAAGGCGCCGATCCCGGCGAAGTTCAGGGCCCTCATCCAGTCGTACCTGCGGACCGTCCAACGGAGCCGGAAGAAGCACAAGGGATGGAAAATTCCCGAGACCACGCTGGTGGCCCCATGGATCTACCGGATGTTCCCGGAGGCGAAGTACATCTTCTGGATCCGCGATCCGCGCGACTGCATTCTCGGGGCGCACATCACGGACGATCTCCGGGACCACGGCATCTTGTATCCCGAGACGGCCGATCTGATCCGCCGCCGGGCCATCTCGTGGAAATACCAGTACGATCTCGTGCAGGGCACGCCACGACCGAAGCACTGGATCGAGGTCCGCTTCGAGGACTTCGTCCTCCGTCAGGAACAGACGCTGAAGCGCCTGGAAAAATTCCTCGGCATCCCGCTCGCTCGAATTCCGGTGCGGCCCGAGACGGTCGGAAGATGGAAGAAAGATCCAACGCCGACGCAGTTTGATTTTCTCGTGCCGGCGCTCCAAGCCTACGGGTACGAATTGCCGGCGAAGTCCGGCAAGGCGAAAGGAACACCATGCTGAAGGTCTGCGTCATTGGAATGGGTCACATTGGCAACCTGCACGCGCGCATCTACCGCGAGAGCAAACAGGCGGAGTTGGTCGGCGTCTGCGATCTTCTCCCGGATCGTGCCCACGCCGCCGCGAAGACGCACGGCGCGAAGGCCTACCTCGACGCCGCGCAGATGCTGGCCGAGGTGCGTCCCGACATCGTCAGCATCACCACCGCCGGCGTGGAGAACGGCAGCGACCATCACCGTCCGACGATCCAGGCCCTCGAGGCCGGCGCCCACGTCCTGTGCGAGAAGCCGATCTGCAACGACATCGCCAAGGCGGAGGAGATGGTGGGCACCGCCCGCCGCCTCAATCGCTGCATGGGCGTCGATTTCAACCACCGGTTCACGCCGGCCGCGCGGGTGGCGAAGCGGTGGCAGCAGGAGGGCCGGCTGGGGCACCTGCTCTTCGTGAACGTGAGCATGTGGATCATGAACCGGAACGAGACATCGCCGTGGTTCCACCTCAAGTCGCTGCACCCGCACACCGTCGACCTGATGCGGCACTTCTGCGGCGACGTCGAGGCGGTGCATTGTTTCGCGACGAAGGCGCCGGGACGGAAGATCTGGAGCACGGCGACGATGAGCCTGCGCTTCAAGAACGGCATGGTTGGCACGCTGGCCGGCAGCTACGATATCGAGCGCGGCCACCCGATGGAGCGCTGCGAGGTGGCGGGCACGGGCGGACGGTTCGTCATCGATGACATGTGGCGCGAGGTGACGCTCTATCCCGCCGGCAACGGCGAGAAATCCGTCTACACCAACCCGGTGTTCGGCGGCATCCGGGACTTTGACGACACCTTCCGGAACCGGATCAACACCTTCGTCGAACAGATCGCCGCCGGGGCCAAGCCGGACGAGATCGACGGCAGCGGCGCCGACGGCCTGGCCGCGCAGAAGGTTCTCGATGCCGCCGTGCGGTCGGTCGAGAGCGGGCAAGTGATCAGCCTCGTTTAGCCGCGCGGAGCGCGGCGGTTGAAGGCTGAGGGTTGAAAGGAGGGCGAGCCAGCCTCCTTACGTCGGCTGCTACCGGATCCGTGGCAGCCGAGGTGACGAGGCTGGCGTCACAGAGAGTGCACGGAGGTCACTGAGGCTCGAACCTCGGCTTGATCGGTGTGCCCAAGGCACGCAACCACCTCTGTGCCTCGCCGTGCCTCCTCTGTGCGCTCTGTGGCCAAAAAACGCCCGGCTTTCAACCGGGCGCTTTCAACCTTCAACTTCCCCAGCGGCTTATTTGCCCGGGAGCTTGATCGCCGGACCAGCGTCAGCGGCGGGAGCGGCTGGCGCGCCGGCGGCCGGCATGGTGGCGCGGAGCAGGTACACGCGCTGGGTCCATGGGCTGACCGGGTCCAGCTGCATCACCTGTTCAGAGTATTTCTGGACGTCGTCGGTGCGACCGAGCACGGAGGCAAGGCTCGCGAGCTGGTAGCAGGCCTCGATGCGGGTCGCCTTCGCCTCGTTGGCGTCGGCGGCGATTGCCTTGAGGGCGGCCTCGCCCTCGGCGTCCTTGCCGGCCTGGAGCTTGGCCATTGCGACGCCGAGCTTGGCGCGGCTCGCCAGCGGACCGGACTTCAGGATCGAGATTACCTGCTCGTAGCCGGAAATGGCCTCGGCCGACTTCCCCGCGGCATAGGATTCATCCGCAACCTGGAGCTGGGCCACCGCGGCCAGCGAATGACCCGCATGCGACGCGGCGAAAGCCTTGAGCTTGTCCGGGGTGGTGGCCGCCGCGAACTCCTTCTCGACCTCCAGCTCCTTCTGCGCCCCGACGTAGTCCCAGACGCCCTTCGCGAGGACGCCGAGGATGACGATGCCGGCGCCGACCATGATGGCCTGCCCGTTCTTCTGCCAGTAGTCGCGCAGGCGGTCCTCAAACGTCAGGACGGCCGGGGTCGCGGCATGGGAGTGGTCGCCGGCGGACGGTTTGGCCGGGGAATTGGCGGGCGTGGTCATGGCGGGTGTTGAAAGAAACGGAAAGGGGACGAAAACAAAACGGCCGTTCGGTGTAAATGACGGAAAAATGAGACCTGCGGCGGAAGCGCAGGTCTCGTAACGCGTAGCGGGTAGCGAGTAGGTTACTGGCTCTGAGAACGCTGTTTGCGGCGATGAGCCGGCCAAACTGTCCCAGGCATCTCCCGCGGGAAGTCCGGAAACCCTCTGCGCCTTCTGCGCCTTCTTGCGGCCAAACCCGATTGGGTCTGAATCAGTCGAAGACCACGGTCTTGTGGCCGTAGATCAGGACCCGGGCCTCAAGATGCCAGCGCACGGCCTGTGCGAGGACGGTCTTTTCCAAGTCGCGGCCCTTCCGGATCAGGTCCTCGACGTCATGGCGGTGGGTGACGCGGGCCACGTCCTGGTTGATGATCGGACCCTCGTCGAGGTCACGGGTGGCATAATGCGCAGTCGCACCGATCAGCTTCACGCCGCGGGCGTGGGCCTGGTGGTACGGCCTCCCGCCCGCGAATGCCGGCAGGAAGGAGTGGTGGATGTTGATGACCGGGCGGCCGAACTTCTCCAGGAAGTCCGCCGAGAGCACCTGCATGTAGCGCGCGAGGATGACGAGGTCGGCCTTGAGCTCCCGCAACAGCGCCAGCTGCCGGGCCTCGGTCTGCGCCTTCGTGTCCGCCGTGATCGGAATGTGGTGGAACGGCAGCCCGTAGCCGCGGGCCAGCGCGCCCATGTCGGCATGATTGCCGGCAACTGCGACGAAATCGCCGGCGAGCTCACCGGCTTTCCAGCGCAGCACGAGGTCGTGGAAGCAATGATCGGCCTTCGAGACGAAGATCACCACGCGCGGCCGGTCCGCCGAGGACTTGACCTGGACGTTCATGCCCAGGCCGGCGGCGAACTTCCGGAACTCCGCGGCGTCGGCGGCCTCCTTGCCCGGCTGTGGCTCCCACTCGACGCGCTGGAAGAACACGTTCGCCTCCAGGTCGCGGTGCTGGTCGGCGTGCAAAATGTTGCCGCCATGCTCGAAAATCCAGCCGGACACGCGCGCGACGAGTCCGGGTTGATCAGGGCCGTGGAGGAGAGCGACGAGGGTGGAAGACACGGGAGGAATTACGATTTACGAGTTACGATTTACGATTGGCGGACGCAAGCGGTTGCCGGAGGACTCTGGAGGCTAGGCTGTCATATAGGGAGGACGGAGATGTCGGTACGGCACGCCTCAGCAGGCAATCATAACCCTTGCGGAGATAAAATCGTCGGCTGCGAGCATTGTCATCCTGAGCGGAGAATCCTGTGCGACACGGTAACTTTTCTTGGGCTGGGCCTCACTGGATCCTTCGTGTTGCTCAGCATGACCGCGAATGAGGGCGCCGAAAATGACAGGCCTGGGGCCGCTCGAAATTGCCGGCGCAAGATCTAGGGTTGGCGCCGCCGCCAAAATCCCAATCGTCAATCGTAACTCGTAAATCGGAAATTCCCCTCAGGGTATCAGCAGCACCTTGCCCGTCGTGCCACGGCCCTCGAGGGCGCGGTGGGCTTCGCCGGCGGCGGGGAGGGGAAAGGTGGCGCCGATTCGGACCTTGAGCTTGCCGGCGGCCACCCAGGCGAAAAGGTCGGCGACACGGGCCCGCAGTTCCTCGGTGGTGCGAATGTAGTGGTTGAGTGTCGGGCGGGTCAGGTAGAGCGAGCCTTTCTGCGCCAGCACCAGCGGCGCGAAGGCCGGCACGGGTCCGCTGGCGTTGCCGTAGGAGACAAACAGGCCGCGCGGACGGAGACTGTCGAGGGTGCCCTCAAAGGTCTGCTTGCCAACCGAATCGTAGGCCACGTCGACGCCGCGCCCCTCGGTGAACCGGCGGGCCGCCTCGGAGAAATTCTCTCGCGTATAGACACATACCGCGTCCGCGCCCGCTTCGCGCGCGAGGGCCGCCTTCGCGTCGCTGCCGACCGTCGCGAGCACCCGGGCCCCGCGCATCTTGGCGATCTGCGTGAGCAACAGGCCCACGCCGCCGGCCGCGGCATGCACCAGGGCGGAGTCACCGGCCTTCAGCGGAAATGTGTCCGTCGCGAGGAAATGCGCGGTCAGGCCCTGGGACAGCAGCGCGGCCGCCGTGCGGGTGTCGAGGCCGGCCGGGATCACCATGGCCTTGTCGGCCGGCACCAGCGTCTCGGCCGCATAGGCGCCGATGGCATGAGTCGTCGCGACGCGGTCGCCGAGATGAAACCCCGAGACCCCCTCGCCCACCGCGGTCACGACGCCGGCGGCCTCCATGCCGGGCAGAAACGGCAGGCCGACCTTGTAGAGTCCGGTGCGGAGATAGGTGTCGATGAAGTTCACGCCGGCGGCCTCGACGCGGAGGCGCAGCTGGCCGCGGTCGGGCGCGGGCACGGGAATGTCGTCGATCTGGAGAACCTCGGGGCCGCCGAGCTGGTGGACGCGGATGGCAAGCATGGGGCAAATTTACGATTTACGAGTGACGATTTCTTGGGGTCCGGCGACCCGGGTGAGAGCATTACCGTTACCGCGAGGCTGGACCAAAGGCAATGGTGCGATCCAGTTCGGTCTCAGCAATCAACCCACCCACACCGGCGCCAGCGGCGCGCCAGAATCCCAATCGTCACTCGTAAATCGTAATTCGTAAATCGCGGATCAGACCGCAACTACGTTGCCACGGTACTTCTGGATCGGCCGCACGCCGACCTCCTTGTGCTTGAGCGCGATGATGCCGTCGACGGCCGCCTCGGCGCCGGTGAGCGTGGTCATCAGGCAGACGTTGTGGGCGTACGCCGCGGCCCGGATCGCATTCTCGTCGCGGCGCGGGATCATGCCGCCGGGGGTGTTGATCACCATGGCGATCTGGCCGTTCTTGATCATGTCGACGGCGTTCGGGCGGCCCTCGCTGAGCTTGGCGAGCCGCTTCACGGCGACGCCGGCGTCGGCAAGCACCTTGGCGGTGCCGCTGGTGGAGTAGATCGTGAATCCGAGCGAACCGAGCCGGCGGGCCAGCGAGACGGCCCGGGGCTTGTCGCCATCCTTCACCGAGAGAAACACGTTGCCCTTCACCGGCAGGCCGGGTTTCACCGCGGCCTGGGCCTTGGCGTAGGCCACGCCGAGATCGTCGTCGATGCCCATCACCTCGCCGGTGGAGCGCATCTCGGGCCCAAGCGTGATCATCGAGCCCGGGAACCGCACGAACGGAAAGACGGCCTCCTTCACACACCAGTGCTTTGGAGTCTGCTCGCGCGTGAAGCCGAGCTCCTTGAGCTTGCGGCCGGTCATCACCTGCGCCGCCAGCTTCGCGAGCGGCACGCCGATGGCCTTGGCCACGAACGGCACGGTGCGGGACGCGCGCGGGTTCACCTCGAGCACGTAGAGCTGGCCGTCCTTGATCGCGAACTGGACGTTCATCAGGCCGACGACCTTCAGCTCGCGCGCCAGCGCATACGTGGCGTGGCGGACGGTCGCGAGCATCTCGGCGCCGAGCGTGTGCGGCGGCATCACCATCGAGGCGTCGCCCGAATGCACACCGGCGAACTCGATGTGCTCGAGCATGCCGCCGATGACGCTGGTCTCGCCGTCGCTGAGGCAGTCGACGTCGAGCTCGATCGCGTCCTCGAGGAACTTGTCGATCAGCACCGGCTTGCCCGGCATGACGTCGAACGACTGCCGGATGACCGCGTTGAAGTCCTCCTCGGTGTAGACGATGAACATGCCGCGGCCGCCGAGCACGAACGACGGGCGGAGCAGCACGGGGAAGCCGACCTCGTGGGCGAACGCGAGCGCCTCGGACTCGTTGAGCGCGGTGCGGTTGGCGGGTTGGCGCAGGTCGAGCTTGCGCAGCACCTCCGCGAAGAGCTTCCGGTCCTCCGCCAGCTCGATGCTCTCGGGCGAGGTGCCGATGATGTTCACGCCGTGCGCCTTCAACGCCGTGGCGAGATTGAGCGGGGTCTGGCCGCCGAACTGGACGATCGCGCCGTCGCATTTCTCCTGCTGGTAGATTTCCAGCACGTCCTCGAGCGTGAGCGGCTCGAAGTAGAGGCGGTCGCTGGTGTCGTAATCGGTCGAGACCGTCTCGGGGTTCGAGTTCACCATCACGGTCTCGATCCCGATCTCGCGCAGCGCGAAGCTCGCGTGGACGCAGCAGTAGTCGAACTCGATGCCCTGGCCGATGCGGTTCGGGCCGCCGCCGAGGATCATGATCTTCCGCTTCGCCGACGGGATGATCTCGTTCTCGTCGCCGTAGCTCGAGTAGTAGTACGGCGTGAACGCCTCGAACTCGGCCGCGCAGGTGTCGACCAGGCGGTAGGTCGTGCCGATGCCGCGCTGCTTGCGCGCCGCGCGCACCGCGGCGAAGTCGGCCTTCAGCAGGTGCGCCAGCTGGACATCGGAAAAGCCGAACTGTTTTGCACGGCGGAGTTCGGTGTCCGAGAGGGTGGTCAGCGTCTGCGCGGCCAAGGCGGTCTCCATCTCATGGATCTCGCGGAGCTGGTGCAGGAACCACGGGTCGATCTTGGTGAGGTCGAAGACCCGCTCGACCGAGTAGCCCGCCCGGAAGGCGTGGCGGATGTAGAAGATCCGCTCCGCGTTCGGGGTGCCAAGCTTGGCATTGATCGTCTTCTCGTCGATCGGCTCGTCGCTGCCGTGACGGCCGCCGCCGCCGAAGCCGCGGGCGCCGGTCTCAAGCGAGCGCAGGCACTTCTGGATGGACTCCTTGAACGTGCGGCCGATCGCCATGGCCTCGCCGACCGACTTCATCGCCGAGGTAAGAGTCGCGTCCGCGCCGAGGAACTTCTCGAAAGTGAAGCGCGGGATCTTGGTCACCACGTAGTCAATCGTCGGCTCGAAGCTCGCCGGCGTGAGCCGCGTGATGTCATTGCGGAGCTCGTCGAGCGTGTAGCCGACCGCGAGCTTGGCGGCGATCTTGGCGATCGGGAAGCCGGTGGCCTTGGAAGCGAGGGCGGACGAGCGCGACACGCGTGGGTTCATCTCGATCACGACCATGCGGCCGGTGGCGGGGTCGACGGAGAACTGGATGTTGGAACCGCCGGTCTCGACGCCGATCTCGCGGATCACGGCGAACGAGGCGTCGCGCATCACCTGGTATTCCTTGTCGGTGAGCGTCATGGCGGGCGCCACCGTGATCGAGTCGCCGGTGTGGACGCCCATCGGGTCGAAGTTCTCGATCGAGCAGATGACGACGCACTGGTCCTTGTGGTCGCGCATCACCTCCATCTCGAATTCCTTCCAGCCGAGGAGGCATTCCTCGACGAGGACCTCGTGGACCGGCGAGAGGTCGAGGCCGTTGGCAACGATGACGTCGAACTCCTCGCGATTGTAGGCGATGCCGCCGCCGGAGCCGCCAAGCGTGAACGACGGGCGGATGATGAGCGGGAACGTGCCGAGGAATTCCGCGGCGTCGCGGGCCTCCTGCATGGACTTGACCGTGCGCGACTTGGCGACGTCGAGCCCGATGCGGAGCATGCACTGCTTGAACAGCTCGCGGTCCTCGCCCTTGGCGATGGCGGCGGGCTTGGCGCCGATCATCTCGACCCCGTACTTGGCCAGGATGCCGGCCTTGTGAAGGTCCATCGAGAGATTGAGCGCGGTCTGGCCGCCGAGCGTGGGCAGCAGCGCCGAGGGCCGCTCGGCCGCGATGATTTTCTCCACGATCTCCACCGTCAGCGGCTCGATGTACGTCACGTCCGCGAACTCCGGGTCGGTCATGATCGTGGCCGGGTTGGAGTTCACCAGGATCACGCGATACCCCTCCTCCTTCAGCGCCTTGCAGGCCTGCGTGCCCGAGTAGTCAAACTCGCATGCCTGGCCGATCACGATGGGGCCGGCGCCGATGATCAGGATGGATTTGAGGTCAGAGCGTTTGGGCATGGCGTGAGCGCCCGCGAGGGTTGGCGGCGCCCCAGCCTCCGGCAAGCGGGAAAGGTGGCGTAAGGCGGGATTTGGGCCGGCAGGAAGGCGCCCCGCAGCCTCCGAGGCGTGGGAGGGAGCCACGGAGCAAACGGAGGAGACACGGAGGGCACGGAGCCGGTGAAAGTTAGGCATGGCAGCGGCCCACTTAATCGTCCGGTCTCCGCGACCTCCGTGCCGCCTCCGTGAACTCCGTGGCCGGCTTGGCGATGCAACCCGCCTCAGCGTCTTTCAACCTTCAACCGGCATCTTTCAACCGGTGCCCTTCACCCAATCCGCGACTCGTCGATGCCCAGCACCTTGGCGGCCGCGGCCTTGTCGTTCCGGCAGACGTGAAGCACGAGGTCGATGTACTGCTTTTCCTGGCCCGCCAGATATTCGGACAGGGGCGGCCAGTGTTTCAGCTCGCGGAGCCGGAGGGGAAGCTGGCTGGACGTGATCACCCGGGTCTCCGTGGCCGTGGCCACCTTGGAAATGACCTGGATGAGCTCGGTGAGATTGCCCGGCCAGTGGTAGGCCATCAGGACCGCCATGGCGTCGTCGGTGAACTCGATCAGGTTCGAGTCAAAGTGGGGATTGGCCGCCTTGGCGGAGTAGTGCTTGACGATGACCGGGATGTCCTCGGCCCGGTCCCGCAGCGGCGGGAGGACCACCGGCAGCGAGGCGACGCGGTAGAAGAGTTCGTCATGAAACCGGCCCTCGTCGGACATCTTCTCGAGGTCCTCGGTGGTCGCGCAGATCAGGCGAAATCCGTGGGCCGTGTTGCGCAGCACGCTGACCAGCTCGCGCTGCACGGCGAGCGAGAGGCATTGGAGGTGCTGGAGGAACAGCGTGCCGCCCTTGGCCTGCTGCACCCAGGCACCGCCGGTGCCGTTCTGGCCGAGGACGCCCTCGCGGAACGAGGATTCGGAACTCAGGGAGCAGTCGATCCGAACGAATTGCGCCTCCGGCGCGCCGCTGGCGGCGTGGAGGATCTCGGCCACCACGTCCTTGCCCGTGCCCACCTCGCCCTGCAGCAGGACCGGCGTGCGCACGGCGGCAAGCTTGCGGATCTGCTGGACCAGCCGCCGCATCACCGCGCTCTGGCCGAGCAGGCGGTGCTCGATGTCGTCCGCGCGGACCGACGGCGTGAGGCCCATCAGCGCGCGTTCATTCTGGAATTCCTTGAACTCGATGCCCCGCCGCAGCGTCGCAATCAGCTCGTCCACCCGGAACGGCTTCTGGAGGTAGTCAAACGCCCCGAATTTCAGCGCCTGCACCGCGCTTTCGGTGCTGGCGTAGGCGGTCATGATGATGATCACCGCATTCGGGTCGTAGTGCTTCAGGTGCTTGAGCAGCGTGATGCCGTCCATCGGCTTCATGTCGATGTCGGCCAGCACCAGGTCGAACTTCTCGGACTTGTACCGGGCCAGCGCCTTCTCGCCGTCGGTCGCGAACGACGTGACGAACCCCGTCGGCTGGATCACAGCCTCCAGCATCTCGTGGATCGAGAGCAGGTCGTCGACAATCAGAACGGACGGCATTGTGCCCGAGCTTGGCTCTCCCGGGGCGCCGAAGTCAACCGGCCGCAATGGTGAAAAACCACGGCCCGTGTCCTACTCCGGGGCGCGACCCCGGCCACCGGGACTCCGGAACGGATGAGCAGTCCGGTGGTCGGGGTTGGGACCCGGAGATCACGGAGGCGGCACCGAGGTCACAGCGAGGGTTGCGATGATTTCGGCACGAAAATAAAAGGCGCGAGCGGAAGGTCCGCTCGCGCCGTTGGGAATGAGGAGGATGGCGGGACGGGGCTTACTGCAGGCCGCCGGCGACCGCACCGAGTTGGAAGATCGGGAGGAACATCGCCATGACGATGCCGCCGACCACCACGCCGAGGAAGACGATGAGGATCGGCTCGATCAGGGAGGTCAGCGCGGCGACCGTCGCCTCGCACTCTACGTCGTAGAAGTCGGCGATCTTGGTCATCATGCCGTCGACGTTGCCCGTCGCCTCACCGGCCTTGACCATGTGCTTCATCATTGGTGGGAAAAACGCATTGGCGGCGAGCACATCGGACACCTGACCGCCCTGGGAGACGTGCTTGGCGATCTCCTGGCAGGCGTCCTCGATCTGCACCTTGTTGCTGGCCGCCGACACGATCTCGAGCGTGCGCAGGATCGGCACGCCGGACCGGATGAGCGTCGCGTAGGTGCGGCAGAAGCGCGAGAGGGCAATCTTGTGGATCAGGTTGCCAAAGATCGGGGCGCGGACGAGGAACTTGTCCTTTTGCCGGCGGCCATTCGGGGTGGCGATAAACTTGCTGACGCCCCAGTACACGCCGTAGGCGCCGATGAAGATCGCCCACCACCACTTCTTCATGAAATTCGACAGGTCGATCAGGAACTGCGTCGGCGCCGGCAGCTTGGCACCGAAGTCGGCGAACATCGCGGCGAACACCGGGATGACGAAGATGAGCAGCACGTTGACGAGCGCGATGGCCAGGCCGATGACCGCGATCGGGTAGGTCATGGCCGACTTGACCTTCTTGGTCAGCTTGACGGTCGACTCGAAGTAGCCGGCGACCTTCATCAGGATTTCCGCCAGGCCGCCGCTCGCCTCGCCGGCCTCGACCATCGAGACGAAGAGGGAGTTGAAGGAATTCGGGAACTTCTTGACCGCCGTGGAGAAGGAATTGCCGGAAGAGATGTCTGCGCGCACGTCACGGATGACGATGCGGAAACACTGGTCCTCAGTCTGGTCCTGCAGGGCCTCGAGGCACTGCACGAGCGGAAGACCGGCGGTAAGCAGGGACGCCAACTGCTGGGTGAAGATGGCCAGCTCGCCCAGAGGAAGGTTGTACCTCTTCGACTTCTTCTCGAGCGCCTTCATCTTCGCCAGCGCCTGGGCCGTCTTGACGTTGGTGCGGCCCTTTTGGGTGTCCTGCAGCGAGGCTGCGGACTGCCCAGTCGCTGAAGAAATGATTGCCATAGCGGGAATAGCCATACGCCCGGCTGATCGTGCGGCAATCTCATTTGTGCCCCAATTGGCCGGCCCCATACCCGGAGCGAACGCAGGCTTGACCCCCCTCCCCACCCGGACCGGAATCCCTGTCGCCATCCAAGCGGGTGTAGTTTAGTGGCAAAACTCCTCTCTTCCAAAGAGGTATCGTCGGTTCGATTCCGTCCACCCGCTCCAGGCCCCCTCTCTCATAGGTAAAATGAGAAAATCGGGGCCCAAATATGGCCAAAAGTCATAACAAAGTCATAACAAATTCTAGGATATCTATCCGTGTTCCGGTTCGTTCCGTGACGTGGATGGAGACTCCGGTGACTGGCGACGGGACCTCGCAGCGCAGCGAAAAAGAGGGCGCCGGCCGCCTAAAATAACCTCCCGATATCTTCGCGCTGCACCGGAACGGATGACCCTGGATCGAAAATTTCCCGGCCCGGGTCCCAGCGCAGCAGCGCGGCACACGAACTCGACCCGCGCCCTTTCCGCCATAGGACGCGCTGCACGGACACCTTCGGGGGGCTAATCGAGATTCAGCATCCGGTAGTTGTGTTATGTCTTATATCTTGACATCAGGTGAACAGGCTTTGGCCGGCTAGAGAGGATCATTACGACCTCATTATTATGGGATGACTCTCCTTCCTCATGCTGGCCACTAAGCTCTCGACAACGTCAGTTATTATGTCACTTATAGGACGGTAGTGAGGTTCGAAATGCCGTACCTGAACGCCA
>JAFEGX010000016.1 GCA_018239675.1 Verrucomicrobiota bacterium
CGTCGACCCGGGTCGTGGTATTGTCGATGCACGAGGAGATCGGCGACGTGGAGCGCGCGCTCCGGGCCGGCGCGCTCGGCTACGTGATGAAGCGCGAGTCCACCGGGCAGATCGTGACGGCCATCCGCCAGGTACACGGGGGAAAACTGTTTGCCGATCCGAACGTGCTGGCCCAGCTGGCCCAGCGGATGGTCGGCCGAACTGCGGCCGGCGACGAGAACACGGTGGACCTGCTGAGCGATCGTGAACTCGACGTCTTCCGCCGTCTGGGCGAGGGGCATCCCACCCGCCGGATCGCCGAGGATCTCAACGTCAGCCAAAAGACGGTCCAGGCGTACTGCGCCCGGATCAAGATCAAGCTCGGGCTCGCGGACAGTTCCCAGCTTGCCCGGGCGGCGGTGCGCTGGAGCGAACAGCAGCGGAAGTAGAATTTTACCTCCTGTAGGACGAAGCCCTACGCGAGGTTCGGCACGGGCCCGGCAGACAGGAGGAACCCGCCCGGTGTACGATGCGGCATGCGTGGTGAACCGGCCGCCGCCGAATCCGACCCTGAGCCGTTGAAGCTCACCCCCGGCGCGCGCTGGCGGCTGGCGGTTCGCCTCTTGGCCACCGGCGGGCCGGGCTGGGGGAGCGCCGCCCGGTTCATCGTCCGGGGCCTCGCGGATTGGCGGCGGACTTCGGCCTGGCTGGAACGACTGGCGGATCCCGACCTGATCCGGGTCTGGGCGGCTGCGCCTGAGCTGGCCACCCGGCTGCAGGGACCCTATCTGGACCGGAACTGGAGCCCGGCCGAGCGGCTCGACGCCGTGGTGGGCCACCACGACTCGATCCTGAGCCTGTTCAACCCGCTCGAGCTGGAGTCGCTCTACCGCGGCCCGGCGCGATTGGTGCGGCTGGATCGGCCGCGCGGCCAAGGGGCGGTGGAGATTGTCCTGGGTTCCTCCCGCGCCCTTGGCTGCCGCGGCGAACTCACCCTGGCCGTCCGCGATTGCACCTCAGGTCGGACGATGGCGGGCCTTACGTTTTCATTCTGCTACAGTTTTGGGCGGCGGTTGATCGTGATCGGTGGCTTTCACTCGGATCATGACCAGGATACTCGCCGCCGCTCCCGGGAACTGATGAAGGAAATGCACGGGTTGCGGCCCAAGGCGCTCGCGTTCTGGGCGGTGCAGGAGTTGTGCCCGATTTGGCGCGTCGAGGGAATTCATGCGGTAGGCGATGCGCGCGCCGTGCGGCTGGGCGAGCCGGGCGGGGTGACCGCGGACAACGGAGTCGACGACTTCTGCCTCGAAAGCGATGGGCGCCACCTGCCGGACGGCTCGTGGGAATTGCCGCACCAGTTTCGGCCGCGAACCCGGGAAGAACTCAAGCCCAGCCGCCGGAGGCCACACGAGCGCCGGTACGAAATGCTCGCCGGCCTGCGGCCGAGATTGCTGGGAGGCGTCCGTCACTGGTCGGGTGGATCCCGGGAGACGGCGAACGTCACCGCCGCCGCCGGGATCTTTGCCCTCGACGAGGGAGCCGGCCTGGCCGACGAGGGGTCTCGTTCGCCGGTTGGGCGCACCGCGAGTGAAACTCAACCCGGCCTGCCGATGCACGGGGGCGCCGATCCTCTGCCGGCCACCTAAATGACCCCAGCCGAATCTGAGGCCCTGCTCTTCGCGTCGGAGTTGCGCGCTCCGCCCGCGCCCCCGGCCACCCGCGCGGCTGATCCGGTGGACACCCCGGTGCTGGACTCCGGCAACGCGGGTGCGCTGCAATGGTGGCGCCGGCGCCAGGTGGTGCGAGATCCCGCATGGCTAATCGATCCTGCGACATCCTCGCGACCGGCTTGGTGGCCGGGTTGGCCGCGTCCCGGGCGCTTTGCCTTCTCGATCACCCACGACGTCGAAAGCCAGGGGGGCCTGGATCGTTGCCGGGCTCTCGCTGAGGTCGAGTTGCGGCTGGGATTTCGATCGGCATTCAATTTCGCCACCGGCGGCGGCTATTCGGTGTCGGCTGAACTGCGCCGCGAACTCACCCAGCTGGGCTTTGAGGTGGCGGTGCTGGGCTCGCGCCATCGCGCGCCCGCCGACCGCCCGGGAGTGGTCAGCCGGTGCCTGTGCGACTGGGGCGCCGTTGGCTTCCGCGCTGGCCGGGGCATGGCCGGACCGAACGGAGTCGGCGACCTGGGCATCGAATATGACTCGTCGATTTCAGATACGGGGACATCCCGGTCCGGGACGAGACCGTCCGGCTCGATCTTTCCGAGCTGGATCGAGCGGGCGGTGCCATCAGGCGGTTTCGTGGAGTTGCCGGTGACCCTCCCTCATGACTCGGTGCTGATGCGGATCGGCCCGGAACACGCGCTGACCGTCTGGCAGGCCAAGGCAGCGTGGATCGCGCGGCACGGCGGCCTCGCGCTGCTCAACCTGCGCGCGGACAGCATCAACTTCCGCGGGCGCGAGGGCGACCGCCGGCAGCTGCCAGTCGAGTCGTATGCCGCGCTGCTGCAGTGGATCCGGGACCAGTACGCCGCGAGGTGCTGGCTCGCCCTGCCGCGCGATGTCGCCCGTCATGTGCGTCAGTGCCACCCGGCGGTTTCCGCATGTGCCCGTCCTCCCGCCGCGTGTCTCCCGGTGCGCCGGGCCGTGATGCCCGCGACCTGAGCCCCCTTTCGCTGCGCCCGATCCCGGACGCCGAATATGAAAGCAACCCAACCCAACAAAATGCACCACCCCCACCAGAAAACCCAGGGCTTCACCCTGGTCGAAATCATGATCGTCGTCGTCATCATCGGCCTCCTTGCGGCCATGGCGATTCCGGCGTTCCAGAAGGTCCGCCAGTCCTCGCAGGACAAGGCGGTGCTCAACAACGCCCGTCAGCTCTCGGCCGCCGCCGACCAGTATTACCTCGAGAACGGTGTCTCGACGGTGACGCTCGGTTCGCTCGTCGGTTCCGCGAACTACGTGAAGGCCCTCAACCTGGTCGCCAACGAGACCTATCCGAGCGGCTACACGCAGGGTGAGACGATCACGATCACCGGCATCGCCGGCGTTCGCACGATCACCTA
>JAFEGX010000017.1 GCA_018239675.1 Verrucomicrobiota bacterium
GAACGCGCCGTACCAATAAGGGGACCGTTTCCTCGGATCACGATGGACGCTGGGCATCGGAAAAAGTCATAACAAAAGTCATAACAAACACCAATATTTTTGATGTTCACGGACGTGTTTTTCAGAGGTAAGCGATTTTTATTTTGGGGCGGAATGGTATCGTCGGTTCGATTCCGTCCACCCGCTCCATCCTTCGCTCTGCGAGCTTCGGATGGTACGGCCATCGGCTCGGATTCACCACGAAGCGCGCGTAGGCCACGAAGCTCTCTCACGGTCCTTCGCGGCCTTGGCGATCTTGGCGGTGAACCTTTCTGGCACCCGAACTGTTTCACCGCCAAGTACGCCGAGAACGCGAAGACTTTGGGCAGCTCGTGACCTGCCCCGTGGCGAGAATCAAGCTGCCTGAACCTCTTCGGTCTAGAACCCTACCCCAGAACCCACCTTTACCCGGTCCGCCGGCCCCGGTGTCCCGGTTTGCGTTCGGGGGGATTTCACCATGGTGTCCGGGGCGCCTGCAACCGGTCGCCGGGCGGAGGTTGGGACTTCGGCCAAAATCACAGCGTCATGAAACAAATCCCCTATCGTTGGGTGATCGTCGCCGCGGGCGGGCTGCTGGGCTGCGTCGCCGTCGGCTGCATGTTTTCGCTGCCCGTGTTCCTCGTGCCGATCGCCCGCACGACGGGTTGGTCCGTCACGGGAGTGTCAACCGCGATGACGATCGGATTTCTGGCCATGGCGGGCGCGAGCGTGGTCTGGGGCATGCTCTCGGATCGCTGGGGACCCCGCGTCGTGGCGCTGACCGGCTCTGTCATGCTGCCGGCGAGCCTCGCGGTCGCGAGCCGCGCGACCACGCTCCTGGAATTCCAGCTGGCCTTCGGTGTCCTGGTCGGCGGGGCCACCGCGGCGATCCTTGCGCCCTTGATGGCCTGCGTGACCGGTTGGTTTGACACGCACCGCAGTCTCGCGGTGTCGCTCGTGTCTGCCGGCATGGGCATGGCGCCCATGACCATGTCGCCCTTTGCGGCGTGGCTGGTTTCGCACCAGGACTGGCGGACCTCCCTGTTGATCCTGTCCGGGGGCGCGGCCGTCGTCATGATTCCGGTGGCCCTTCTGGTGCGCCGGGCGCCGGAGGCCAAGGGTCCGGGGCCCCAGCGTTCCGGTGGCATCCCGGCCCTGACCACGCGCGAGGTCGTCCGGTCGCCGCAGTTCGTGATCCTGTTCCTCACGAATTTTTTCTGTTGTGCCACGCACTCGGGCCCGATCTTTCACACCGTCAGTTATGCGGTGAGCTGCGGGATTCCGATGATCACCGCCGTCACCATCTACAGCGTCGAGGGCCTCGCGGGCATGGGCGGCCGCGTCGTGTTCGGCCTGCTGGGCGACCGCTTCGGGGCGAAACGCGTGCTGGTTTCCGGCCTCCTGCTGCAGGCGCTCGGAGCGACAGCCTATTTCTTCGTCAACGAACTCAGTGGCTTCTACGCGGCCGCCGCGATTTTCGGGTTCATCTATGCGGGCGTCATGCCGTTGTACGCCGTGATCGTGCGCGAGAATTTTCCTCCGGGCATGATGGGGACCGTGATCGGTGGCACGATGATGGCCGGCAGTCTCGGCATGGCGACCGGACCACTGGTGGGTGGGCTGGTCTACGATCGGTTCGGGAGCTACGGCTGGCTCTATCTGGGCTCGGGCGCAATCGGCCTCGGTGCGTTTCTGATCGCGATGCTCTTCCGCCCGGTGCCAAGGAGCCCGCTCGAGCCGGCAATCGCACACTGAGACTGGGCACGGCGCTTCCTCTGCGAAGAGAAGCTCGGGCTGGCGCATTTTCAAATAGCTTGGCACCCCGCCCGCTTTGATTGCCGCCTTTCGGGCGAGTTTCAGCACGCCCAACTTGGGATTGTCGCTCGCGGCGGCAAGGCTTGCACTGCTGCGCGACATTGCTTGAGCACTCGCGATCCTACTTCGGTTGTGGTCGGGCTCATCGTTGATGAAAGAGGCAACGGGCGCCCTTCCGGTTGACCAAAGACAAGTGCGCCGTGACGGCTCTTGTCGCACCGAAGTGTCTGCACAAAGGCGGAAGGCATTGGGATGTTCAGTTGGATGTAGGCAAGGTTGGCTCCGATTTCAGGAGAGTTCGTCGCCGAGAAGGTGTTCAACGCGTTCTTCTCATTCGTTGGCACGCTGGCTCTCAACGTGCCTTGGTTGGCCTGTGCGGTTCACTTGGAGAAGTGAGGAACGCCGTGGTTCCCGCCTACCATCATCCAGTCGCCGGCATCTTCCCGAGGCGTCGCTCCCGCGCCCGCTAGCCAGGAACTAGATCGCGAAGGCCGGATCGAGTTCGAGTCCGAAGAAGCTTCGGGCGTTGGCAAAGCAGATGTCGCGAACCGCGGCCCCGATCAGGTCGCGGTCGGGCGGGAGCTCGCCGCGTTCCATCTCGGCGCCAAGCAGGTTGCACAGCACCCGGCGGAAATACTCGTGCCGGGTGTAGGACAGAAAGCTCCGCGAGTCCGTCAGCATGCCGACGAACCGACGCAGCAGGCCCAGGTTTGAGAGCGCATTCATCTGCCACTCCATCGCCTCCTTCTGGTCGAGGAACCACCAGCCGCTGCCAAACTGGATCTTTCCCGCCACCGTGCCGTCCTGGAAATTGCCCGCCATCGTCGCGAACACGTAGTTGTCCGCGGGATTGAGGTTGTAGAGCACCGTCCGTGGCAGCTCGCCCGTCGCGTCAAGCGCGTCGAGATAGCGCGCCAGCACCCGCGCCTGTGGGAAGTCGCCGATGCTGTCGAAACCCGTGTCGGGCCCGAGCTTCGCCAGCAGGCGTTGGTTGTTGTTCCGCATCGCCCCCAGGTGCAGCTGCTTCGTCCAGCCGCGGCGCGCGTCCCAGCGGCCAAACTCGAGCATCAGGTACGAGCCGTACTTCGCCCACTCCGCCGGGGTCGCCGCCCGCCCCGCGCGCGCGGACGCAAAGATCGCCGCGGCTTCCGCCGGCGAGCACGGTTCGGCCAGCGCCGTCTCCATGCCGTGGTCCGACAGCCGGCCGCCAAACGCATGGAAATCGTCGTGCCGCCGCTTCAGCGCCGCCAGCAGGTCGTCCAGCGTCCGGATGCTGGTCTTGGCCGCGGTCTCCAGGCGCTCGAGCCAGGCATTGAACGCCGCGGGTTGGTTCACCCCGAGGGCCTTGTCCGGACGGTAGGTCGGATACACGCGGGTCTTCAGCCCGAGGCGCCGGATCTGCTCATGCGTTTCGAGCGAGTCCGCCGGATCGTCGGTGGTGCAGATCACCGCCACGCGGTTCGCCGCCAGGATGTCGTGCACGCGCAGGCCCGCGAGTTTCGCGTTCGCCTCCCGCCAGATCGCATCCGCCGACCCAGGATTGATGATTGAGTCGATGCCGAAGTAGCGCTTCAGCTCCAGGTGCGACCAGTGATAGAGCGGGTTCCGCAGCGTGTACGGCACGGTCGCACACCACGCGTCAAACTTCTCCCGCGGCGCCGCGGCGCCGGTGCAGAGCCGCTCCGCCACGCCGTTGGTCCGCATGGCCCGCCACTTGTAGTGGTCGCCGCCCAGCCAGATCTCCGCGAGGTCCGCGAAGCGGTGGTTCGCCGCGATCTGCGCCGGTGGCAGGTGGCAGTGGTAGTCATAGATCGGCTCGTCCTTCGCGAATGTGCGGTACAGGTCGCGCGCCGCCGCCGTCTGCAGGAGAAAATCGTCGTGGATGTAGGAGGTCATTTTCTGAAGTAGCGAGTGGCGGGTAGTGAGTGGCGAGTAGATCGGAGAGTGGCTGAGGCGTGCAGGTTGGAGAGGGCGGGCGGCCGGTGTAACCGGAGTGGATCGGTGTCTAACATGCTCGCTACCCGCTACTCGCTACTGGATCATCGGCTCATCGGCTGATGTCGCCGAGCATCGCGTCGAGCGTGCGGTAGCCCGCCAGGAGCTTTCGCACCGCGGCACAGCGCTCGGCCGAGACCAGGCCGGTATGCTCGGCGAGGAAGACAAGATAGCTCGCCACGCCACGGGCGTAGTTGAGCCGCGCCTCCGGGCTGATCGCGTAGAAGCGCGCGCGCTGCCGGTAACCCGCGGACGAGTGGTCGCCGAGCGCCGCCTTTTCCGGCCGGCCGTCCGCCGCGAGCACGTAGAGAAAATTGTACTCGAAGAAGAACATGTGCTCCGGGCTTGGCGGCAGGGCCTCCAGGGCCGCACGGCAGGCGGCCGGCGCGGAAAAGACCGCGTCCGACGACGGCGTCCCCAGCGCGGTCGTCACAAAGGTGCGCGCCATTTTCTGCTCCGTCGCATCCGCGCTGAACGCGCCCGCCACCGCCAGGTCGATCGTGAAGCGGTACCAGTCGCGCCACAGGGCCTGGTCCGCCGGATGGCGCGACGCATGCAGCGCCACGCCCATCTCGTAGGTGTAGCGGCCGCTCGTCTTGATCTCGAGCCGGCTGCCCGTCACCTCGCCCATCGCGCGGTAGTTCTCGGCCGACTTGCCCGAGCCCGAGTGGAACCCGATGCTCACGCCGAACTGCTCGCACACCGCCCATTGCCGGGCGATCAGCGCGCGCAGGGCGGCATTGTCCGGATACGGCGTGTTCTTCTGGAAGCCAAAGGCCGGCGCCACGAAATTTACCGGCATACCCAGCAGCTCGCACAGCGCGAGCATCACGGCGGTGGTCTCGGGCGTCGTCAGGCCCGGCAGCTCGTCGATCGAGAGCTCGCGGAGGTAGCGCCGGCCCGCGTCCGTGGTGAACGCCGCGGCCCGCGCCGTGGCATATTTCTCGTCGCGGCGCTTCATCTTCTGGAGCGCAGGCCAGACGGTCGTCAGCAGCCGGCCGAAGGCCGCGTCGTCGAGGCTGAGGCCAGCTGCGGCCACGCGCGACCGGGTGCGGGCCAGGAGATCGGCCGGGATGTCGCGCAGCGCCGCGGGCTGGTTTCGGGCCAGCTCGGGTGAGAGGTCGAAGGTGATGTAGCTGGCGAGCAGGCAGCCGCGCACCAGCACGTCCTCGCGGGCGTCGAACTTGCCGCCGATCGGCTGGTGGTCCGCGTTGAACGACCACGCGATCCGCCGGTGATGGAAACCCGTCCGCAGCTTCGACAACACGCTGCCATGGCTCATGCCCTCGACACTCTGGCCCTGGTGCCCCTCGGGCACGTTGGTGCCGATGAACGGGAACGGCACGGTGTCGAGCTGGCCGCCCAGCATTGCGTCCACGTCGTACACGAGCTCGCGGGGAATCGAGTTCTGGTTGGCGGTCAGCCCGACCTCGAGCGCGCTCATCGCCCACTCGACCGCCGGCCAGTGCAGCGTCGTGAACCGCGCGCCGACCCCCAGCGTGCTGCGCCCGAGCGCGGCGCCCCCCGTCGGGAAGATCGTCGATGCCGGATCGTGCTCCTGCACGAGATTCTTCAGCTGGAGCAGGTTCTCCCACGTCGCCGGAAAGATCGTGTCCGCGCCCAGCGGGCGCTCGCCCGCCAGCTTCACCTCGGCCCGCGGCTGGGTCCGGCGCAGGCACCAGGCGCAGTCGCCCGCCGCGTTCTCCAGGAGGGTCCAGTCGCCCGCGGCCGTCGCGAACCGGCTCTTGGCGTGCTCCGTGACCCGGCCCGCCGCGGCATCGGCGGCCAGCGCCGACCAGTCGAGGCAGAAGTCCGGCGACACGCACGGGTTCTGCGCGATGCGCAGGTTGTGCTTCAGGAGGAAGTCATTGATGGCGGACATGGTGTTTGGGAGTGAAGTAGCAGGTACCAGGAGACCGGTAACAGGTGATGGCGCAGCGTTCCGTCTAGCGGGCCAAGTTTCTTGGCGTTTGCCGGTTTGGAGTTTGGCGTTTGAGCCCAGCAGGCTCCATCCCACCCCCAACTCCGCTTAAATAGTCATGGCATGATACCCGCCATCGACGACGAGTTCGCCGCCGGTGATGAATGAGCCCGCGGCGTCGCTGGCGAGGAGCAGCGTCGCGCCGATCAGTTCGCGGGCTTCGCCGAAGCGCTTCATCGGCGTGTGGCCCATGATGCTCGCCACGCGCTCCGGGGTGAGGACCTTGCGGTTCTGCTCGGCCGGGAAAAAACCCGGGACGAGCACGTTGACCCTCACCTTGTGCGGCGCCCACTCGCGGGCGAGGTTGAGGGAGAGGTTGTGCACCGCGGACTTGGTCGCGGAGTAGGTGAAGACGCGCGACAGCGGGAGGAGGCCCGACATCGAGCCGAGGTTGATGATCGAGCCGCCCTGCCCGCGCTCGACCAGGTGGCGGCCGAAGACCTGGCAGCCCAGGAACACGCCCTTGAGGTTTACCCGCACGATGCGGTCGAATTCCTCCTCAGTGATGTCGAGGAATGGCGTCGGCGAATTGATGCCGGCCCCGTTCACCACGATGTTGATCCGGCCGGAGCGCTGGAGCACCGCGTCGCGCAGGGCCTCGAGCTCGACCTTGCTGGTGGCCTCGGCGGCGTGGAACCAGGCCTTGCCGCCCGCGGCCTCGATGCGGGCGAGACGGGCCTTGGCCTTCTCGGCATTGCGGCCGACGACGACGACCTCCGCGCCGGCGCCGGCGAGGCCCTCGGCCATCGCGCCGCAGAGTTCACCGGTGCCGCCGATGACGACGGCGACCTTGCCGCCCAAGCCGAAAAGTTGCTGCAGGTAGGAGCTCATGGGGAGAAACAGGAATTGGGGATTCCCACCCTAGCGGAAAGGGCCCGGCACTGATATACGATTTTGCGAAAAAGAGTTTTGATTTTGCGTATTGCGACTGGGCGCTCGCCCGATCAGGCTGGCCGGCGCATGACGCGCCGCCCGGCCCGCCGCATCGCGGTCTTCCTCTCGCTCGCGACCGAGCATGGCCGCGGCATTCTTCGCGGCGTCGCGCGTTTCTTTCACGGCCGGCCGGAGGTCACGGTCCTGAAGTTCAGCGACCCGCGGGTCTACGATCCCACTTTCCTGCACCGGCTGCGGGCCGACGGGTTGATCGCGCGGGTTGCCACCCGTCGCAACGAGGCGGTGCTCGCTGCCTGGGGCGGGCCCGTGGTGAACGTCTCCGGCCAGATCACCACGCCGCGCCTGCCGCTGATCAACACCGATGACCTGCGGGTCGGCGAACTGGCGCTTCGCCACCTCCATGGCCGCGGCTACCGGAACTTCGCCTACTGCGGCAACACAACCCACCTCGGTTCGGTCCAGCGCTACCGCGGTTTCGGCCAGGCGGCGCGGCAGCTGGGGGTGACGGCACCGGTGCCACGCCACATCCTGCCCCAGGGTGACCAGAACACCCCGTACCCGGACCCAACCCGCGCCCGGCTGGCCGAGTGGCTCAAGTCCCTGCCCCGCCCCGTGGGCATCCTCGGCTTCACCGACCGGGTAGCCCTCGAGCTCGACGAGGCCTGCGCCCGGGTGGGGCTGCGCGTGCCGGATGACGTCGCGATCCTGGGTGTCGGCAACGACCTCACGCGCGTGGAGTTCGCCCACGTCGCGCTCTCCAGCATCCAGCTCAACACCCAACAGATTGGGGAGCGCGCCGCCGCGGTGCTGCAGGCCATGCTCGACGGCCGGAAGCGCGTCCCGGGCGAGGTCCTTGTGAGCCCGCAGAAGATCGTGACCCGCGGGTCCACGGACCGGTTTGCCGTCGACGATGAGGTGGTCGCGCTGGCTCTCGACCACATCCGCGAGCACGTCGGCAATAACATCTACGTCGACGAGGTGGCCCGGGCCGCCGGCGTGACCCGGCGCGTGCTCGAGCTGCGTTTCCGGGCGGCCCTCGGCACCTCCGTCTACGCCGAGGTGCAGCGCCTGCACTTCGAGCGCGCCCTTGAGCTGATGCCGGAACCCGGCCTCACGCTCGCGGAGATCGCCTACGCCGCGGGCTTCGAGAGCCCCGCCGTTTTCTCGACCGCATTCCGCCAGCGGTTTCACACGACGCCCAGTGCCTACCGTCGCCAATTGACCGGGCACGACGAGAGCCGGCCCACCGGCTAGGCCGAGAGCACGACAACGTCCGGGCGCATTTCACCACCAAGGACACTAAGCGCACCCAGCTCCGGCTTCGTGTGCTTCGTGCCCTTCGTGGCTAAGCCTGACCACGAGCCTGACCTTGGCGGCAATTACGGCGCCGTGACCTCGAACCCTGCGAAATCAGCCTGGGCCGCCGGGGAGCCCGCGACGAACAGGCCGACCTTGGCGCCCACCCAGTGCCCGACGGTGGCGGTGAATTCGCGACCCACCGGCCGAAAAGCCGGCGATCCACTGCGGTAGGACCAGGTGACTTGGCCGCCGTCACGCACCGAGGCCCGCAGCTGGACCGGGCCCGCCATCACCACCCCGAGATCCTCAATCTGCTCCGCGTGACCTTTTTGGGCCTCATGGACGGACGCGTACACCAGCGTCGTCCGGTTGCCTTGCCGGCGCAGTCCCAGCCAGGCGTAGTCGTAACCGAACACGAGCAAGCCGGTCCGATCACCCTCGGCCTGCGGGGAGAGCTCAACCGTCACCGTGACATCAAACTCCCGCGCCGGGAATTTCTGCAGCAGCAGGTTCGGCGCTTCGTATAGTCGCGACGCGATTCCTGCCGGCACCCGCAGCCGCAGGTGGTGCGGCCGCTCGGTGAGCGAAAACCAATCCACCGACGGATTGGCCTGCCACTGCCACTGCGGCGCCAGGGTCGGAGCGAGAAAATCGTCCGAGGCCGCGGGCGCCTTCCGCGGTTGGGCAGGCAGCGCCGGTTTCCGGTGGACCAGCACCGGGGCTCCGGTCGTGGCGCCGGAGGCCGCGCCCGTTCCGACACACGGCCAGTCGTCGCGCCAGACGACCGGCTGCAGGTGGACGACGCGCCCGTACGCTGCCTGATCCTGAAAATGGAGGAACCACCACTCTCCCTGCGGCGTGTCGACCAGCGCGCCCTGATGGGGGCCGTTGACCGGCGTGTTGCCTTGGGCGAGCACGATCCGGTCGGCGTAGGGACCGCGGATGTCGCGGGACCGGTAAACCACCTGCCAGCCCGTCGCCACGCCGCCCGCTGGGGCGAAGACATAATACCAGCCGTTGCGCTGGTAGAACTTGGGACCTTCGAGCGTCGTGGTGCCCGGGAACCGGTGGCCGTCGATCACCACGCCGAGATCCTCCTCGACGCGCCGGCCATCGGCGCCGAGGCGGAGCAGCGTGAGCACGTTGTTGATGCCGGCCCGGCTCTTCGCCCAGGCGTGGATGAGATACACGCGGCCATCGGCGTCCCACAGCGGACACGGGTCGATCAGGCCTTTGCCGGCTTTCACCAGCACCGGGGCGCTCCACGGGCCGCGCGGGTCCGCGGCCGTGATTACATACAGCCCGAAGTCCGGATCCGGATAATAAATCCAATAGCGGCCCGCATGGACGCGGATCGCCGGCGCCCACACGCCCTTGCCGGGTTGGGGTACGCGGAAAAAGTCCTCCGGCACCAAACGCGGCAGCGCGTGCCCGACCAGTTCCCAGTTCACGAGGTCGCGCGAATGGAGCAGCGGCAGGCCGGGCACGTGGCTGAAGCTCGACGCCGTCATCCAGTAGTCATCCCCCACCCGCACCACGTCAGGGTCGGAATAGTCGGCCTGCAGGATCGGATTGCGGTAACGGCCATCACCCAGATCGGGCTGCCAGGGGGAGGACGCGGAGTTCATCGGAGTTTCAGCTACCGGTATGTTCAGGACCGGCGCCGCGCTGGCGGCAAGCACCACCGCCACCAGGCATGCCGCCGCCCCGCCCGCGCGCCGCCATCTTGATACCCAAGCGGGGAGTGTCACGTGCAGGCGACCGGCTACCGCGCCGCTCCCAGCTGGGTGTGGAGAAATCGATCCGTCGCGGCCAGCGTCGGCTCGAACCAGGGCTGGAACAGCCAGAACGGATGCGGCGTGTCCGGGATCACCACCGTTTCGGCGGTCACGCCCGCTGACTTGAGCCGCGCGGCCATCTCGGCGCGACCCGGCAGGATCGGCGTCGGGGCCGTGCTGTTGATGAACAGGGTCGGCGCGCTCCGCGAGCCGACATGACCGACGGCCGAAGCCGCCCGCCAGACCTCCGGATGTTCACTGAACTTGCCGCCGAGGAAGCGCACCGGCGCGCTCGGGGACTTCTCCTGCTGCTCGACCAGTTCGGCGCCGGTGAAATCCGCGAGGCCGTCGATGTCCACGACCGCCTGGACTGCGCTCGAGGTTCCAACCACGCCGACCGTGCCCTCGAATTCCTCCTGACCGTTCGTGGCGCCGAGGAGCGCCACGAGCTGGCCGCCGGCCGACATGCCGACCGCGCCGATGTGACCGGAGTCGAGCCGGTACTCCGCCGCGTGCGCCCGCAGCCAGCGCACCGTCGCCTTCAGGTCGTGCAACGCCGCCGGAAACCGCCCCGCGGGGCCGAGCCGGTAGCTCACCGGCACCACGACATACCCGAGCGCGGCCAGACGCTTCGCGAACGGGCGCTCCATCTGCCGCGTGCCGCTGTCCCACCCGCCCGCATGCACCAACAGTACCGCGGGACGCACGATCGCGTCGGCCGGACGGTAGACATCAATCTCGATGCGCTCCCGTCCCGCCGTGGCGACCGTCACGTCCTCGACGGCCCTGACTCCCGCCGGGATCTCGTCCGGGAGCCGCCGGATCCGCGGGTAGGCGCGCCGGAGCGGGCGTTCGGCGTTGGCAACGGTGAAGGCCTCGACGCGGCGGCGCCACTTCGGGTAGCTCTCGGCCAGCAGTCGCGCCGGCGAGCTGACATACCAGTTGTAGCCCGTGCGGCGCTCGTACTCGATCTCGGCGAGGGCGTAGTGCACCTTGGAGTCGCGGCCGAGGAAGATCGGGCGATTGGTCCCAAGCTCGTAGAACCGGGCCCAGAGCGGAGACGCCGCCGGGTCCGGAGTGACCACCCGGTCCCAGCCCCGCGGCGAGTTTGCGTCCGGCACGCGCTCGTAGCGCAGCCCGTTGATCTGTGCGCGGCGAAACCAGGCGACCGCCGTCTCGACTGCCTCGACGACCTCCGCCGACGGATCATCGACGTCCATCAGGAACCGCACGATGCCCACGCTCTCACCGCCCGAGAGCGAGACCGGCTCGAACTTCCGGGCGGGGGCCGGCGCGAACGTCCGCTCGTCGTGCTGCGCGCACCAGACGGTGCGCACGCCGTGGTCCACGACCTGGCAGCGCAGAATGCAGTCGACGCCGCGCGCCACGGCCGCCGCGGCCCTCTCCCTCAGCTCCGATGCCACGAACCGGAAGGGTGGCCGTCCCCGGGCCACGTCGTTGAGCACCTCAAGGACGCTGGCCATGGCATCGTCGTTGAACGTAATGTGGGAGTAGTAGCCATGCCGCAACGGGAAGAACTGCGGCCAGCCGCCATTCGGGTATTGCGCGGCCAGGAGGTACTCGAGCCCCTTCACGACGGCCGCCTGGTGGGCGGCGCTGCCGTTGGTCGCGCTGATCACGCGGGCGAGGAAACGGAGCTGGGTATGGGTCGCGCCGTTGTCGATGGTCGCCATCTGCTCGTCGTCCGGCACGCCCGCCTTGCGGGCCGCGGCCTCGACGGCGGGCGGCAGCGACATCTCGCGGTTCTTGGGCCAGCCGCCGGCCGGCAGCTGGTACTCGAGCACGACATCCGCCATGGCCCGCGCGTCCGCCGACGCATACCACGCCGCCGGCTGGCGGAGCACATCGCGCCACTTCACCGGGGCAAACCGGGCCGGGGCCGTGGCGGGATCCTCGCGGAGAAACCGCGCGAGCGGGAGCCGGCGCCGGCGGATCTCATCAGCGACGAGGCCGGCCACCGTCCGGGCGCCGGCGAGCGAAAAATGCGTGTCGTCCCTCACCCCATCCGGCCAGCGCGGGTGCTCGCCCGGGGCGAGGTGGAGAAAGAGCCGTGACGCCAGGTCGGGACCAAGCCCGGCGAAACACGTCCGGGTGCGCGCCTCGAGATCGAGCAACGGCGCGCCTTCGGCCTGGGCGACCGCCCGCACCGCGTCGGGATAGGCGCCGTGCGTGTCGGCCCAGCTGCCCTGCGCGTCCCAGCGCAGCCGCGCCACCGGGGTCGCCAGTACCGGCTCGGCGCCGCGGGCCCGGACCTCGCGCACGAACCGCACCAGGTTGGCGCGGTAATCGGTGTCGGGGGCGGCGTAACGCGCCGGATCCTCGGCCTTCTCGTCGTTGTGGCCGAACTGGATGATCACCCAGTCGCCCGGCCGCAGCGCGTCGAGGAGCTGCTGCCAGAGACCCTGGTCGCGAAACGAGCGCGTGCTGCGGCCGTTGCGCGCCCGGTTGTCGAGCTGCAGTGGCGGCTGCACCAGTTCCCGCAGACCCTGGCCCCAGCCGCGCTGCGGTGTCTCGGCCTCAGGCTGGTCGGCCACCGTTGAGTCCCCCGCGAGGAAGAGCGTCGGCGCGCCCGGGGACGCCGGCGCCAGGACCGCCAGCAGCAGCACCGCGAGCAGGATCGGGCGGCGGGTCGGCATGACCGGGACGCTCAGTCCAGCCTAACCTGGCTGAAGCGCGGCGCGAGGACGTGCATGATGACCCAGGCCACGACGTAGGCCGAGCCGCAGATCGCGAACATGATCCCGTAGCCAAGCTCGATGTGGTCCTGCGCGGCGAAGTGCTGCAGGAGCCGTCCCGCCACGCGGGCGATGAGGATGCCGCCCACCGCGCCGGCCATGCCGCCGAGGCCGGTGACGGACGCCACGGCGCGCTTCGGGAACATGTCGGAAACGGTGGTGAAGATGTTGGCCGACCACGCCTGGTGGGCGGAGCAGGCCACCGCGATCGTGGCGACAGCCAGCCAAGTGTTGATCTGGCCGAGACGCGAGGCGAGCAGCACCGACAGCGGCGCGAGCGCGAAGAGGAACATCGCGAGCTTCCGCGCCCGGCTCGGGTCCATGCCGCCGGACATGAACTGCTTCGGCAGCCAGCCGCCGAAGATCGAGCCGGCGGTCGCCACGGTGTAGACGACGGCAACGGCAAACGGCCAGCTGATCACCCCCGGGATGGTGGAAGTGTCGCCGGCGAAGCCGGGATGCGCCGCCAGATGCGCACTGACCTTGCGGGCATTCTCGCCGGCGAGGAAGGCCGGCAGCCAGAACAGATAAAACCACCAGATCGGGTCGGTGAGGAACTTGCCGATCACAAAGGCCCACGTCTGCCGGAAGCCGAGGAGCTTCGCGCCCGACATCCGCGGCGCCGCCGGGCCCGAACCTTCAGCCTGCTCGTCCCGGTCGCTGTGAATGTAGTCATACTCCGCCTGCTTCAGGTGACCCGACTGCAGCTTCGAACTCGGCGAGGCGTAGAGCGAGTACCAGAAGGCGAGCCAAAGCAGGCCCACCACCCCGGTGAGCACAAACGCCCATTCCCAGCCCCACGTCGCCGCGATGCCGGGCACCACGAGCGGCGCCACGATCGCGCCGACGTTCGCGCCGGAATTGTAGAGTCCGGTGGCGTACGCGCGCTCCTTCTTCGGGAACCACTCGGCGATCGTCTTGTTCGCCGCCGGGAAATTGCCCGCCTCGCTGAAACCGAGCGCCGCGCGCCAGAACCCGAACGTCGCGGTCGTATGGCCGAACGCGTGCCCGATGGCCGCGACACTCCAGCCGATGAGCGAATAGGCGTAGCCCGCCTTCGTTCCCACCCAGTCGATGAACCGCCCGGCGGCCAGCATGCCGACCGCGTAGGCCACCTGGAAGCAGATCACCACGGTCGAATAGTTTAGTTCGCGGTCACCCTTGTCCGCGCCGAAGACGCCGTGGTCCGACAGCGTCTCCTTGAGAAGACCGAGGACGTTCCGGTCGAGGTAGTTGATCGTCGTCGCGAAGAACACCAGGGCGCAGATCGTCCAGCGGTAGCGGCCGATCTGCGCCGAAAGGGAGGCGGGAGAGTTCATGGGGCGGGGAAAACAGGGCGGGTCATTCGGCCGGGCGCGAGTTCGTGCTGCGCACGGGTGCCGGCGGGCGGACCTTGACCCGGGTCAGGGTGATGCGCCCGGCGCCGTTCACCAGGTCGCCCGCGGTGACGCCGTCAAACGTGCAGTCGGTCAGGCGAATGTCGTCGATGGTCGCGCCGGGAAATCCCTGGATGAACAGCACGCGCGGGCTCTGCCGGCTCGTGACATGATCCAGCTGGAGGTTGCGCGCGACCGGGCGGTGCGCGCCGTCCGGGCCCTCCTCGTAGAGAAAGTCCACGGTCAGCACGGCCTCGCTCACGGCGCCGATCCGCACGTTGCGCAGGAAGATGTTCTCGAGCACGCCACCGCGCCGCGCGTTCGACTTGAGCCGCAGCGCGCGGTCGAGGTTCGGGCTGTCCATCCGACAGTCCTCCACAAAGACGTTTCGCACGTCGCCCGAGACCTCGCTGCCCAGCACGACGCCGCCGTGCCCGTCGCGCATCTCGCAGCGGCGGATGACGATGTTCTCGCTCGGCACGTGCACGCGCCGGCCGTCGTTGTCGCGGCCGGACTTGATGGCGATGCAGTCGTCGCCGGTGTCGAACCCGCAGTCCTCGATCAGCACGTCGCGCGAGGACTCCGGGTCGCAGCCGTCGTTGTTCGGGCCGTGCGAGCGGATGGTGACGCCGCGCACCGTGACGTGCCGCGAGAGCACCGGGTGGATTTCCCACATCGGGGAGCGGAGGATCGTCACACCCTCCACGAGCACGCGCTCGCAGCGGTAGAACTGGAGGAAATTGGGCCGCAGCCAGGAGCCGGGTCCGAGGCGCCGCTGCTCCACCGGCACCCCGCGTTCGCCCCAGTCGGCGAGCTGACGCCGGGCGGCGGCCTGGCGGACGGGCGGCTGCTCCTTGCGGTTCCAGCCCCACCAGTTGTCGAAGCTGGCCTGGCCGTCGAGCGTGCCGGTTCCGGTCACGGCGACGTCGTGCTGCCCGAAGGCGTAGATCAGGGCGGAGTAATTGTAGCACTCGATGCCCTCCCAGCGGGTGAACACCACGGGGTAAGCGGCCGGATCCGTCGAGAAGCGCAGCGTGGCACCCGCGCTGACGTGCAGGTTCACGCCGCTCTGCAGGTGCACCGCGCCCGTGGGCCAGTCGCCCGCCGGCACCACCACCCGCCCGCCGCCCGCCGCATGGCAGGCCGCGATCGCGGCCTGGAGCGCCGCCGTCGCGTCGTGGCCGGGTTGCGCGCCAAAGTCCGTGATCGGAAAGTCCCTCGCCGGAAAGGCCGGGGCCTGGATGCCCGCCACCACCCGCTCGTAGTCGCCCCAGCCGCGCACCGGCATGGCCGCGGCGGGCGCGGCCAGCAGGGTCTGCAGCTCGAGGCCGGCGAGGATGAAGGGCCCCACGCCCTTGAGGTCGTTTTCGACCACCGGCTCGCTGATGTAATACTCGAACGAACCGTCGCGCGGGCGGCCGCTCGCCGACGTGTAGCCGAGCCCCGCGACCTCGCAGATCCGGCCGAGGCTTACCGCCCCGGTCGCATCGGTGCGCAGGCAGTCACGGACGAGTCCCGCGTACGCTTTTGCGGCCGCCGCGGCATAAGGCTCGCGCGGCAGGTACCCGCGGCTGACGCCCTTGGCGAGGGCATAGACAAACATGCTCGAGGCCGAACTCTCCAGGTAGTTGCCCGGGCGGCTGCCCTGGTCGAGGACCTGCCACCAGAGTCCGCTGGCCGGATCCTGCCAGCGCACCAGGCCCGCGGCCAGGCGCCGCAGGATGTCCCCGATCGCCTCCACCTCCGGGTGGGTCGGCGGGAGCTCGTCGAGACAGTCGACGAGCGCCATGGCATACCAGCCGACGGAGCGGCCCCAGAAGTTCGGCGAGCGTCCGGTGGTCCGGTCGGCCCACGCCTGGGCGCGGGACTCGTCCCAGGCATGATAGAACAGGCCCGACTTCGCGTCGTAGAGATGCCGGTCGATGAGGAGGAGCTGCCGCGCGACCTCGTCGAACGCGGCCGGATCGCCGTCCGCCTTGCCGGCGTGGGCGAGAAACGGCGAGGCCATGTACACGCCGTCGAGCCACATCTGGCCCGGATACCTCTGCTTGTGCCAGAAGCCGCCCTCGCTCGTGCGGGGCTGGCGCGCGAGCTGCGCGCGCAGCGTGGCCAGCGCGGCCTTCAACCGGGCCGCGCCGGTCTGCTCGTAGCGGAGCTGCAGGGCGCGCCCGGGCGTGACCATGTCGAGGTTGAACTCCTCCAGGCGGTAGGTCGCGATGGTCCCGTCGGGCCGGACATACGACTCCACGATCCGGGCCCCGTAATCCGTCATCGCTTGGTCGCCCGCCTGCGCGCCGAGCCGCAGCAGCGCGTACGAGAACAATCCGGCCGTGTAATCCCAGCGGGCCTTCTCCGCGCCCTGGTAGCAGAGCGTGTCTCCCCGCCGGGCCATTTCCGAGCGGGCGAGGCGCCGCGACCACTCCACGGGCGAGGCGCCCTGGTAGGTCGCCGGCAGCTCGGCCGCGCCCGCCGCCACGGCCAGCACGGCCCAGACGACACCGAGACGGACGCGGCGAAAAATGGTCGGCCCGGGGTTCATGGGTGCCAGTCGCCGAGCACCGCGATGCGGTCGAAGCCCGCGGGCGCCGGACCGGGCGAGGACCGGGCCCACGGCACGCGCGCGCCGGCGGAGGCGCCCGGCCCGGTGCAGCCATACTCGGCAAAACGCACGAGCGGCGGCTTCACGTTCCATTCGCGCCAGCCCTCGGGCCGGATGCCGGCGCCAAGCTCGCAGCGGATGAAGGTCGCGCTGGGCGACTCGTGCCACGGGCGGCCGAGGTAGGTCGGCGGATTGCCGTAGGGAAAGGTGACGCGGCACTCAAAGAAGACGAACCCCGTCCGCCCGGCCGGGGTCGCGGGCGCCACGATGAAGCCCTGGTCGCGGCAGAAGATCTCGCAGCGCTCGAAGTACGCGGTGGCCGCCCCGTAGATGAAATCCACGTGACCCGCGATGTAGCACTCGGTGAAGAGCTGGCGCCCGGACTCGAGGCGCAGTGTGTCCTGCCAGCCGAGCAGCCGGCAGTGGCGGAACACCACGCGGTCGGCCTGCACCGAGCACGCCTGTGCCTGCATGCCGCGGCCATAGGAATTCTCGAGGGTGAGGTTCTCGATCACCGCGTCGTGGCCCTCGGGCGTGACCAGCAACGCCGAAGCTCCCTGCCACCCGATCGGCTGGTTGTCCTCGCCGGGAACGGCCTGGCCGAGGTTGTAGGTAACTAGGGTCGCCGGGCCGGAACCACGCAGCGTGACAAACGGCTTGTTGAGGACGGTGTGGCCGAAATAGGCGCCCGGCTGGAGCAGGATCACGCGCGGCGTGGCGTTGTCGGCCGGGATGGCATCGATCGCCGCCTGCAGGGAGGCACCATCGGCACCCGAACCGGGGCCGACCACGCGGAACGGCGCGTCGGCCGCGGCCCGCGCCGGAGACCCGCCCGAGGCGAGGGCGAGCAGCGCAAGGAGCACGGGCCAGCCACGGGTCATGGGGCGAGCGCGACCCTTACCGGTGACGCGAGGCGCGCCGCGCAGTCCGCGACGTACTGCCGCCACGCCTGCTCGGTGGTGAATTCCCCGGCCTCGGACCAGCCGGCGCCGATGGCGTAGCGCAGCGGACGGCCGGGCGCGACGCGGGCGAGCACGAGGCGGTTCTTCGCGTCCTCGGCATAGCCGGCGAAGGCCCGGTCGGCGACGACCACCGCGGTGCCGAGCGAGCCGTGGGTGCGCTGCTCGACCCACTGGGCGAGCGAGCCCTGGTCCGGCACCGGCGTGTAGCTCACTCTCGGATTCTGGCCCGGATCGGTCGCGAACTTGTGCAGGCCGATACCCACGGTCAGCTCCGCCGGCGCCGCGCCGGTGACGGTGAAGGTGCTCTCGACCACGTCAAGATTGTGGCCGGCATCGACGGTGAAGCGCTTGGTCTCGCTGACCTGGAAGCCGCCGCCGTCCCACGGCCCGTACGTCACCTCGAACACTGCCCGCACGGGGCCATTGGCCAGGATTTTCCACGTCCGGTAGTTGCCGCTGACGGCGAGGACCTTCCCATCCCAGATCCCCGTGCCGCCGCAGCCGCGCGACTGGCTGACGTTGTACATGTCCATGCCCTCGGCGAGGTCGTGCTTGTGGTAGAAGTCGTGGCCCTTGTTGTACCAGCGGTCGACGATCGGATAGCTGACGCGCTTGCACCAGACATCGACGCCGCTGGTCACGAGCACCTCCTTGTTGCTGCCGGGCGCGGCCGGGGCGGCGAGGCCGGGACCGTAGATGCGGTGGGCGATCTTGTCGTTCTCCCACGCCAGGTCGTCGAGCCGCTCGGGCACGTAGCGCACGAAGGCCCGCGGCGGAAACGGCGGCGTGATCCCGCTGACCCGCTCGATCGTGAAGGTGGCCGCGTGCTCCCCGGCCGCAAAGTCATGCTGGAACAGCAGCTCGCCGTAGGCCGCACCGGCGCCGGACGGATCCTTCGCGGTCGGCGCGACATTCGTCACCTGGTACGGCAACGGGCGGCCGGCCGCGTCCTTCACGGCCAAGTGGTAGATCTGCGCGCCGGGCAGGGCGCGGGCGACCTCGGCCCACGGGACCGCGATGGTCTCCGCCGGGCGGGCGAGGTCGAGGGTCTGGGTGGCCGTGACCGTGAGGTGGTCGGCGGCGGTCGCGGCCGCGGTGGCGACCGCCAGCAGTGGAACAAGGCCTAGGAGTTTCATGGGGCGGAGAAAGCGCGGCGGGGCGGAGCCGCGGCGAGGTTAGCGGGCGAGCCAGCCGCCGTCCACGGGCAAGACAACGCCATGGACGTAGGCCGAGGCCGGGGAAGCGAGAAAGACGACGGCGCCCTTGAGATCCGCGCCCTCGCCCCAGCGGCTGGCGGGGATGCGCTCGAGGATGGCCCGGTGGCGGTCCGGGTCGGCCCGGAGCGGCGCGGTGTTGTCGGTCGCCATGTAGCCCGGCGCGATGGCATTCACATTGATGCCGAGGGGCGCGAGCTCGTTGGCCATGGCGCGGGTGAGGCCGGCGAGCGCGCTCTTGGCCGCGGCGTAGGAGGCGACGCGCACGCCGCCCTGGAAGGAGAGCAGCGAGGCGGTGTGGATGATGCGGCCCGGGGCCCGGCGCGCGGCAAGGCCCGCGGCAAAAGCCTGGCTCAGGCGGAAGACGGCGCGCAGGTTGACATTGAGGACGTCGTCCCAGTCCGCCTCCGACAGCTCGAGGAACGGCGCGCGGCGGATGATGCCGGCATTGTTGACCAGGATGTCGGGCGGCCCGAGCTGTTCCTCGACGGCGCGCAGGATCCGGCCGGCGGCGTCGCGGGCGCCGACGTCCACGGGCACGAGGGCGGCGCGGCGGCCGAGGGCGGTGACGGCGCCGGCGGTGGCGCGCAGGTCGCCCCGGGCCACGAGCGCGACATCGGCGCCGGCCTCGGCGAGCGCGACGGCCAGGTCGGCGCCGAGGCCCCGGGAGGCGCCGGTGACGATCGCGATGCGGCCCGACAGCTGGAAGGACTCAAGCACGCGACCCATGGCGGTGGCTCAGCGGAGGACCGAGATCGGCGCCGGGTCCATGTCGGCGAACTCCTGGTTCTCGCCGCCCATGCCCCAGACGAAGCTGTAGTGCGAGGTGCCCACGCCGCAGTGGATGGACCACGGCGGCGACAGCACGACCTCGCCGTCGCGGACCACCAGATGGCGGGTCTCGCCCGGATGCCCCATGAAGTGGAAGACCGCCTGCTCCGGCGGAAGGTTGAAGTAGAGGTAAGCCTCGGACCGGCGCAGGTGCGTGTGCGGCGGCATGGTGTTCCAGACGCTGCCGGGCTCCAGCCGGGTGACGCCCATGACGAGCTGGCAGGTGGGAAACGCGCCCGGGTGGATCAGCTTGTAGAGCGTGCGCTCGTTGGCGCCCTCGCGGGAGCCGAGGCGCGTGCCGGCCACGTCGCGGAACACGATGTGCCGCGTCGGATAAGCGGCATGGGCCGGGTAGCTGAGGAGATAGAAGCGGGCGGGCTTTGCGGCGTCGCGCGAGCCGAAGACCACCTCACGCGCACCCCGGCCGACGTAGAGCGCGTCGAGGGTGTCGAGCCGGTGCTCGGTGCCGTCGACCCGTACCACGCCGGGGCCGCCGAGGTTGAGGATTCCGGCCTCGCGCCGCTCGAAGAAACACGCGGCCCGCAGGGCGTCCGGATTGGGCAGCGGCAGGTCGCCGGCGACCGGACACACCCCGCCCACGACGGTGCGATCGGTCTCCCACCAGTGCAGGCTGATCTCGCCCGGCTCGAACAGGCCGGAGAGGAGGAACTCGTGGCGGAGCTCCTCGGGCGAGAAACTGCTGGCGAGGCGCGACAGGGCGCGATCGTGGGTTTTCATGGGAGGACGGTCCGGCCCGGAGGCCGAGGGGGGTAGTAAAGGAACGCCGGAGGGCGGTGGCAAACCGTCCGGGACGGGATTCGCCCCGGACGGTTTGAACAGCCGCCCGGCCGGATCAGAACGTGCCGCGCACGCCGACGGTCAGGTGGGGCTCGCCGAACTCGAAGTACCGCAGCGGAAGGACCACGTTGCTGTTTTGCGGCAGGTACCCGCGGAGGAACTCCTTGCGCGGCGTGTTGAGCACGTTGCGGATGAGGAAGTACGCCGAGACCTGCTTGCTGAAGGAATACTCCAGCTTGATGTCCGTCGTGGTCTTCTCGTCCTTGTAGAGCGCCAGGCGCGTGTCGAGGGCCGGATTCGACGTGTTCGCCGTGCCGGTCACGTAGTTGGTGTTCACGAAGCCGCCGTAGAGGCTCTCGTCCACCCAGTTGGTCGTGATGGTGGCGTTGAAGTCGCGATAGCGGTAGCCGAGGATGACGTTCGCCGTCTTCGGCGAGACCGCCCGGCGCTGAGAATAGAGCGTGTCGATCTTGCGGTACGGGTCGGAGTCAAAGGCCGCGATGTCGGTGTACGTGTAGTTGGCCTGGACGCTCAGGCCGTTGAGCAGGCCCGGGAGGAACGTCAGGTTCTGCGCATACGAGAACTCGAAGCCCTGCAGGCGGGACCGCGGTCCGTTCTCGCGGATCGAGCCGCTGGTGTTGCCGAAGTCCGCCGGGTTGAAGCCGTAGTCCGTGAGGATCTGGGTCCGCTCGGCGGCCGTCATGGTCCGGGTGATG
Source organism: Verrucomicrobiota bacterium (assembly GCA_018239675.1). Classification (GTDB taxonomy): domain Bacteria; phylum Verrucomicrobiota; class Verrucomicrobiia; order Opitutales; family Opitutaceae; genus Opi-474. The sequence continues at coordinate 21,033 of JAFEGX010000017.1, forward strand.
ATGAAGTTCTTCACGTCCTTCCGGTAGAGGCTCAGCGTGATCACGCCGGAGTTCTTCAGGTAGTAGTCGATGGAGAAGTCGTAGTTGTTCGTGAAGTAGGGCTTCAGGTTGGCGGCCGGGGCCGCGATGGTGCCGTCGGTGCCACTGGAGGTGGACGAGATGGCGAAGGACGGGAGCATCTCGCCGTAGTCCGGCATGCCGACGGTGCGGCTGGCGCTCGTGCGGACCACGATGTTGCGCCGCGGGGTGTAGCGGAGGGTGGCGGACGGGTACCACGCGTCAAAGTCCACGTTGGCCGTCGTGCGCTTGGCGCGGGCCGGCGAACCGGTCTGCGCGTTGGCATCGATGGTCCGCTTCTCCCAGCGGGCGCCGCCGACGAGCAGCAGGTCCGGCGTGAGGTTGATGTCAAAGCGGCCGTAGAACGCCTTGTTGCGCTCGTAGATCTCGCGGATGTCGAGCGCGCTCAGGAGCGTCAGGTTGTTCGTGTAGGCGGACCACACCTTGTACGGGTCGATGGACTGGATCGAGCCGAAGCCGAGGGCAACGTCCTTGGTGTAGAGCGGGTCGGCGAGGGCCGCGAGGCCGGAGCCGGTCAGCGCCGGGATGTTGCCGCGGTAGTCGGGACGGTCGATGTGGCGGTGGGTCTTGTCGTCCTCGACGCCGGTGGCGAAGGTCACGGACTTCCCGAACAGGTCGAGCGGGATGCTGTAGTCGACGCGGACGCCGTCCTTGTTGTCCTTGGCGGTCCACGGCCGCGACTGGAAGTTCGTGCCGGTGGTGTTGCTCAGGGTGTAGTTTGCCAGGTTGCGCACGAAGTCGAGCGGCACGGCGGCCGCGCCCTGCGCGAGCGTGATCGTCGGCAGGGTGCCGAGGTTGTTCGGGTTCGTCAGCGTGAAGGAGCTGAAGGTCGAGGCGCCCGAGGCCATCACCGCCACCGAGGAGATGAAGCCCTTCTGGGTGTCCCGGTACTGGCTGTCCGCCAGCGACCAGTACGGCGTCACGCTGAGCGTGGCCTTGTTGTCGAACTCGTGGCTGAACGTGCTGTTGAAGTGGTAGGTCGTGCCGTATTTCTCGCGGTACAGCGTGCCATTCTGGATCTGGGCGCCCGAGCCGGAGGTGTAGGCGTTGCCGTTCACGGTCGCGGACGTGCCGAGGACGAACTGCGGGCCGCGCTGCGTGAAGTTGAGGTCGTACCAGTTCCACTGGCCCGTGATCATGAACTTGGTCCGGTCGCTGATCTTGAAGTCCAGCTTGGTGGCGAACGCCTCGCGGTGCGTGAGCTTCTGCTCGCTGCGGATGTTGTACTGCTGGAGGCGCGGGGCGGTCATCACGGTCGGCGCCGTCGTGCCCGTGTTCCAGGTGAATTCCGTGCGCGGCGAGTCGTCGTACTTCTCGGACAGGCGGTAGTTGACGTTGATGCCGACCTTCTCGGTGAGCTTGCGGGAGTAGTTCATCTCGAGGCTGGGCCGGATCGTGAACTCCTTCTCGTGCCCCCACAGGCCACCCTGCTTGCTGAAGTGGACGTTGCTGCTCGGGGCGGAGAACGAGAGGTTGTAGGTGAACTGCTGCAGCTCCTGGTTGTCGAAGGCGCTCTTCGTCACGAAATTCACGAAGCCGCCGGTCGAGCCGGCCGGGATGTCCGGCGTGACGGACTTGTACAGCTCGGTGGTCGCGACGTTGTTCATCGCGATCTGCTCGAACTCGAAGCGCCGGGTGTCGTCCGTGGACGAGCCGCCGGCCATCGGGGTGCCGTCGACGGCCACGATCGTGAAGGCGGTGCTGAGGCCGCGGAGGGAGACGCCGCGGGCGTCGTTGACGTTGTAGTCGATGGTGACGCCGGGCATGAACTTCAGGTATTCGCCGATGTTGCCCTCGCTCACCTCGCCGAACTGGTCGGAGGCGGCGACCATCTTGGACTGGATGGAGATCTTCTGCAGCGCGACGGCCTGCGACATGCCCTCGCGGACGCCCGTGACCTTGAACGCCCCGAGGCGCATCACGTCGGACGAGAGCTTGACGATGACCGGGGCGTTGTCGGTGCCGACCGTGACGGCCACCGTGCCGGATTCGAGGCCGGGATAGGTGACCACCAGTGTGTGCGCGCCGGCCGGGATGCCGCCGAGCTCGAACGCGCCGTCGCGCGTGGTCGAGGCGTGGAGGGTGGTGCCCTCGATGGACACGTCGGCGCCCTCGAGGAACCGGCCGGTGCCGGCGTCGGACACGGTGCCGACCAGCGAGCCGGTCGCGGCGGCGGGAGCCTGGGCGCGGGCCATCGGCGCGAGCATCAGCCCGGACGCCGCCAGGCCGGCCAGCAACGAGAACACATTCAAACCGCGACGGAAACCGTCACGGGGCACGGACAGACGACGCAGCGCGTCGAACCACGCGGAGTGGTAGGCCTTCATAGCAGGTGGGGTGGGTGGGGTTAGGGTCGAATCCGGCCTTCCCGCTGGGGCGGAAACGCCGGGATTGGTTAGTGAGAATTATTTCACTAATGAACTTGTCTTCCATATTTGAACATGTTCGGCTGATGGCAACAAAAATTTTCGGAGTGCGAAGCTCCCCGCGCTCCGCGAGTTTTCGGCGAAACCTCCGTCCCCACGTCCTCGTGCCCCCCTCCGCCGCCCGCTCCGCGCCCGCCGCCAACGAGCGCTATGTCATCCCCAACCTGCGCAACGCCTGCCGGATCCTGAAGGCGCTCGGGCGCGCGCCCAACGGCATCAAGGCCGCCGACCTGGCCCGCGACCTGAAGATCCCGGTCACCACGACGCTGCGGATCATGTCGACGCTCTCGCTGGAGGGCCTGGCCCGCAAGGTCGAGGGCCGCTTCGAGCTCGGACCCGTCCTGATCCAGCTCGGCAACGCCGCCCTGGCCGGCACCGAGATCCGCGAGCTGGCGCTGCCGCTGCTCCAGCAGCTGACCGCCGCCACCGACGAGACGTCGCACCTGGCCATCCCCTGCGACGACCGCGCGCTGATCGTCGCGGTGCAGGACAGCCCCCACCCGCTCCGCGCCGCCTCCCGCCCGGGCTTCCTCGCCGACCTGCACTGTTCCTCCACCGGCAAGATCTTCATCGCGTATCTCCACCGCGCTCGGCTCGGCGAGATCTTCGCGGCCAATCCGCCGACGGCCCGGACCGCCCAGACGCAGGTCACGCTCGCCGACATCAAGCGCGAGGCCGAGGTCACCCGGAAACGCGGCTTCAGCCTCGACAACGAGGAATTTCACCCGGGCGTGCGCTGTCTCGCCGTGCCCGTCTTCGGCTCCGACGGCACCGTCGTCGCCGCCATCGGCATCACCGCCGCCACCGTGCGGTTCACCAAGGAGCGCATTCCCGAGATGGCCGGCAAGGTCCGCGCCGTCGCCGGTGAGCTCTCGCGGCTCATGGGCTACACCGACGGCGCCCCGCTGCGCCAGGCCGGCTAGCCGGTCCCATCGTGCCCGCCGTCCACCAGGCCCTCGCCCCCGCCGGCGGCGCGCTCACGGCCGACCAGGCCGCGGCCGTCATCGCCCGGGCCGCGCCGGCCGACGAGTTCCGCGGGCAGCGCGTCATCCTGATCATCCCCGACGGCACCCGCACCGCGCCGGTCGGCCTGATGTTCAAGGCGCTGCACGCCCAGCTCGCGCCGGTGGCGAGGAAATTCGACGTGATGATCGCGCTCGGGACGCATCCGCCCATGTCCGAGGACGCGATCAACGAGCGCGTCGAAATCACCGCCGCCGAGCGCGCCGGCAAGTACCGCGGGGTCGAGTTCATCAACCACCAGTGGGACAATCCCGCGGCGCTGCGGGACCTCGGCACGATTCCCGCCGAGGAGATCCGGGCGCTGTCCGGCGGGTTGTTCGCCATGGACGTGCCGGTGCACATCAACCGCCGGCTGTTCGACTACGACCGCATCCTGATCTGCGGCCCCGTGTTCCCGCACGAGGTCGTCGGCTTCTCCGGCGGCAACAAGTACCTGTTTCCCGGCGTCGCCGGTCCCGGCATCCTGAATTTCTTCCACTGGCTCGGGGCCGTGGTCACGAACCCGATGATCATCGGGAACAAGTGGACGCCCGTGCGCAAGGTGGTCGACCGCGCCGGGGCGATGGTGACGGTGCCGAAGCTCTGCTTCTGCCTCGTGGTGGGCGACGGCGGCAGCTTCGCGGGACTGTTCGCGGGCACGCCCGAGGCGGCGTGGGACGCCGCCAGTGAACTGTCGAAGCAGCTCCACATCACCTACAAGGACCGGCCGTTCCACACCGTGCTGTCGTGCGCGCCCAAGATGTACGACGAGCTCTGGGTGGCGGGTAAGTGCATGTACAAGCTCGAGCCGGTCGTCGCCGACGGCGGCGAGCTCATCATCTACGCGCCGCACCTCCACGAGATCTCCGTCACGCATGGCGAGCACATCCGGCGGATCGGCTACCACTGCCGGGACTATTTCGTGAAGCAGTGGGACCGCTTCAAGGACGAGCCCTGGGGCACGCTCGCCCACTCCACCCACGTCCACGGCATCGGCACCTACGACGAGAAGACGGGGATCGAGACGCCACGGGTAAGGGTCACCCTCGCCACCGGCCTCAGCGAGGCGCAGTGCCGCGAGATCAACCTCGGCTACCGCGACTGGCGCACAATCCAACCCGAGGCCTACGCAAATCGCGAGCCCGAGGGCGTGCTGTACGTCCCGAAAGCCGGCGAGCGCCTGTATCACCTGCGGCACAAGCCGGCCTGGGCCGGGGGATGAGAGGGCGAGGCCCGGTTGAAGGTCCTCGGTTGAAGGTTGAAAGCCGGCCTGGGCGGCACGCGCCCGACCTCGTGATCGTGGAAAATCACCGTCCGGCGCTCAGCTGAGCTACCTTCAACTTTCAACCGCGCCCTTTCAACCGGGCCGGCGATCAGCCGGCCCTCCACGGCCACGCGACGCAACCGTCGAGGTCACGGATGAGGGCAAAGTCGGTCTTTCCCTTCAGCACAAAGGGCAGGACCTCCACGGTGCGCGGCAACAGGTCGCGCGCGGCGTGCCAGCTGCGCCCGCTGACATACACGTCGTCGACGAGCAGCACGCGGCGCCACGGCCCGAGATCCGGCACGGCGGAGAGCAGCTTCGGCGCGGCGAACCGGGGCTCGTTGGTCTCGTCGCGGTAGTTGAGCGTGATGACCTTCAGGCCGATCCCCAGCTGCTGCGCCACAAGCGCGGCGGGCACGACCCCGCCGGTGGCGATCCCGACGACCCCGTCGAGTCCGGCGGGGAAGGACCAGCGCCGGAGCCGCGCCACGATGTCCTCGAACGCCAGCGGGGTCATGCCGCGCTGGCCGGCTTCGGATAGAATCGCACGAGGGCGAAGTTGATCGCGGCGAGCGCGACCAGGCCGGCGGCGCCGCCGGACACCGAGGACCCGAAGAAACGCAGCGGCGCGCCGATGTCGCCGAACACGGGCGTGACCGACTGCAGCAGCGTCGAGGCCGTCTTGGCCCCGAGGTAGCCGAGCGGCGCCAGCAGCCAGAACCGCGGCAGGTGCCGCACGGCCCAAGCGAGCCCCACCGCGAACAGCGCCAGCTCGAAGCTGAGCACACTGAGAAACTTCCAGGCGGGCAGGCCGGTGAGGAACAGGTTCACCGCCGGGCCAAAGAGGCCGGTCAGCAACCCGACGCCCGCGCCGTAAAAGTAGACCGCGACAAAGGTCGCCCAGAACATCGGCAGCAGGTACGCGCCGAGCGGGCGGGCGCCGGTCCACGGGATGAGGTGCACCAGGAAGGGCACCAGCCATGCCACGATGAGCAGCACGGCGGTTTCCCGCACCGTGATTTTCCGGAAGACGCCGGCCGGGGTGGTCGCGATCGAGTTCATGGGCGCGAACCTAGCCCGGAACACCGCCAGCGCCAGAAGGATTTCTCGGCCGCCTCGGTCATTGCCAGCCGCGCCCCCGCGACGCTAGGAAACTCGCGTGAACCTGATCCTGTTCGAGCCCGCCGAGCTCGCCGCGCCCCTGCCCCGGTCCGACCCGCGGGCGCGGCACCTGCTCACGGTGCTGCGGCGCAAGGTCGGCGACACGTTCGATGCCGGGCTGGTCAACGGGCCGCGCGGCAAGGGCACGCTGGTCGCGGCCGGGCCCGATGCGCTGACGCTCGCGTTCACCTGGGGCCCGCCGCCGCCGCCGCCGGAACCGATCGCCCTGCTCATCGGGCTCCCGCGGCCGCAGACCGCGCGGGACATTCTCCGGGAGGCCACCGCGCTCGGGGTCGGGGCCATCCACTTTTTCCGCCCGGACAAGGGCGAACCAAGCTACGGGCAGAGCACGCTCTGGTCCTCGGGCGAGTGGCGCCGCCACGTCCTGACCGGCGCCGCCCAGGCCTTCGACCCGCGGATCCCGGCCGTCAGCCACGACCGGACGCTGGCGGAACTGGTTGCCACCCTGCCGGCGCCAATGACGCGCCTGGCCCTCGACAACTACGAGTCGCCCGTCGCGCTCGCGGCCGCGACGATCGCCGCCCCGGTGGCGCTGGCCCTCGGCCCGGAACGCGGCTGGTCGGCGGCGGAACGGGACCAGCTGCGCGCGCACCAGTTCAGCCTCGTGCACCTCGGGACCCGCGTGCTGCGGTCCGAAACGGCGGTGATCGCCGCCGTGGCCGTGGTCAGGTCCCGGCTCGGCTTGCCCTGAAGAAATTCACCGTCGGCTGACGGGCCCCCTTGCCGAGGCGCTTCAGCTGGTCCCATCCCGGCGGCGCGATCTCGATCTCGCCCGGCATCTCGAACACGACGAGGGCGTCCGGCTTCGGCGCGAGCACCTCGGCGAGCCGCGCGAACAGCTTCGGCGCCACCTCGAGGATGACCTCGTAGGGCGGGTCGACAAAAACCAAGTCGGGCACGCCGTTGGTCGGGACCGCCATGGCATCGCCCTGAAACACCGCCACGTCCGACTCGTCGCGGCCAAGGCTCTTGCACACCACGGCGACGTTGCGGCGCAGGCAGGCCACCGCCTTGGCGTTCTGCTCGACGAACACCCCGCCGGCGGCGCCCCGGCTCAGGGCCTCGAGGCCGTACGCGCCGCTGCCGGCGAACAGATCGAGGAAGTGTGCGCCGGTGACGAACCCCCCGAGGCTGGAGAACGCCGCCTGGCGCATGCCGTCGGTGGCCGGCCGCACCGCGTCGCCCTTCGGCACGACCAGCTGGATGCCGCGCGCGCCGCCGCCGCTTATGCGCACGACCGGCCTCCCCCCTGGCCGGTCGCGGCATCCGGCCGGAACATTTGCGCTGCGCGGGAAAGCGGCTTCATAGACAACGCCCATGACACCGCCGGCCTCGGACCACTTCAACGGGAAAACCTTCTTCCATCCCGGCGAGCCGTCCGAGCGCGGCCTGCTCGACGTGCTGCGGTGGCAGCTGACCAGCCGGCCGGCGCGCTGGCCGAAGTGGGTCGAGATCGCGCCCCAGCCGCCGCCGCCCGCGCCGCGCGCCGGCGAACTGGTCACGACGTGGATCAACCACGCGACCTTCCTGCTCCAGACGACGAGCGGCAACCTGCTCATCGACCCGGTCTTCTCGGAACGGGTGAGTCCCGTGTCGTGGGCCGGCCCGCGGCGGGTTCACGCCCCCGGGGTCGCCCTGGCCGACCTCCCGCGCATCGACGCCGTGCTCGTGAGCCACGATCACTACGATCACCTTGACCTGCCCTCGCTCCGGCAGCTTGTCGCCCGCCACCGGCCGGTGTGCCTCGCCCCGCTGGGCCACCACGCGCTGCTCGCGGCGGCCGGAGCGGAGAGAATCGTGGAACTCGACTGGTGGCAGTCGTCATCGGTCCGTCCCGGGCTGGATGTGACCCTGACTCCGGCGCGGCATTGGACGCGGCGCGAAATCGGCCGGGCCAACACCCGGCTGTGGGGCGGCTTTTTTCTTCAGACGCCCCACCATCGCGCCTGGTTTGTCGGCGACTCCGGCTACCATGAGCCCACCGCCCGGGACGTCGCGCTCCGCGGCGGGGCCCCGGACCTGGCGCTCGTTCCCATCGGAGCGTATGAACCCCGCTGGTTCATGGCTCCGTCGCACATGAATCCGGCCGAGGCCGTGCAGACCCACCTGGCCTGCGGCGCCCGGCGGAGCCTCGCCATGCACTGGGGCACGTTCCAGCTGACCGACGAAGGGCGGGACGATCCGCCCCGGGCTCTGGCCGAGGCGAGGACCGCGGCGGGCCTGACCCCGGAGCAGTTCACCGTGCTGCAACCCGGCGAAAGCGTGGTCGTCTGAGCCGGAATCATGCATTCGAAAGTCGAGGGTCGAGGAGCCGAATCGCCAGGCGCGATAAGACCTCACCAGCGTCAGTCGCCCAGCAGAAGGGGCAACCATCAGCTTTTCTATTTTCGTCTGCTCGACCCTCGACTGCATGATTCCGAATGAGACCCGGGAGCGGACGGTCCACTCGGCCGAGGAAGCATTTCCCAGCCCGAGGGCGACGGACGCAGCGCGAGGGTCACGAAGCACCCAACATGGCATCGAATCGCTTGGACTTCGCGGCTTGGCGACCTTCGCGGTGAATCCGCCTCCCCATCGAACGAGCGACCAGAGCACCTGATCCAATTCCGGGGAGAAGCAACCGGCGGGCACCCTGCAACATAGCATTTGCGCCATGACAAGATTCGTCTAGGCGGAGATGCTTAAATATCATTGCGTTCGGGGGAACTGTCACCGGCCGTCGGTGCTCTTAGCCTGAACGATTTCGCCACCTCCCACCATGTCACCCGCTCGACTCTTGCTTCTTGCCGGCATGCTTGCCGGTCTGGGCGCGTGGGTGCGCGCGGCGGAGAGCAATGCCTGGCCAATGCGGGTAGCGCAGCAGGACGACAGCGGCCAGGTGACCTCGTGGGAGGGGCTGGGCCCGCTGCTTTTCGGCAAGTCGGCCGCTGACGGCGCGCACCTCGGTGGCTTCCGTCCGCTCTATGTGGAACGGACGGACGCCACCGGCCGGACGACCCTGGCGACGGTGCTTTACCCCCTCTTCATCTATCGGGCCGACAGCGAGCGCTACCAATGGAGCCTGCTGCAGCTGATCAATCGCGCGGGGCGCCAGCCGGGAGCACCGCCGCGGCCGGACAACATGACCGAGAATTTCGACTGGTGGATCTTCTGGTTCTCGCGCCAGACCGGTTCGCCCGAGACCTCGTATCGCGCCCTGTTCCCGATCGGGGGCACGATCAAGGACCGGTTTGCGACGCAGGAACTGTCGTGGGTGCTGTGGCCGCTCTATGTCCACTCGCGCCAGCGCGGGGCGGAGACGACCTCGACGCCCTGGCCGTTCATCCGGACCACGCGCGGGGCGGAGCAGGGCTTTGCGTTCTGGCCGATCTACGGCTGGCGCGACCGTCCCGGCGAGTTCCACCGTGAATTCTACCTCTGGCCGCTGGCCTGGAGCCAGACGATCCAGCCGGACGAGGATGCGCCGCGCGGGACCGCCCCGACGCGGAAAGTCGGATTCATCCCGTTCTACACGGGCGAGACCGGGCCCGGCGGGCGCGACGAGACGTATCTCTGGCCGTTCTTCGGCTACACGGACCGCACGGCGCCGGTGGCGTACCGGGAGACGCGCTATCTTTGGCCGCTGCTGGTGCAGGGCCGCGGCCCGCAGCGGCTGGTCAACCGCTGGGCGCCCTTTTACACGCACTCCGTCTCCAAGGGCGTGGACAAGACTTGGGTGATGTGGCCGCTGGTCCGGCAGGCGAAGTGGACCGAGGGCAAGGTGGCGCAGACCCGCACCCAGTTCCTGTACCTCCTGTACTATTCGGACGAGCAGCGGAGCCTGACCAACCCGGCGGCGGCGCCGGCCGAGCGGACCCACGTCTGGCCGCTGTTCAGCCTGTGGGACAACGGCGCCGGCCGCCGGCAGTTCCAGCTGCTGAGCCCGCTCGACGTCTTTTTCCCCAGCAACGACAACGTGCGCGAGACGTGGACGCCCCTGTTCGCCCTCTACCGGTACGACCAGCGGGCGGCGGCGGAAAAACGCTGGTCGCTGCTCTGGGGCGCCCTGAGCTGGCAGGAGCGGGCCGGCCACAAAGAGTTCCACCTCGGGCCGCTGTTCCGGGTCGAGCGGACGCCGGAGGCCGGCTGGCGCTGGTTCTGGTTCGATTTTAGGCCCCAATCCCGCAAGCTGCCTCCTCCCGACTCCCGCTGACATGAAACAGATCCTTTCCGTTCTCGAAGGCGTCGGCAGCACCTGGCTGCTGCTGCTGCGCGCGGCGTCGTACGTCGGGACCCTGCCGCGCCAGCGGACCCGCTTTTTCGAGCAGTGCTACCTGATCGGCTACACCACGCTGCCGATCGTCGCGATCCTCAGCTTCTTCATCGGCAGCGTGCTGGCGCTCCAGGCGGGCTACTCGATGCAGAACTTCGGGGCCAAGCAGTTCATCGGCTCGCTCGTCGGCCTCTCGATGGCCCGCGAGCTCGGTCCCGTGATGGTCGCCATCCTCCTCGCCGGCCGCGTCGGCTCGGCCATCACCGCCGAGCTGGCGTCGATGAAGGTCTACCAAGAGGTGGACGCGCTCGTGACGATGAACATCCCGCCGGCGCGGATCCTCGTGCTGCCGCGGCTGGCCGCGGTGCTCGCGATGGTGCCGGTGCTCGCGATCATCGCCGACCTCGTCGGCTGGTTCGGCGGCGCGATCGTCGCGAAGTACGTCGCGTTCATCAGCATCGAACCCGAGGCCTACTTCACCGCGCTCCGGCGGTTCATGAAGTTCAAGGACGTGATGAACGGCCTGATCAAGGCGGAGTGCTTCGGCTTCGTGGTGACCCTGGTGTGCTGCAACATCGGCCTCAACACCCGCGGCGGGCCGCGCGAGATCGGCGCGGCCGTGACCCGGGCGGTGGTCGTCTCCCTCATCCTCATCCTCGTCCTCGACTACTTCGTGACGAAGGTCCTGATGTAACCCGCCATGCCCGGCCCCAGCCAAACCCGCAATCCCTTCACCGAGCACGAGACGCCCGCCGTCAGCGTCGCGATCGAGGGCCTGAGCAAGAGCTTCGGCAACCGCGTGGTGCTGGACCAGGTCACGTTTTCCGTGCAACCCGGCGAGATCTTCGTGCTGATGGGCCCCAGCGGCTCCGGCAAGAGCGTGCTGCTGAAGCACGTCATCGGCCTCGAGCAGCCGTCGGGCGGCCGCGTGCAGGTCGACCAGTACGACGCGACCGCCGAGGAGACCCGCGAAAAGGTGCGCATGGCCATCGTCTTCCAGGCCGGCGCGCTGTTCAACTCGCTCACCGTCTACGACAACCTCGCCCTGTACCTCCGCGAGCACGACCTCGCGAGCGAAGACGGCATCCGCGAGAAGGTGGGCCGCGCCCTGCAGATCCTCTCGCTCGAGGGCGCGGCCGAGAAATATCCCTCGGAGCTCTCCGGTGGGATGAAGAAGCGCGTCGCCATCGCGCGCGCGCTCGTGATGGAGCCCCAGCTGCTGCTCTACGACGAGCCCACGAGCGAGCTCGACCCCGTGATGTCCGCGACGATCAGCGAGATCATCGCGCTGCTGAAGAACGAGTATCACGTCACGACCCTGGTGGTGTCGCACGACCGCGACCTCGCGCTGAACATCGCCGACCGCGTGGGCATCCTGATGGACGGCCGCCTGATCTTCCTCGGGACGCCGGCCGACCTGCGCGAGCCGAAGGATCCGCGCGTCGCGGCATTCCTCTACCCCCAGATCGACTTGCAGAATCCCCGCTACAAGCAATTGGAGACCTGAACCATGAACAACGCACAGCAGACCATCCGCGTCGGCCTCTTTTTCCTGCTCGGCCTCGCCCTCACCTGGGTGACCTACGAGGCCCTGAGCGGCGGCGGATTTTTCTCCAAGAACAAGGGCTACTCCATCGTCGCCGGCTTCGAGAGCCTGAAGGAGCTGAAGGAGGGTGACGAGGTCCGCATGGCGGGCGTGAAGATCGGCGTGGTGGAGAAGACCCGCCTGGCCGGCCGCCGCGCCGAGGCGATCCTGCGCATCGGCAAGGACTTCTCCATCCCGCGCGACGCGACCGCCAGCATCATCATGGCGGGGATCATCGGCACCAACTATGTCGGCATCGACCTCGGCTCCGCCGACGCGCCCCCGCTGGCCCCGGGCGCGGAGATCCGCACCAAGGTCACGCCCGACATCAACGCGATCATGACCGAACTGGGCAACCTCGGGCAAAGGCTCGAGGGCGCGCTTGGCGCCTTCGGCAACAGCATGAACGGCGACGGCAAGAACCCGGGACTCTTCCAGAAGCTGGACCGTCTCGTCACGGAGAACAGCACGAAGGTCGATACCACCCTGTCGAATCTCCAGGACATCACCACCAAGCTCAACCGGGGTGAGGGCACCCTCGGCAAGCTCATCAACGACCCGGCGCTGCACGACGAGCTCGTGGCCACGGTGGGCGAGATCCGGTCCGCCGCGACCGAGGCCAAGTCGTTTGTCGCCGACGCGCAGGGCATCCTCGCCCAGGTCAAGTCGGGCAAGGGCCCGCTGGGCACGCTGGTGTATGACGAGACCACGGCCTCCGACCTGCGGGCCACGGTGACCAATCTCCGCCAGGTTTCCGACAAGCTCGCCAAGGGCGAGGGCACGCTCGGCAAGCTCATCAACGACGACGGCCTCTTCAACACGGCGCAATCCACGCTCCGCAAGGCCGACCGCGCGCTCGACGGGCTCGGCGACTCCGGCCCGCTCACCGCAGTCGGCATCGTTGCGAACTCGCTGTTCTAGTCAACGCGACAACCGGGCGCACGGCGCGCGAGTCTCGTTGGAGCAACCCGCTCAGCCTCCTCACGTCGGCTGCTACGCGAGGTTTGGTAGCAGCCGGCGTGAGGAAGCTGCGCGCCGGGAGGGTGAAGCTGGCGGGAAATGTGGGCGGGGTGCCCTCACCCCGCTCCCGTGCCGGCGGGTGGGCGCCCCCCGCCCCACCCCAGTTTCGGAAAACCGCCCCAGCACCAGCCGACCTCCGCCCTTACCGCTTCGCCCTCTGGTAGTGGCCGTCGAAAACCACGTTCCACGTGCGGCCGTCGTCGCGTGACTGCTCCCAGAGCTGGCGCACGCTGCCGTCGGCGTTGGGTGACCAGCTGATGCGCTCGGTTACGGTGGCGCCGCGCACAACGTGCCGGCCGGTCAGGACCATGCGCCCGTCCACCAGGCCGCCGGCGAGCTCCAGCACGCCGCCGCCGCTGCCGACCCAGAACTGCTGCCACTGACCCTTCGCGGCATTGTAGGTGTTGAGGCTCTTGCCGTTGCCGCCGCCGCTCGCTGGATCGCCCTCCCAGTTTTCCAACAGCCCGCGGCCGTTCGCCACCGACTCGATCCGGCTCTTTCCCGCCACTTTGCCGTCGGGCGTCGTGACGTTCCACTCGCCCAGCCAGAAATCGAAATCGTGGCTGGCCGGGGGTGGCGCGGAGGGGGCTTGGGCGAAGAGTCCGGCGGGCGTGAGGAGCAGGAGGACGGCCGCATGGCGCAGCCGGGTGCAGAGCGGGGTTTTCATGAGCCCGGTTTACCGAATTTCCCACCGGCCGCCATCCTCCTGCGACGAATGCCCGGGCCGGCGCGCCGGTTGAGACGACCGGCATGGCGCGCGGCCCGCCCCGGCGGGGAAAAAAAGGCCCGCGATGCGGAAGCTTCGCGGGCCAGAAACTTGTCCAAGCCGGGCGTCAGGCCTTGGGACCGCCCTGGGCGAGCGTGCGGGCGCGGAGCCGCAGGCCGTTGAGGCGGATGAAACCGGTCGCGTCGCTCTGGTTGTACCAGCTCTTCACGCCCTCCATCGAGGCCACGTTCATGTCGTAGAGCGAGTACTTCGACTTCCGGCCGCAGGTGATGACGTTGCCCTTGTAGAGCTTCAGGCGGACCGTGCCGGTGACGAACTTCTGGCTCTCGTCGACCAGGGCCTGCAGAGCCTCGCGTTCCGGGGCGAACCAGAACCCGTAGTACACCAGCTCGGCATACTTCGGGATGAGCGAATCGCGGAGGTGCATGACCTCGCGGTCCATCGTGAGCGACTCCACCTGCCGGTGGGCGTGCATGAGGATCGTGCCGCCCGGGGTCTCATAGACGCCGCGGCTCTTCATGCCGACGAAGCGGTTCTCGACGAGGTCGACGCGGCCGATGCCGTGCTTGCCACCAAGCTGGTTGAGGGTGCGGAGGACACCGGCGGGCGTGAGCTTCCGGCCGTTCACGGCGACGCAGTTGCCCTTCACGAAATCGAGCTCGACGTACTCGGCCCGGTCGGGCGCGTCCTCCGGCGAGACGGAGAGCTTGAACATGCCCTTGTTGGCCTTGGTGGTCGGGTCGAACCACGGATCCTCGAGGATGCCGGCCTCGTACGAGATGTGGAGGAGGTTCCGGTCCATCGAGTACGGCTTCTTCAGCGAGGCCTCGACCGGGATCTTGTGCTGCACGCAGTACTCGATCATCTCCGCGCGGCCCGGGAACTGGTTGCGGAAGTTCTCGATCTTCCAGGGCGCGAGGATCTGCAGGCGCGGGTTGAGCGCCATGTAGGTCAGCTCAAAGCGGCACTGGTCATTGCCCTTGCCGGTCGCGCCGTGCGAGACGGTGTCGGCCTTCTCCCGGCGGGCGATGTCGACCTGCGCCTTGGCGATCAGCGGGCGGGCGATCGAGGTGCCAAGATAATACTGGCCCTCGTAGATCGCGTTGGCGCGGACCATCGGGTAGATGAAGTCGCGGGCAAACTCCTCGACCAGATCAAGGGTGTAGTGCTTCGACGCCCCCGTTCGGCGCGCCTTCTGCGGCAGTCCTTTCAGCTCTTCCTCCTGGCCGATGTCGGCCGAGAAGGTGACGATCTCCGCGTCGTAGGTTTCGCGGAGCCACTTGACGATGACGGACGTGTCGAGGCCGCCCGAGTAGGCGAGGACGATTTTCATGGCGAACGACAAGGTGAACGCCGCGCCTCTCCGGGAGCAAACCCAATCCGGAGCATAACGCCGGCCATCACTTCAGGACCGGCCCCTCGTCACGGGTCCCCTGTCCCTTGTCACTTCCCCATCAGCTCCGCCGGCGCCGGGCGAGCGTCGCGAGGATCGCCTTCTGCATGTGGAGGCGGTTCTCGGCCTGGTCGAAGACCACGGAGCGCGGGTTATCGAGGACGGCCTGCTCAACCTCCTCGCCCGGATGCGCGGGGAGGCAGTGCATGAAGATCGCGTCGGGCTTGGCCTTGGCGAACAGCTGCGAGGTGGCCGCGTACGGCCGCATCTGCGCGAGGCGCGCCTCCTCCTCCTCTTCCTGCCCCATGCTGGTCCAGACGTCGGTGTAGACGATGTCGGCGCCGGCGACTGCCTCGACCGGATCGGTGGTGAAGAGGAAATCTGCCTTGCGGCCCTCGGCCGCGAGCTGCGCGCGAATCTCCGCCCCGGGCTCGTAGACCTTGGGGCCGGCGAGCGCGACCTTCATGCCGAAGAGGCTCGCGCCGAGGATCCAGGAGTTGGCCATGTTGAAGCAGGTGTCGCCGAGGTACGCGATCTTGCGGCCGCGCAGCGAGCCGACCAGGTCGCCGCCCGAGCCGGCCCAGCGCTCCGCGGCGGTGAAGGCGTCGGAGTAGATCTGGCAGGGATGCAGGAAGTCGGTCAGTGCGTTGATGACCGGCACGGAGGAGGCGGCCGCGAGCCGCTGCACGTCGCTGTGGTCGTACGTCCGCACCACGAGCCCGTGGACGAAGCGCGAGAGCACGCGGGCGGTGTCCTCGACGGATTCGCCGCGGCCGAGCTGGATGTCGTTCCGGTTCAGGAACAGGGGGTTACCCCCCAGCTCATGGATGCCGACCTCGAAGGACACGCGGGTCCGGGTGCTGGCCTTGGAAAACAGCATCGCCCACGTCTGGCCCGCGAGCACCGACGAGGCGACCCGACCGCGCTGGGCCTTGAACTGGCGCGCGAGGGCAAACACCTCCGCGAGTTCGTGGGCCTGGAAGTCGGTCTCTTTGAGGAAGTCCTTCATCGGAAAAGGAACGAGCGTAAGGACTCGGAAGCCCCGTTCGAGCGGAAAATAGCGACGGAGCGAGGTAACAATTGCCAGGTAACAAGTAACAGGATCGTCACGCGGCGCACCCGCCGCCGTTTTCCTGTTACTTGCGCCCTGAAACCTGCGACCTCGCGACGCCTGCTAGGCTGTCGCCTTCGCCTTCAGCACGGCCCGGAAAATCTCGACCGACCTGGCAAGTTCCTCGGCCGTGGCCACCAGCGGCGGCAGCACGCGGATGACGTTGTTGCTGGCGCTCACCACGAGCAGGCCCCGCTCGCGCAGGGCGGTGACGTAGGGCGCGGGATCCAAGGCCATCTGGACACCGACGAGGTAGCCCTTGCCGCGGACGGCCAGGATCTGCGACGGGAAATCCTTCGCAAACTGCGCGAGGGCCTCGATCCAGGGGCCGCTGCGGGTCCGGACGGTCTCGAGCAGATTGTCGCGCTCGATGACATCCAGCACGGCCAACCCGGCGGCGCACGCGAGCGGGGTGCCGCCGAACGTGGTGCCGTGGCTGCCGGGCTGGAACAGGTCGGCAAAGCGGTCGCGCACCCAGACGGCGCCGATCGGGAAGCCGCCGCCGAGTCCCTTGGCCATGGCGATGGCGTCCGGGAGGATGCCGGCATGCTCGAAGGCGTAGAACTTGCCTGTCCGGCCGAGGCCGCACTGCACCTCGTCGACGAGCAGCAGCACGTTGTGCTGGTCGCAGAGCTGGCGCAGCCCGCGCAGGAACTCGGGCGTGCAGGGATTGATGCCGCCCTCGCCCTGGATGGACTCGACGATGATCGCGGCGGTGTCGCCGTCGATCTGGTCGGCGAAACTCTGCAGGTTGTTCAGCTCGCCGAAGGCGAAGCCGGGCACCAGCGGGCGGAAGCCCTTCTGGATCTTCTCCTGCGGGGTCGCGCTCATGCCGCCGAACATCCGGCCGTGGAAGGCGTGCTTCGCGGCGAGGACCTTGATGCATTTGCCCTCGGCGCCGCTCTTGGCGACGCCGTGGAGCCGGGAGAGCTTGAGCATGGCCTCGTCGGCCTCGCCGCCGCTGTTGCAGAAGAACACGCGGCCGGGGCCGGCGCGCTGCACGAGCCGCCGGGCCAGTTCACCCTGGTTCGGGTGGCGGAAAAGGTTGCTGACGTGGATCAGCTCGCCGGCCTGCCGGCGGATGGCCTCGACCCAGTACGGGTGACAGTGGCCGAGCGCGCTGACCGCGATGCCGGACGTGAAGTCGAGGTACGCGTTGCCCGCGTCGTCCCAGACTTGGGAACCACGGCCTCGCACCAGCGTGAGGGGGGCGCGGGCGTAGTTCTTCAGCACATTGGCGTCGTAGAGCTCAGCGGTGCTGGTGCGGACGATGGAGGGCGGGTTCATGGGCGTGTGGGTTGCGGGTTCGGATTGCGGCGTCCCGCCGGACGGCCGCGCAGGGCCGGACGGGACAGGACGCCAAAGCCGGGAGAGAAAATCTCAGCCGTGGACGACCTCGGTGCCGATGCCTCGGTCCGTGAAGATCTCGAGCAACAGGCTGTGCGGGAGGCGGCCGTCGATGAAATGGACGCGCTGCACGCCCTCCTGGAGGGCGCGGATGGCGCTGAGCACCTTCGGGCGCATGCCCTTGTCGACGACGCCCTTTTTCTTGAGGTCCTCGACCTGGCTGATCTTGAGCGTGGAAATGAGCGACTCGGGATCGGCGGGGTTCGAGAGCAGCCCCGGCACGTCGCTCATGTAGACGAGGCGCCGCGCCCGCAGCGCGCTCGCGACGCGGCCGGCCACGAGGTCGGCGTTCACGTTGTAGGGCTTGCCGTCGAGCCCCTCGGCAACCGGCGAGATCACCGGGATGAAGCCCTCGGCGATCTCCTTCTTCACCAGCTTCACCTTCACCTCGGTCACGTCGCCCACGTAGCCGAGGTCCACGGCGTTGCCGTCGTCATCGGTGGCGAGCTTCTGGCAGACCAGCACCGAGTCGCCGGGCATGCCCTTCGGGCGCCCCTTGGCGGTGGTGATCGCGTCGCAGACATCCTTGTTGACGATCTCGTCGAGCGTGCGCTTCACGACCGCGATCGTGTCGGCGTCGGTCACCCGCATGCCGTTCACGAACTTCGCCTTCAGGCCGGAAGACTCCATTGCCCGCGTGATGGCCTTTCCGCCGCCATGGACGACGACGACGTTGATGCCGGCGGCGGCGAGGAACGCGATGTCGTACGCGACCCGCGTGCGCGCGACCGGGTCGGGGTCGTCCATGAAGCTCCCGCCGTACTTCACCACGAACGTGGAGCCCCGGAAGTCCTGGATGTAGGGCAAGGCCTCGATCAAGACCTTCGCCTTGGCCGTGATTTCAGCGATGTTCATCGCCGTCAGGCCAAACGGCGCCGGGGCGCAGGGGGAGAGGTGGGACAGGAGGCAGCGTTCACGAAGTGGAGAGCGAAACGGCAAATGCAATAAGGCACTCGGGCCGCGCATTTCCACAAAAATTTTCATCCACGGATTTCGGCGCACGCGGCCGCGCCGCAAAATCGACTTCACACCGGGGCGCGACGCGCACACTTGTTGCCCGTGCCCAGCACCCAACTGATCTTCGCCTCCCGCGAGGCGCATCGCGCGTGGCTCGCCTCGCAGGCGAAGCTGCCCGCCGGTTTCCGCGTCGCCACGACGCGCTTCGATTTCACGCCGCGCGAGGCGCCGAAGCCCGCGAAGATGACGCTCACGCTGATCGCGCTTGACCGGCCGACGGCGGATTTCGCGGCGGTCTTCACAAAAAACGCGTTTCCCGGCGCGCCGGTCATCGTCGGCCGGGCCCGCCTCGCCGCCCCGCGGCTCGGCGCGGTGATCGTGAACAACAAGATTTCCAATGTCTGCGCGCCCGGTGGCGTCGAGGCGGCGGAGCGGGTCTGCGCGGAGACCGCCCGCCTGCTCGGCCTGCGGCCCGACGAGATTCTCCCGAGTTCGACCGGCGTGATCGGCTGGTCGCTGCCGGTGGAGCCGATGCTGGCCCATCTTCCGCAGGCGGCGGCCGCCCTGGGCGGGCCCTCGATCCTGCCCGCCGCCGAGGGCATCGTGACGACCGACCTTTATCCCAAGGTCCGCCGCGCCGAGGTCGGCGGCGGCAGCATCGTGGGCATCGCCAAGGGCGCCGGCATGATCGAGCCCAACATGGCGACCATGCTCGTCTACCTGCTCACCGACATCGCGGTGCCGCGCGCCGAGCTGCGGGCGAGTCTCACCCGCGCGGTGGACGCCACATTCAACTGCATCTCCGTCGACAGCGACACGAGCACCTCCGACACGGTCGCCCTCCTGTCGTCGGGCCGGGTGTCCGGCGTTGAAGGGCCGGCCTTCGAGGCCGCGCTCACCCAGGTCTGCCGCGACCTGGCCGAGGATGTGGTGCGCAACGGCGAGGGTGTGCGCCACGTGATCCGGGTCGAGGTGCGCAACGCGGCGACGCCCGCCCTGGCCCGCGCCCTGGGCAAGGCCGTGGTCAATGCGCCGCTGTTCAAGTGCGCCGTCGCGGGCAACGACCCTAACGTGGGCCGGCTCGTCCAGGCCATCGGCAAGCATGTCGGGGCCCACGAGACCGGCGCCGACCTGTCGCGCCTCAGCGCCCGCATGGGCGGCATCGAGATTTTCTCCGGCGGCGCGTTCCGCCTGAATCCGGAGAAGGAGAACGCCCTGGTGGCCCACCTGAAGGGGGCTGAGCTCTACGCCAGCGCGGCGCCGAAGGACGGAGTCTTCACGGCTGCCGTCGACTACCCTCCGCACGAGCGCTGCGTGGAGATTGTGGTTGATCTCGGCACCGGCGGCGCCGGCGCGACCGTCTTCGGCGCCGACCTCACGCACGAGTACGTGAGCGAGAATGCGGACTACCGCAGCTGAGGCCGATCCCGAAAGTAGCAGGAGCCAGGGGTTCAGGTAACAGGAATTCAGCGGCGGCGCGGAGCGCTGCGCTGTTTTCCTGTTACTTGCTACCTGCCTCCTGGTCCTTGCCAGGATAAGTTCGCTTCAGCCATGCCTCCGGCACCGGCACCACGCAGATGTTCATCGAGCGGTTGTCGGCGGAGAGCATCGCGGACTGGATTTCGATCCGGGTGCTGTCGGGACTGAAGGTCGGGTGCGGGTGGTCGGCCGCCGTCACCTTGTGGCCGGTCGAGAGCAGCATCATCTCGCCCGTGTGCCGGTCGATCAGCCAGAGGTTCCGGGCAAAGTCGTCCCCCACCAGCCAGCGGCCGTCCGGCGAGCCGTTCACATGCCAGAAACCGCTGCCGTGCTTGGTCTGGCCCTCGATCCGCATCTCGCGGGTCCGAAGATTCACGACCGCCAGGCCCGTCGGGTGCTCCCGCGTGCCGGCCATGCCCCACTCGTCGCGGTGGCCGACCGGCTGGTGGCCCATGATCGCGAACGCGACCTCGTCGCGGGTGATGACCGCCTCGTGCGTCACCCAGTCATAGGGCGCCTCGGGATAGAGCGGCCGCAGGCCCGAGCCGTCGGCGTTCACGAACCACGTCCGCTGCGGCGCCTTTCCGCCCGTCTCCCAGCAGAAGACGATCTCGCCGGGCACCCACGGGTTGGTCTGCACGTGGCCGATCTGGAACGGCACCGCGACGATGAAGGTCACCTCGCCCGTCCTGAGATTCATCTTGGCGAGCCCGGTCGGGCCGGCGCCCATGTGACGGGGACCGTAGTCACCCTCAACCTTCGTGCCCGGCGGCAGATGCCGGGCCGCGTACTCCTTGCTGCCGACGCGGAAGTAGACGTAGTCCTCGGTCGGATCGAGGGCCACATCGCCCACCGCGCCCATTTCCGCGGGAATCGTCCCGCAGACATGCTCATACTCCGTCGCCGCCCCGACCCGGCCCGCGGCGCTGTCGGCAAAGAGCCTGGCAAGGTCGACGCGCACGATCTCGGCCGACTCGGCCGGGGCACCGCCGTGGGTGCCTGCGGCACCCGGGTACGCGGTCGCCGCGCCGACATCCGCCGGGGCGTTCGTGGTCGCGAACCGCGCGAAGTAGAGGTTCATCGAGTGGTCCGCGAGGCAGAGCATGCCGGTGAAACCGCCGGCAGTGACCTGCACAATGTCGCCCGTCCGCTCGTTCACGGCCATCGCCTGGCCCTTCACGCGGTTTGAGCGGAAAACGAGCCATTGCCCGTCTGAGGTCCACTGGTGATGGGTCTGGTAGATCTTCGAATCGCCCACCGGGCGGCTGGTCAGGAAGGTCAGGGGGACGCCCGTGACGGGGTCCGGCACGATCTTCTTTTCGGACGGGAAGCGGTCGCCGATGCCGGCGGAGGCGGAGAGCGTCATGGCAGCAAGCGCGGTTAGAACCGCAGCGGCACGCCAGCCGCGCGCGGTGGGATTGCGAGGGTTCATGGCGGGTAACGACGTCCGTTATGAACCCGGGTGACGGGCCGGCGCGCCTCAAATAAGTCGGAGCGTCAGACTTCAAAGTAACAGGAGGCAGGTGCCAAGTAACAGGAATCGAGCGCGCGGCTGGGCCGCGCCGACAGCTGCTTTTCTGCCACCTGAAGACCTGGCCCCTGTCACCTGCGCGGGCCTTGGCCCGCGCTATTGGTTGACGTGCACGACCTTCGCGGGCGGGAAGCCGTTGAAATAAGTCGCGGAGGCGTGGCTGTAGGCGCCGATGTTGACGCTGTAGACGAGGTCGCCGCGCTCGAGGTCGGGCAGGTTCTCGGCCATCGACACGACATCGAGGGCGTCGCACGTCGGGCCAAACACCGAGCAGATCGAGGTCGGACCCTTCTTGAAGGCCTTCACCGGGTACTTGCAGTGGTCGAAGATCACGCCTGAGTAAGTGTGGTAGACGCCGTCGTTGATGTAGTACGACGTCTTGCCGTCGCGCACCGCCTTGCCGATGACCGACGCGACCGACGTGCCGCACACGGCGGCGAGGAACCGGCCGGGTTCGGCGAGCACCTGGATGTCTTTCGGGAAGAGGCGCTCGAGCTCGGTGTTGATGACCTTGGCCAGGACCGGGAACGGCTTGACCGATTCGTCGTACGGCGCCGGGAACCCGCCGCCGATGTCGAGCAGGTTCATCTTCGTGTAGCCGCGGTCGCGGGCCTCCTTGAAGATGTTGGCGGAGAGGTTGAGGGCCTGGACGTAGTTCTCGAAGTTCGTCGTCTGGCTGCCGACGTGGAAGCTGATGCCCTCGACCGTCAGTCCGAGGCGGTCGGCGGCGAGGATCAGGTCCACGGCCTCGCCGGGCGGGGCGCCGAACTTGGAGGACAGCTCCACCATGGCGCCGGTGTTCGGGACCTTCAGGCGCAGCACGAGGCCGGCGCTGGGCGCGTGGCGCTTGATCTTGTGGATCTCCTCGAGGTTGTCGAAGGTGACGAGCGGCTTGTAGCGGTTGAGCTCCTCGAGCGTGTCCGTCGGCTTCGTCGGGTTCGCGTAGATGATCTTGTCCCAGATCCAGTCCTGCCGCTGCTTCGGGGGCAGGTGCCGGATGTTCTGGTAGACAATCCTGAACTCGGGCATCGACGCGACGTCGAAGCTCGCGCCCTCCCGGTAGAGCGTCCGGACGATCTCCGGGTCGGGGTTGGCCTTGACCGCGTAGTACGCCTGCACGCGGGGCAGGTGTTTCCGGAAGAGGCGGTAGGCCTGGCGCAGCGCGTCGTGGTCAATGATGAACAGTGGCGTGCCGTGTTCCTTGGCGAGTTTCTGCAGCCGCGGGAGCGAGATCATGGGGCGATTTTCGACTTAAAAATTACGATTGGCCCTAGCCAACTCCAGGCTGGCGCCAAAGACGGCGGCTCTCGCCGGCCGGGGCTCGGTGCGACATTGGTCTAGGGTTTTCCATCTCCCAACTCCGGTCTTTGCCGTGCAACGCGCGGTCTTATCCGGCGTCGGTGACGAGGAAATTCTTGAACTGCCACGGATCCTTCCGGTCGAGGTCGGGCGGGTTGTACTTGGCGAAGGTGGTGTCACGGCCCTTGAGCGGCGTCCAGTCGGACGCCTTCGAGATCCAGCGGCCGAGGTACGGCTTGGCGATCTTCAGGATGTAGTCGTGCGGGAGGTCGTCCGGCACGCGCACGCCCTCGAGCGGGTGCTGGATCATCCACATCGACGCGGCGACCACCGAGATGGCGACCTGCATCGTCGTCGCGTTCTGGTGCGGCACGAGCCGGCGGGACTCCTCGATCGAGAGGTCCGAGCCGATCCACCACGAGTTGTACGAGTGGCCCATGAGCAGCGCGCCGAGGATGTCGGAGCCCGCCGTGATCTCGTCGTTCATGATGCGCTGGTTCTCGTTCAGCTTGTAGTTGTAGCCACGCAACTCGTTCAGCGAGGCGATGGCCTCGTCGCATGGGCAGTAAGCGTAGTGCATGGTCGGGCGGTAGACGGCCTTGCCGCCCTTCCACACCGTGAGCTTGTCGGAGATCGTGAACGCCTCGCCGTGGCGGACCACCATGCCGAGGATATTGTAGTCCGGCACCCAGGAACGGACCCAGGTGTTGATGCCCATCTGGGCGAGGCAGATCTGGTTCCGCGGTCCCGTGCGGTGCTGGAACGCGTTTTTCGGAAGGGTCTTCTCATGCGTGCCCCACCCCATTTCGGCGGTGGTGGTACCCTCCTCACGGAAGCCCTCGATGCTCCAGGTGTTGACGAACTCGTCGACCTGCTTCGGGACGTTCGTGATCTGGGTGTCGCGCTCGGAACAGTGAATGACCTTCACGCCGAGGGCGTGGGCCAGGTGGTTGAACTGCTGCGTGCGGATGAGCTCCTGGAGGCGCTCGGCGGCGGCGCCCTTCGCGCGGCGGTCGGCCAGCGTGCGGCGGCCGATGTCGATCAGGCCCTGCTTCACGAAGTGCGAGATCAGGCCGGGGTTCGCGCCATGCTCGATCACGGCCGTCGCGCCCGGACCCTGCCATTTCGCCGTCAGGCGGCGGAGGTTCATGTGGCGCCAGTACAGGGTCTTCTCGGTCGGGTGCCCGCCCGTCTTGTACGGGTCCCAGAGCTCGGTCGAGGTGTTGATGTACTTCACGCCGTGGTCGCGGCACCACTGCAGGATCTCCAGCGCGTCGATGTTCCACGCGAGGTCGATGAGCAGGTCGCCCGGCCCGACGTGCTTCGCGAGCAGGCGGCCCATGTTCTCCTCGGTCACGCGGTCGCGCACGAAGCGGACGCCCTTCGCCGTCCACGGCTTCAGCTTGGCGGCGCGGTTCTCGAAATCCATCACGGTGACGTTTTTCGCCGGCACCTTCAGGTGCTTGAACAGGATCGGCAGCGTGCACTCGGCGACGGCGCCGTAGCCCACGAAGAGAACTTTGTTTTTGAATTCGATCATGATGTCAGGACGGGTGGCCGCGCGCGGGAGGCGGGACGAACGCCCGACAGCTGCCGTCGCGCGCGACGCTGGTTGATTCACTCTGCGCGGAGCGCGCGCGCAGTGACAAGAGTTTTTGGGCGGCCGCGGCGCGTCGTGACGCCGCCGTCGTCACTCGCCCCTCGTCACTGGTCACCCGTCACTCTCAGACCAGCCCGGCCGTCTCCGGGAAGCCGCACCAGAGGTTCATGATCTGCACGGCCTGGCCGCTGGCGCCCTTCATGAGGTTGTCCTCGGCGGCGGTGATCACGAAATTGCCGGTGCGCGGATCGTGCACGGCGGCGAGGTCGATGCGGTTCGTGCCGACCACGTGCGCGGTGTCGGGCGTCTCACCGCTCGGGAGGAGCTGCACGA
Organism: Verrucomicrobiota bacterium; assembly: GCA_018239675.1. GTDB lineage: Bacteria > Verrucomicrobiota > Verrucomicrobiia > Opitutales > Opitutaceae > Opi-474. Next base: position 45,679 of record JAFEGX010000017.1, read on the forward strand.
ACGCCGCGCCGGCGTAGGCGGCACGCCAGGCGGCGTAGAGCCGCTCGACCGTGGCGCCCGGGGCCGCCGGCACGGTGATCGTGGTGGCGATGCCACGGCGCATCGGGGCGAGATGCGGGTTGAACTGGATGACGACCGGGGCGCCGGTGTGCAGGGCGAGCTGCTCCTCGATCTCCGCGAGATGCCGGTGCTTCACGAGGCTGTAGGCCTTGGTGCTCTCGGCCCGCTCGCAGTACAGGTAGGCCTCCTCGACCTTCCGGCCCGCGCCGCTGACGCCGCTGTAGGCGTTGGCGACGATGTGCTCGCGCGTGACGACCCCGGCCTTCAGCAGCGGGACGAGCGGCACGAGGATGCTGGTCGGATAGCAGCCGGGCGCCGCCACCAGCCTGGCCTCCTGCTTCCACGCCGGCGGGGAGAGCTCGGGCAGCACGAAGTGCGCGGACGGCAGCAGTTCCGGCGCATGGTGCTCGCCGTAATAGTTCCGGTACGTGGCGAGGTCGGAGATCCGGAAGTCGGCGCTGAGGTCGATGACCCGCTTGCCGGCGGCCACGAGCGCCTTGGCGTAGGTCGCCGCGGCGCCGTGCGGCAGCGCCAGGAAGTACAGCGCGAGGTCGGAGGCGGCCAGCGCGGCCAGGTCGGAGTCGACGAACTTCAGCCCGCGGTCGATCCCGCGCACCGCCGGCATGACGGACGCCAGGGACTTCCCCGCGAGCGAGCGCGAGGTGACCGCCGCGAGCGTGACATGCGGATGGCCGAGGAGGAGTTTGACGAGGACTTCGCCGGAGTAACCGGACGCGCCGACAATGCCGACTTTCATGCCTCCACCTTCGGGCACGACGCCGCGATTATCCAGAATGATTTTCGGCGGCGGCCGACGGCACGAAAGGCCCGCGCCGGCGACCGGCGCGGGCGGGAAAAACACCAACCAGACGGGTCAGAAGGTGATCGCGTAGCTGACGGTCACAACCCCGCGGCCGACGGCGCCGGCATTCTCGAATTTCGGGAAGCTGCCCTGCTTGAAGAAATTGTCGGAGCCCTTGGTGTAGGCGAGGCCGACGGTGAGCTTGCCGTTCTTGGTGACCTGGTACGGCACGGCGACGCCGAGCAGCCAGTAATTGCCGTAGTTCTTGTACGACGGGCTGGCGTCCTCGATCGCGTCGGTCCACTTGAACGTGCCGATGGTCGCGGTGAAATCGAGTTCCGTGCCGGCATCCTTGAGCGGCACGGCGGTCGTGGCGGTGAGCTCGTACGTGGGGCCCTTCAGCACCATGTCATAGCAGAACTTGGGGGTGAGCTTGATGCCGGAGACCGTGTAGTTGAGCGAGACACAGGGCTCGAAGGTCATCTTGTAGAAGCCCGCCGACTTGTCGGCCCGGGGATAGTTGTACCACGTGAAGGCCGGAACCACCGAGAGGGCGTCATTGATCGTGGCGGTGTACGAGCCGTACACATCGTACTCGGGATCGGACTGCCCGGGGACCTTGTCTTTCAGGGGGTAGTTGGCCCACACGCCGAGGGCGAAACTGCCGGAGTCGAATTCAAGCGTGGGCTCGAAGGACGGCCCGCTCAGTCGGGAACCGCGGAACATGTACTGGGAGGCGAAGGCGGGCGTGAGCACCCACGAGTAGCTAGGGGCGGCCTCCGGGGCCGGGGCGGGCGCGGTTTGGCTGCGGGCAGGGAACGCGCCGAGGCAAAGCGCGGCGCAGAGGACGACTAACGTTGTTTTCTTGTTCATGGTTTGGTTGGTCGGCCGCACCCCTTGCGGAGGCACCGCCACCCCTGTTTTAGCAAGCGGCGGGCCAACCACCCTGTATGACAAAAGAATTTTGCGCCCCAACAAAAAGCCGCCGGGCCCGGGGGCGTCGGCGGCGGAAAGGGAACCGGGAAACCGGCTCAGCGCTTCGAGAACTGGAAGCGCTTGCGGGCGCCGGGCTGGCCGGGCTTCTTGCGCTCCTTCTCGCGCGGGTCACGGGTGATGTGGCCCGCCTTCTTCAGGGCCGCGCGCAGCTCCGGGTTGAACTTCTGGAGGGCGCGGGCGATGCCGTGCGCCACCGCGCCAGCCTGGCCGGCCACGCCGCCGCCGGCGACATTGACCGTCACGTCGATCTTCTCGCGCAGGTCCACCGTCAGGAGCGGGGCGTACGCCTGCTTCGAAAAATTCTCGTGCGAGAAGTAGCGGTCGAACTCGCGACCGTTGACGGTCAGCTTGCCCGTGCCTTCGCTGAGGCGGACGCGGGCGGTCGAGGTCTTGCGGCGGCCGGTGCCGAGGAAAACGGTGGTGGCGGTGCTCATGGACAGGGATTAGACGGAGATCTTGACGGGGTTCTGCGCCTCGTGCGTGTGCTTCGGGCCGGCGAAGACGTGGAGCTTGGTCAGCATCTTGGCCGCAATGCGGTTCTTCGGGAGCATGCCCTTGACCGCGTGCTCGATGATGAACTCCGGGTGACGCTCACGCATGAGCGACAACTTGCGGTAGCTCTCGCCGCCGACGAAACCCGAGAAAAACATGTACTCGTTCTTCTCCTCCTTCTTGCCGGTGAGGACCACCTTCTCGGCGTTGATGATCACGACATGATCGCCCGCGTCGACGTTCGGGGTGTAGGTGGGCTGGTGACGGCCGCGGATGATGTTGGCGCATTTCACCGCGAGACGGCCGAGCACGACGCCCTCGGCATCAATCAGATGCCACTTGGCCTGCACCGTCTCCTTTTTGGCGAGGAAGGTTTTCATGGGAAAAGAGGCCAAGAGCTAGGGCTTAACCGAGATGTGTCAACCCCCGTTTTCGATCCACGTTTCCTCTCGCTGCATCAAGGAGATGCGCGGCCGGCTGAACCGGGCGGCGGAACCGCCGGCCAACGGTTGAAAGTTGAAAGCCGCGGACCGGCGGCCGAAGCTGGTTCGAGCCGCTTCTCGGCTTTCAACTCCCGGCCCTCAGCTCTCAACTCCTGCCATGACCCACCGCACTTCCCTCCTCGCCGCCGCCCTTGTGGGTGTGACCGGCGTCGCCCTTGGCGCCTTCGGGGCCCACGCCCTGAAGGCCTTCCTGCTCGAGCGCGGGATGCTCAACGCCTGGGATACCGCCGCCCGGTACCAGATGCTGCACGCGGTCGCCCTTTTTGGGGCCGCCGTCTGGCTGCGGACCGCCACCGGTTCCGCCTCACGGTGGATCGGCCGCGCCGCGGCCTGCTGGACCGCCGGGGTGGTGCTGTTTTGCGGCTCCCTGTACGCCCTCGCCGGGGGCGGCCCGAACTGGCTTGGACCCATCACGCCGCTCGGCGGCCTGGCCTTCATGCTCGGCTGGCTCCTCCTCGGGGTCGCCGCGGTCGCCCAAGAGTCCCCCGCCCTTTCGGCCAAGTAGGCCCCGCCCCGCTCGAAGCGAGTCCCGCCCGCCGATGAACCCGGCCCAGCCGCTGCCCATTCCCGCGGATCTCCGCGGCCTGCTCGACGCGGTCCGCCGCGTCGGCCGTCCCAGACTGGTCGGCGGCGGGGTGCGCGACTGGCTGCTCGGGCTCGAGGCAAAGGATTTCGATGTCGAGGTCGCCGGCGTCGACTTTGAGACGCTGCATCGGGCCCTGGCCCCCTACGGCGCCACCGACGTCGTCGGCCGCAGCTTCGGGGTGATCAAGGTCCGCAACGCCGCCGGCGCCGAGTACGACTTCAGCCTGCCACGCCGCGAGTCCAAGACCGGAGCCGGCCACCGGGGCTTCGCGGTGGCGCCCGATCCGACATTGAGTGACGCCGAGGCCGCGGCGCGGCGGGACTTCACCGTCAATGCCATCGCGTACGACCCCTTCACCGGCGCCATCATCGATCCCCATGGTGGCCGCGCCGACCTGGAGGCCCGCGTGCTGCGCCACACCAGCGCCGCGTTTGGCGAGGATCCGCTCCGGGTCCTGCGCGCGTTCCAGCTGGCCGCACGCTTCGACTTCACGCTGGCCCCGGAGACGGCCGCGCTCAGCCGCACGATGGCGGGCACCTTCGCCGAGCTGCCGGTCGAGCGCGTGTGGGGTGAATGGGAGAAGTGGGCGGTCAAGTCCGCCAAGCCGTCGCGCGGCCTCGCCGTGCTCGAGGAAACCGGCTGGCTCGCCCACTTTCCCGAGCTGGCGGCGCTGCGGGGCACGCCGCAGGACCCCGAGTGGCATCCGGAGGGCGACGTCTTCACCCACACGCAGCTTTGCCTTGACGCGCTGGTCGCGCAGCCGGGCTGGCGCCAGGCCGTGCCGGCCACGCGACGCATCCTGAGCCTGGCGGTGCTGGCCCATGACTACGGCAAGCCGGCCACCACGGAGCAGGCCGAGCGTCGCGGCCGGCTGCGCTGGATCAGCCCGGGACACGAGTCCGCCGGCGGGCCGGTGGCCGAGGCGTTCCTGCGCCGGATCGGCTCGCCGCTCGAGGTGATCCCGCCGGTCCGAGCCCTCGTGGTGAACCACCTGGCGCACCACCATGGCCAGGCCGAGTTCACGGACTCCGCCGTGCGCCGCCTGGCACGCCGGCTCGAACCGGCGACGATTGACGAGCTGGCGATCGTGATGCTCGCCGACCACGCCGGACGGCCGCCGCTGGCTCCGCCGGAAACGCTCGAGCGCATCGCCCAGCTGCGCGCGAAGGCCCGGGCCCTCGCGCTTGAGCGGGCGGGGCCCCGTCCGATCCTGCTCGGCCGGCACCTTGTGGCGCTCGGCCAGCGACCCGGCCCGAAATTCACGCCGATGCTCGACGAGGCATTTGAGGCCCAGCTTGACGGTGCCTTCACGGACGAGGCCGGAGCGGTCGCCTGGTTGAAACACCGCCTGGGCTGGGGCCCTGCGAAGCAGGGCAAGTAACAGGGGCCCGGAGGAATCAGATACCAGGTGATCAGTTCAGATTGCTGATTACGGTCGTCATCTCAGGTCAGAATCCCGCACAAGGACGCGAAGCCTCGACTGCGTTCTTCGCGGCCTTGGCGGACTTCGCGGTGAATAGAAACAATCAGCTCGCCGCCGCCGGCACGGCCTCGCCCACCACGAGCTCGTGCTCGCCGGCGGTCAGGACACCGTCGCGGAGAATCTTCGCCCGCAGGCCGCCGTTGCCGCGGAGCCACTCCTCGGTCCCCGGCGCCACGGCCTGATCCATCCAGTAGCAGGGCTTGGACTCCACCGTGCCCTCGAACTCGACGCCCCCGATGGTGAAGCGCCGGCCGATGAGCGTGTTGAGGTCGACGCCCTCGATCACCGCATTGCGGCGGAAGGCGGCGGGCGCCAGATCCGGCACGGCGAAACGGGTCTTCGCCTGCTGGTAGATGTCCCACGAGAAAAACGTGATCTGTCCCTTGTAGTCGGGCTTGTAGTCGAAGAACCGGTCGCCCTCGATCCCCCGGCCGGCCCGGCAGACCACCTCGGGCACCTCCACCGTCGGGTTCTTCTCCGCGCCCAAGCCGTGCCGGCCGAAGAAATTGTGGCCGGGGGAAAGGTAGAGGTGGTGGATCCTGACCTGCATCGCCGCGGACTGTAGGCCGCGGCCGCGCCGGTTCAAGCGCGGGCCGGAGATCGGTTCCGGCCCACTTTCGACCTTCAACTTTGCGCCATCGCCTGCATCGTTCCGCCATGGCCGCGCCCTTTTCGCCCGTCCGCTCCTTTCAATGGGACCTCGCCCGCCAGGTCGAACGCCTCGACTGGCTGCTCGCGCAGCTCCCGCGCTATGCCGACTGGGGTTACCAGCAGTTGCACCTCCACCTCGAGGACTGCGTGGAGTTTCCCAGCCTGCCGGGCGTGGCGCGACGCGACGCCTACACCTACCGGCAGTTTGCGCGCCTGGTGAACGAGGCCACGCGCGTCGGCATCACGGTCGTGCCCATCGTGAACCTGCTCGGCCACACCCAGTACCTGATCAAAGTGCCCGAGCTGCGCGACCTGAACGAACTGCGGGCCGATGACGGCTCGCCGTTTCCCGGCGGACAGATCTGCCCGCTGCATCCGCGCACGATGGAAATCGCCGGGAAGCTCCTGCGCGACATGGCGCCGTTCTGCACGGCCGGCCGGGTGCACGTCGGGCTCGACGAGTCGTTCCACCTCGGGCGCCACCCCCTGAGCCGCGCCGAGATCGCGCGCATCGGCCTCGCGGGCCACTTCGCGCGGCACGTCAACCGCCTCCACGCGCTCGCGCGTTCGCTCGGCCTGCGCATGGGCATGTGGGCCGACATGCTTTATTTCCTGCCGTCCGCCATCCCGCAGCTGCCCGCCGACCTGATCGCGTACGAATGGTACTATTACGGCTTTCCGCGCCGGCCGCGCGTGGAACTGTTCAACTTCGCCGAGAGCACGGTCGGCGAGCGCCTGCGCGCCCGCGGCCTGACGGTCTGGGGCTGCCCGATGAACGGTTCGGCGCGCTACGAGCCGCTGCCGCATTTCACCGACCGCCTGGACAACATCCTCTCGTGGTGGCGCCACGGCCAGCGGCTCGGCGTCGAGGGGCTGCTCGTCACCTCGTGGGAGCCGTTCCGCCTCGCGATAGAGATGACCACCGTGATTGACGCCGCGGCGGCCACGCTCTGGCTGAATCCCGGCGTCGAGGATCCGCGCGAGATGCTTGAGCGCGGGTTTGCCCGCGTGTTTGGTCCCCGGACCGCCCGGCGCTCGGCACAGCTCGCTTTTCAGAACGACCGCCATCCGTTCGGCGGCTATCCCCGCTGGGAGATTAATGACCGCTGGGAGACCGTCTCACGGCGCGAGCCGCTGGCGCCGTTCCTGGCCGAGCGGCGGCTCTGCCGGGCGGCCGCGGCCCCCAGCCGGCCGGCCCTGCCCGCGCCCCTGCGCGCGAGCCTCGAGTTCCGGCGCTACCTGGCAGAACGCGACGTCTTTGTGCGCCGCGCCGCGCGCGGCCTCGCCACCCCGGCCGAGGGCCGGGCTTTTGCGCGGGCCCTCGCCGCCGGGCGGCGGGCGGCGCGGGCCATGTGGCGTTTCACGCGTGATGCACGGCGCCGTGGAACGAACGAGCAGATCCTGGCGCGCGACGCGGCGCGCCTGCAGGCGTGGCGGCGCGGCGAGCCGGTGTTCGGCGCGAAATGGCAGCTCTGCTATGCCGTGCACAATTTCCGGCCCGCGCTCCAGCTCGTGCGCGTCGAGCAGCGGCGGCCGGAAGGGACCTGGACGAACCAGCAGGAGTGTCTCACCATCGAATTCCAGACCCGGGGAGCGCGGCCGCGGGGCGACGTGGTGCGCGAGCACGCCGCGCCAGTGGAATGGGACGGCGATCGCGCCGCACTGCCGCAGCTGCGCTTTGCCCTGCTCGGCGTGGGCGAGGTGAAGCTCGCCGACGTGGTGCTGACCGACGGACGCGTGCGGTTGCCGGCGCGCCTTGGGCGCAGTCGGCTCGGGCAGCCGGCGCCGCGGCGCGGTCTGCCCGAGCTCGACTGGACCAAGGTGCGCGACGCGCTCCCGGTCAGTTTTTAGCCTTGGCGGGCAAGTCGATCACCTGCGCCGGTTTCACCACGACGCGGGCATGGTCGCGGGGCACATGGCGGTCGAGGAACTCGTCCACCTCGGTGTAGAACGCGATGCTGCGCTCCTCCTTGCGGAACCCATGCCCCTCGTCGGTCTCGATGATCATCTTGAACTCCTTGCCCGCGGCCTTGAGGGCACGCTCCATATCCCAGCCGTGGTCCATGACGACGCGGGGATCGTTCTTGCCGTAAGCCATGAGCACCGGCGCCCGAATCCGCTCGGCAAAATTGACCGGCGAGGTCGCCCGGATCCGGGCGCGGTCGGCGGGGTCGGAGAGATCGGCGATGCGCGTGTTGATCCAGCGCAGTCGGTCCGGCTTCACCGCCTTTGGAATGAGCAGGGAGATGTCGGTGGCGCCCACGTAATTCACGCCGGCGCAGTAGAGTTCAGGGGTGAAGGCCAGTCCGGCCATGGTGGCATAGCCGCCGTAGCTCGCCCCGCAGATGACGACGCGCGCCGGGTCCGCGATACCCTCGTCCACCAGCCAATGCACCGCATCCGTCAGGTCATTCTGCATCTCGAGGCCCCATTTTTTCCAGCCGATGCGTTCAAAGGCCGGGCCGTAGCCGCCTGATCCGCGGTAGTCGACCTGGATCACCGCAAATCCCCGGTTGGCCAGCAACTGGACCTCCGGATTGAACTTCCAGGTGTCGCGAATCGTGTACGGGCCGCCGTGCGGATTCACCACCAGCGGAAGATTCCGGGGCGGGACGCCCACCGGAAGCGTGAGATAGCCGTGGATCACGAGATTGTCGCGGGCCTTGAAGGCCACCGGCTTCATGGGCGCCATCTGTTCAGGATCAAGGCCGGGCTGGACGACCGCCAGTTCATCGAGGCGCTTCTTTTCCTCGTCGAGCAGGTAATACACTCCGGGATCCCGGTCGCTGTAGGCGAGATAGACGAACCGCTTGCCGTCCGCACTGCCCTGGACCAGGCGGTTCACCGTGTCCGGCAGGGCGCGGTCGACCAATTGCTGCCGCCGGGCATACGACTCGTCCCAGAAGACGTTCTTCAGGTGGTCCGCCTCGTAGCTGAGCCCTACGACCCGCTTCAGATGCTGACTGTAGTGAAGCGTGCAGAGGACCTGCGCCGAGTTGTTGTAGCCGACATCGTAGACCGGATCCTCGCACAGTGGCGCCGACATCGTCCTGGCAACCGTGTCGTACTTGCAGACCACGAAACGGTCGCGGGCGAGGTTGGTTGCCACGTAGAGGGTGCGGTTGTCGCCGTCAAAGCCGAGCGGCGTCCAGCCGGGGTCATCGCTGCCGGCGGCAAACAGCTCCTGCCAGTCGCCCTGGGAACCGGCGGCGCGGTGGAGGATCCGGCTGCGGCCATCCTCATTGGCCAGACCGATGCGCACCTGATTCTGGCGATCGAGAATCCAGGAGGAGATGCCCTCGCGGCTCGGCGTCACCACGGTGATGGTGCCGGTGCCGAGATTCATCCGTCCGACATCGGGGCGCTCGAGTGACGTCTTGTAGACGAGGACCAGGATGTGCCGGGGGTCGTTCTCGAGCCGCCGCAGCAGGCCGCCGAAGCGGTCGTTGATGGTGCCGGTCGTGCCCTCGCGTCCGCCCGACGCGAGCACGACGGGGTTGGTGCCGTCGCGGTTGACCGCGTAGAGGCCCGGGGCCTCCTCGCCGTCGCGGTCGATCTGGAAGAGCAGCCGGTCGTCGTTGGCCCAAAGGAAGCTGGCAATCTCGCGGTCGGTGAAATTGGTGAGGAGATTCTTGGTGCCCTTCTCCAGGTCGAGGACGACGAGATTGAGGCGCCGCTCGTATGGGACCAGGTAGGCAAGGCGCTTGCCGTCCGGCGAGAAGCTGAGCTGCGAGAGGGCGGGCTTCTTGAAAAAGGCCGAGACGGGCAGGCGCGGGACGGGTCCCGGGGTAGCAGCAGCGGCCGTGACGATGGCGGCAAGGAGACTGAGGCAGAGGCGGATCATGGGGAACTGGGGAACGAAAAAACAGGGCGTGCCCCCAGCGGGGCACGCCCTGTGATTCAGGAA
>JAFEGX010000018.1 GCA_018239675.1 Verrucomicrobiota bacterium
CGCACGCTTTCTGCTGCAATGGGCTGGCCCGTTCTACAAGTACCCATTAGATGCGGCGCAGCTCTTGGCGACTTTTGAAAAGACCAAAGGTGCAAGACCCGCGCATTACATGTTCGCGGCTGTCGATAATTTGAGCGGAACGGTTATTGGACATGTCGAACTCATGGCGGTAGATCACGAGCAATTAACCGCGATGTTAGGACGTGTCCTTATTGGTCAAATTGAGGAACGCGGAAAGGGGTATGGGGTCGCCATGGTTGCCCAGGCACTAGATTACGGATTCAACACGTTATCGCTGTCAGAAATCCGCCTCGGAGTATTCGATTTTAATAAATCGGCGATTCTCTGTTACAAAAAGCTCGGATTCTCCGAATTTGAATTTCGTCCAAATGCTCGGCAATTTGAGAGCGAGTTTTGGAATCTAATTATGATGAAGTTGAATAGAACCGATTGGCTAGTACTCAATCATGGTTAACTTGGACGTCAGGGCCTCACGTCGAAGTAGCGTTTAGCGTCCTTCTCCGTCGCCCGTCCTTTGTAGTGCTGATAAAGCATGCTCGGACTGGCATGGCATAGGACGACGGCTGTCCGTGCGGCGTCCTTGTGAGCTGCGACATGGTAGGAGCAGAATGAGTGGCGCAGCACATTGCCGGGGTTGGTAACACCGGCTAACGAAAACGCTTCGCTCTTGAGGCTCAGGTATTGGCGTTCGGTCAATGTCCATGCCTCAACTGGTGCGGCTCGCAGCCAGGTCCACAAGTTCGCTGGCAATCCGTCGATGTAGTGCCGGCGGCGGGTCTTGATCTTTGCGGCTGGAAGCGTGATGCCCTTTTCGCGGAAGTTAATGTCGTCCTTGACTAGGCGGGACGCGGACGAAAAACGCAGTCCGGCAAACGCCTCAAGAGCGAGTTTCGCGCAAACCTGCGGGCGCAACTTCCAAGCCGTGGCAAAAAGTTTCTCCACGTCTGCAACGGTCAGGACTGTCACGTCCTCGGACTCACGGGCGGGGCTCTTGATACTTTCGCAAGGATTGGACGTCGCAAGGCCTTCAAGGCGCGCCCAAGTGAAGAAGGCATTCACCCGTTTGTAATGGTTCCGCTTGGTGACTTCCGCGAACGGAAGCTGCGCAAGCCAATGGCGTATTTCTTCGGATCTGATCTCTCCCAGCAATCTTGTGCCGAAAGATGCGGTAAATCGCGCCATGTCCCCCTTGGCATGTGAAAGAGTGGCCTTTGCGATGCCCTCGGAGGCTCTTGCCGTAAGATACCGCTCGGATGCCATCGAAACGAGAATGGAGGCCTGCACGCCGTGCTTTTCGCGTGCTGCGAGCCATTGCTGCGCGACTTCGACGGGATCGGCTTCGCCAATCAGCTCGCGGAACGATAACCATCGCCGCCACTCCCGGGGGTCGAAGGACAATACATCCGTGCCGTGGTCAGTGCGCTTCTCAGCCAACGCTTTTGCGGCTGTCTCACGTGCTGCCGTTGATGGATACGCCGCGGCGCATCGTTTGCCCTCGCCATCTGACCAATGAAGCAGGAACGGCGAGGGACGGCCTGGCCGCAAACTGTACCTGATCCCACGGGGCGGCTGCCAGGGTTGGTTGTCGTCTGGTTGCAGTCTTGGTTGCTGTTTGGTTCGATTCACTGGACCAAATAACAGCACTCTTTAGCAACCAACTGCAACCAACATCACTCTTGAGACGACCCCACGAGGAGAGATGGTGGACGCTACTGGACTCGAACCAGTGACCCCTAGTGTGTGATACTAGTGCTCTAACCAACTGAGCTAAGCGTCCGGTCAGGGGGCGAGAACGTGAACGCGCCGGGCGGGCGAATCAATCCCTTTTCTGAGTGGGACAGCTGCCGGCGTGCCGGATCGAAGCACACTCGGTGACGCGAGGTTCTCTGCCTCCAATCCATGTTCTGCCACGGAGATCACGCAGAATGGACAGTCACCGCCCCGCTCTCGTGCGGACGTCCACCTGAAGCCTCCGGATCAGAGTAGCCACTGGCCCGCCGCCGCGGCGGCGAGGACGACCAGCCATGACGGCGCGCGCGCGAACATCAGCAGCGCGAACGCCACCGCCGCGGCCACGGCGTCGCGCGGGTGCGTGATGCCCTCGGTCCAGAGCGGACGGTAAAGCGCGGAGAGCAGCACGCCGACCACCGCGGCGTTGGCGCCGCGCAGCGCGGCCTGCGCCGCCGGCTGCGACCGGAGCAGGCTCCAGAACGGCAAAGCCCCGCCGATCAGCAGCCACGCCGGCAGAAAAATCGCGAGCAGGCCAAGTAGTCCGCCCGCCCAGCCCCACGGGCCTCCAAGAATCACCGTGCCAAGGTACGCCGCAAAGGTGAAGAGCGGTCCGGGTACCGCCTGCGCGAGCCCGTAGCCGGCGAGAAAACGGCCGTCGCTGATCCAGCCGGGCGGCACGACTTCGGCCCGCAGCAGGGGGAGCACCACATGCCCGCCCCCGAACACCAGCGAGCCGGCACGATAGAAGCTGTCGAACAGCCGCACGGGCAGCAGTCCGGAAGCCGCGGCCAGCATCGGCAGGACGGCCAGCAGGAGGGCGAAAGTCCCCAAGGTCGCCACGGCCCAGCGGTGCCCGCGGGTGAAGCCGGGCTGGTTCGGCGTCGCGGGCGAAACCCCTCCGCGAAACCAGAGCCAGCCGGCGGCAGCACCAAGGGCGATGACCGCCAGCTGCACTCCGGCGCCGGGCCAGGCGATGAGCGCGCCGGCAGCGGCGAGCATCAAGACGAGGCGGGGTCCGTCCGGACAGAGCTTCCGCGCCATCACCCAGACCGCCTGTGCCACTACCGCGACGGCGGCCAGCTTCAGGCCGTGCAGCCAGCCGGCGGAGCCCACGTTCGCGAGGGCGGTCACGCCGTAGCCGAATGCAATCATCAGCACAGCCGACGGCAGGGTGAAACAGAGCGACGCCGTCAGGGCTCCCGTCAACCCTGCGCGCCTTTGCCCGAGGGCAAACACCAGCTGGCTGCTGGCCGGGCCGGGCAGGAATTGGCAGAGTGCCACGAGGTCGGCGTACTCCGTCTCTTCCAGCCATTGCCGGCGGCGGACGATTTCCTCGTGCAGGTAGCCGAGGTGGGCCACCGGCCCGCCGAACGAGGTCAGGCCCAGCCGGAGGAAGATCCGGGCGACTTCGGATACGGATGAGCGCGAGGTCGGCATGAGGTCGGGGCGGGCCGAGCGTGGCAGGCGGTTCGACCATGCCAAGCTCCGGTTGCGGCCCCGTGCGGCGAGCCTAGAAGGCGTGGGATTTTTCCGGCGCCATCCGGACGGCCGGGCGGCCGGCCAGATGCAGCACGCCGGTCACGCCCGGCGGGAGAGTCGCTTCGCCGTGCCCGTCGCCGTCGAGGGAAACGTGGATGGTCCCGTGCGGTGTCGCCACTTCACCCTCGGCCCATGCGAGGTCCCCGAGGCTGGGCCGGATGGAAACCTCGTGGTAGCCGGGCGCGGTGGGAACCACGCCGAGAATCTGGGCCGCGCAATGATAGGCGGGGCCGGCGGACCAGCCGTGACAATGACTGCGTCCCGCGGGGACAATATGGTCGATGCCCGGTTCGCGACGATCCACCAGCTCCCACGTGGTGGTGGCCCCGCTGCGCAGCATCTGGCCGTAGTACGAACGCAGCTCGGCCAGGGCCTCGCGCGCCAGTCCCGCATCGAACCACGCCTGCAGCAGATAGAACTCCATGAAGCCGGCCATGGGCCGCCGGACCGTCGGATCGGCCTGAAGCCGGGGATGGATGGAGCGAAGTCCGGCCGCGTCGAGCGCGCCGGCGTGGTACGCCGCCGCGTGCGCATGCCAGCTGCGCGTGGCCCCCGCGTCCTCGAAATCGCGGCAGGAGGCCGTGGCGGCGGAGCCAAAGCGATCGGCGGCCGCGTGCCCGCGCCGGGCCTGCTCGGCGCGGTGGCGCGCGGCGGAGGCTTCATCGCCCAAGAGGCTGGCCAGGGCCGCGCCGTGACCGAAGGCGGCGGCAATCTGGTAGGCAAGGGCGGCGCGGCTGCCCCACCAGTCCGGCTGCTCGGGCTGGTTGTCCGTGATGAAATTCTTCGGGCTCTCCGCCTTGGCGAGGTCGAACGCGTGCAGGTAGGCAAGCACGCCGCGCACGGTGGTATCCAGCGACCGGACGAGTTCGACGTCGCCCGTGTGGAGCACGTACTCCCACACGCCGGCGACGAAGTCGGCGCAATAGTTGGCCAGCACCCAGCGGTGCAGAAAGCCGGGCTGCGAGAGGTCGCCGAGGTACCCGATGCGGGGATGCAGGTGACCGCCGGCCAGTAGGGCCACCGCCGACAGGCTGCCGTCTTCGTGCCGGCACTGGGCGAACATCTCGAGGCTCCGGCGCGCCAGGGCGGCGTCGGCAAACAGCGGGTGGGCGCAGAGGAACTCCACCCGGTAGTCGCCGAGCCAGAGCATGCCATCGCGCTTCACTCCGTCCTCGTAGAAGCCCTGCAAACAGAGCCGCAGGGTGCGGCGGCTGATCTGCCAAGCGTCGTTCAGCAACGGGTCGGAGCTGTTGAACCAGCCGCGGTCGGTCAACGGCGCGTGTTCCAGCAGCATCACCGCGCCGTGCAGCCTCAGGGCCCCGGGGCCGTGCACCACCAGCGTCACGAACCGGAAGGCGCGACGCCCGGGTTGGCGCGCGACTTGGGCCCCAGCCGGGAGGTCAAGGAAGTCCCGCGGCTGATGGTACCAGTGTTCCGGGGGATAGGGATCCTGCAACAGCAGCGCCTCCTCCAGATCCTCGCCGTAGATCAGCTCCAGCCGCGTGGCGGCCCCCGCCGTCACGGTGAGCTCGAGCACCCCCACGAGTTCCTCGCCAAAATCGAGCGCAAGCAGCGCCGGCGTCGGCCCGGGCGTCATGAGAGTCTCGCCGCCCCGGAGGCAGGCATCGCGCCGCCGCACGCGGCGAGCCTGCACCACCGCCCGTGGCGGAAAGGCAGTGCGCACCAGGGTCGGGGCCGGGGTGATCATGGGGGGATGAGGCCGCAGGAGGAAGGCGCGCGATCCATGGTCGACCCTCGCCAAAGGGGCGAGGCGAATCTGTCCGGCCGGGCCCGGAAGGGAGGTGATTCTACCTGATGAATCGCGCCGATTGGAGGGGGCCGCCTACCGCGCCAACCCGACAATTTGGCGCGAGGTGTGCCAGCCGGACGTCTCGTTTTGACCCGCCTGCAGGTTTGGCGGGCCAAATCGCCGGGCTAAGTATTCATCCAAGGTGGAACGCCGCATGCGAAGGGAGTCCATCATGGATCTCGCCAAACTCACCGTCATGTCGCGTCAGGCGCTCACTGACGCCCAGAACCACGCCCGCCGCGAGTCGCACCACGAGGTGGAGACGTGGCACCTGTTCTACGCGCTCCTGGGCCAGGAGCAGGGCATCGTGCCTGGCCTGATTGAGAAGCTGGGCATCACGACCAGCGCCGTGCAGCTCGCGGTGGACCGCGAGCTCGAGCGGCTCCCGCAGGTGTCGGGCAGCGTGGACACCTCCAAGATCTACGTGACCCAGGCGGTCAACGAGGTGCTGACCCGGGCCGAGGACGAGGCCAAGTCGCTCAAGGACGAGTTTGTCTCGGTCGAGCACCTGTTCCTCGGCCTGCTCGATGTCGCCAAGCCGGAGGGGTTGAAGAAGCTCTTCAAGAGCTTTGGCCTCGACCGGGCGAAGGTGCTCAAGGCCCTGAAGGACATCCGGGGCAGCCAGCGCGTGACCACCGACAATCCCGAGGCCACGTACCAGTCGCTCGAGAAATACGGCGTCGATCTCGTCGCGCAGGCGCGCAAGGGCAAGATGGACCCGGTGATCGGCCGCGACGAGGAAATCCGCCGCACCATCCGCATCCTGTCCCGCAAGACCAAGAACAACCCCGTGCTCATCGGCGAGCCGGGCGTGGGCAAGACCGCGATCGTCGAGGGCCTCGCGCAGCGGATCCTCCGGGGCGACGTGCCCGAGGGCCTGAAGGACAAGACCATCTTCGCCCTCGACATGGGCGCGCTGGTGGCCGGCGCGAAGTACCGCGGCGAGTTCGAGGAGCGCCTCAAGGCGGTGCTGGCGGAGATCCGCCAGAGCGAGGGCCGCATTCTTCTCTTCATTGACGAGCTCCATCTCATCGTCGGCGCGGGCAAGACCGAGGGGGCGATGGACGCGGGCAACCTGCTCAAGCCGATGCTCGCCCGGGGCGAGCTCCACTGCATCGGGGCGACCACGCTCGACGAGTACCGGAAGCACATCGAGAAGGACGCCGCGCTGGAGCGCCGCTTCCAGCCCGTGCTGGTCGACCAGCCCACCGTGGAGGATGCCATCTCGATCCTGCGCGGCCTCAAGGAGCGCTTCGAGCTCCACCACGGCGTCCGCATCCAGGACAACGCGCTCGTCAGCGCCGTCACGCTCTCGAACCGCTACATCAGCGACCGTTTCCTCCCCGACAAGGCGATCGACCTCGTGGACGAGGCCTGCGCCCTGATCCGCACCGAGATGGACTCGATGCCGCAGGAGCTCGACGAGCTCACGCGGCGGGTCCTGCGCCTCGAGATCGAGGAGACCGCGCTCGCGAAGGAAAAGGACGAAGCGAGCAAGCGCCGGCTGGAGTCACTCCGGTCCGAGCTGGCCGAGGCGCGCGAGAAGGCGAAGGGCATCCGGCTTCACTGGGAGAAGGAGAAGGCCTCCGTCGAGCGCGTGCGGAAGCTCCGGGAGAATCTCGAGGCCGCGCGCCTCGAGATGGAAAAGGCCGAGCGCGGCTACGACCTCAACAAGGTGGCCGAGCTCCGCCACGGCAAGATCCCGCAGCTCGAGGCCGAGCTGAAGAAGCTCGAGAAGGGCGGCAACACCACGACGCTGTTCAAGGAGGAGGTCTCCGAGGAGGAGATCGCCGAGGTCGTGTCGAAGTGGAGCGGCGTGCCCGTGACCCGGCTCGTCGAGGGCGAAAAGGAGAAGCTGCTCCGGCTCGAGGCCGTGCTGCACGAGCGCGTGATCGGCCAGGACGAGGCGGTGAGCCTCGTGACCGAGTCGATCCTGCGCGCCCGCAGCGGCATCAAGGACCCCCGCCGCCCCGTCGGCAGCTTCCTGTTCCTCGGCCCGACCGGCGTCGGCAAGACCGAGCTCGCGAAGACCCTGGCCGAGACGCTGTTCGACACGGAGGCCGCCATGGTGCGCATCGACATGTCCGAGTACATGGAGAAGCACAGCGTCGCGCGCATGATCGGCGCGCCTCCCGGCTACGTCGGCTACGACGAGGGCGGCCAGCTCACCGAGGCGGTGCGGCGGAAGCCGTACGCCGTGATCCTGTTCGACGAGATCGAGAAGGCGCACCCGGACGTGTTCAACGTGCTCCTCCAGGTGCTCGACGATGGCCGCATCACCGACTCCCAGGGCCGCACCGTGGATTTCAAGAACACGGTCATCATCATGACCTCGAACATCGGCTCGCGCTACCTGCTCGAGGGCGTGACGGGAGACTCCATCTCCGAAAGTGTCCGCGAGAGCGTGATGGCGGAGCTGCGCAAGTCATTCCGGCCGGAATTCCTGAACCGCATCGACGAGACCATCCTCTTCAAGCCGCTGACGCTGGAGGAAATCACGAGCATCGTGGACCTCCTGCTGGTCGACCTGAACAAGCGCCTCGCCGACCGCCGGGTGGGCGTGTCGCTGGACCAGAAGGCGCGGGAGTGGGCGGCCGAGAAGGGTTACGACCCGGTCTTCGGCGCGCGTCCGCTCAAGCGCTTCCTGCAGCGCCACCTCGAGACCCGCCTGGCCCGCGCGCTTATCGCGGGCGAGATCGCGGAAGGCACCGAGGTGAAGTTCACGGTCAAGGGCGACGAGTTGGTGATGAAGGGTTAGGCGCCCGAGGATCCCGTCCCGGGACTCGGGCCCGCGGCAGTCGTCGGCCAGCCGCGACGCTAAAGCGAATTCAATAATGGTGTAGCCGCAATGAAGCGCAAAAAGCGAAGATAAATCCGATTCCAGCTCCACCGGCGGAGGGATCGTTTGTCTCGGGTTATTGCCGTAATAGGGCGCAGCGCTGTGGCGACGAGTTCTTGCGCTTTTTGCGCATCTTTGCGGCTACAATTCTTGCTAAAATGATCTAGGCGTCCGCGATCCTTGGGCCGGGCGTTCGGTTCGGTCGCCTGTGACGGCCGCGTCGGCTGAAAAAACCCATGGCGGAACGCCGCGATCTCTCTCTAGTCTTACCGGATGCAGCCCACATCTGGTATCGGTCTCGGCACGGAGGAAGTCAGGCGAAGGCACATCCTGCCGAAGGCACTCGCGGTGGGGTTGGTCGCGGGCGTGGTGGCGTCGGCGTTCCGCTACCTGCTGCAATGGCTGGAGAACCTGCGCGTGAACTGGCTCATGCACGAGCCGCTGGCCTGGCGGCTGTCGGCCGCGGTCGGTATCTCGGTGGTGACGGGCATGGTGAGCCTTTGGCTCGTGCGCCGGTTCTCGCCGGAGTCGGCGGGCAGCGGCATCCCGCACCTGAAATCAGTCGTGCTAGGCGAGCGCGACCTGCCCTGGTGGCGGATCCTGCCGGTGAAATTCGTGGCGGGCGTGACGGGCATCGGCGGTGGCCTGGCCCTGGGCCGCGAGGGCCCAACCATCCAGATGGGCGGGGCCACCGGGCTGATGGTCGCGGGCTGGTTCCGGGTGAAGCCGGGCGAGGGCGAGCGCAAGGCGCTGATCAGCGCGGGGGCGGGCGCCGGGCTTGCGGCGGCGTTCAACGCGCCCCTGGCCGGCGTGATGTTCGTGCTTGAGGAGCTTCAGGGAAATTTCACCCCGGTCGTCTTCGTGGCGGCGTTCCTCGCCTCGGTGGGCGCGGACGTCATGGCGCGGGTGCTGACGGGCGAGCTGCCCGTGTTTTCGCTGGCCACGATGCCGGCGCCCACGCTCTCAACGCTGCCGGTGGCGCTGGTGCTGGGGGCGGGCGCGGGGCTGGGCGGCGTGATCTTCAACCGCGCCCTGCTGGGCGGACTCGATTGGTTTGAGCGGTGGCGGTGGCCGGCGTGGGTGACCGGCGGATTGACCGGCCTCTTCGTCGGTCTGGTGGCCGGCGTTTTCCCGGAGTTGAGCGGCGGCGGCGGCCTGCTGGCGGAACGGGCGCTGCTGGGTGAGGTGGCGCTGCGGTGGATCCCGCTGCTGCTGATCGCGCGTTTTGTCCTGACGATCGTGAGCTACGGCAGCGGCGCCGCCGGTGGCATCTTCGCCCCGCTGCTGGTGCTTGGAGCCTTCGGCGGGCTGGCGACGGGCGGACTCGCGCACCACTACCTGCCGGCGCTGGCGCCGCACCCCGCGGTGTTTGCCGTCCTGGGCATGGGCGCGCTGTTCACGGCGATTGTACGGGCGCCGCTGACCGGCATCGTGCTGATGATCGAGCTCACCGGGAAATACGACTTCATGCTCCCGCTGCTGGTGTGCTGCCTCGCCGCGTACGGCGTGGCGGAGGGCCTGCGCGACACGCCGATCTACGAGGCATTACGCGAACGCAACCTGCGGAAACTGCGCGAAAGCCAGGCGGCCGGGACCGTCCCATAGGCCCCCTGGTGGCCGGCGGACTGGCCGGCTCCCTGTATTTTTCCCTTTGCGCGGCCGCCGGGTTGGGCGAGGGTGGGGAGGAATGCCCGCCATCCCCATCCGCTATTACGACCGTTACCAGCAGGCCGTGCTGACCGAGAAAGTCTACGGCGAGCGCTGGCTGCGCCTGGCGTATGAAAACCCGGTCGGGCGCGGGCTGGTGTGGCTGCTGGCGCGGCGCATCTGGTTCTCGAAGATGTACGGCCGCCGCATGAGCAAGGCGGCGAGCGCTCAACTCATCCTCCCGTTCATCTCCGAGTACGACCTCGACGTCGACGAGTTCGCCAAGTCGGCCTTCGACTACAAGAATTTCAACGAGTTCTTTTTCCGCGCCCTGAAGCCCGAGTCTCGCCCGATCGTGGCGGACGAGCGCGTGGCGGTGCTGCCGGCCGATGGACGTCATCTGGCGTTCCCGGATGTGGACGCGGCGGACGGATTTTACGTTAAGGGCATGAAATTCACGCTCGCGGCGCTCCTGGGAGACGAGGCCCTCGCGCGCGAGTACGCGGGCGGGGCGATGCTCATCTCGCGCCTTTGCCCGGTGGACTACCACCGTTTCCACTTTCCGGTCGCCGGCACCCCCGGCGAGGCGCGGTTGATCAACGGCTGGCTGTACTCGGTCAGCCCTCTGGCGCTGCGGCGCAGCCTGCGGTATCTCGTGGAGAACAAGCGGGTCGTGACCCTGATCCAGTCGCCGCAGTTCGGCCGCGTGGCGATGGTCGAGATCGGCGCGACGAATGTCGGCAGCATCCAGCAGTCGCACATCGCCGGCCGGGCGGTGGCCAAGGGGGCGGAGAAGGGCTTCTTCGCCTTCGGCGGCTCGTGCGTCATCACGCTGTTCGCGCGCGGCCGGATTCGCTTCGAGCCGGACCTCGTGTCCCAGAGTGCGCAGCACCTGGAGACCTACGCGCGCATGGGCGACCGGCTGGGAGTGGCACCGTAGTGGCCGATTCCAATTACGGATTGCGGATCGCGAATTGCGGATTGGCCGAAGCCTGAAAAGCCAACGTCACCTCGGCGGCCGGTTCTTCCTCAATCCGCAATTCGCAATTCGCGATCCGCAATGCCCTTCTCTCCTTCGCCCTTGCGTCTGGAGAGAAGAAAACGACAGGCTCCCGGAACAGACGCCAACCCTCGCCCGGGTGGTGGAATTGGCAGACACGACGGTCTTAGAAGCCGTTGCCGAAAGGCTTGCAGGTTCGAGTCCTGTCCCGGGCACCAAACACCAACCTGCCCTGCACCTGACCGAGTGGTCCGCCGCCGCGACCAGCCCCGACGGAAGCCGACCGGAACCAAGAGTTTTCCATCATGAGCATCTACCTCGGCATCGACAGCGGCACGCAGAGCACGAAGTGCGTCGCCTATGATCTGGACGCTGGCCGGGTGGTGGCGGAGGCGCGCGCGCCGCACCGGCTGATCGAGGGGTTGCCCCCGGGTCACATGGAGCAGCATCCCCAGGAGTGGGCGGCGGCGCTCGAGCAGGTCCTCGGGGAGGTGGCCGCCCAGGTTGACGGCGCGCGGGTGCGCGGCATCGGCGTCTCGGGCCAGCAGCACGGTTTCGTGCCCCTGGACGAGCACGGTGCGGTGATCCGGCCGGCCAAGCTTTGGTGCGACACGTCGACCGCCCCGGAGTGCGTGTTTCTCACGCGGAAGCTGGGTGGCCAACGCGCCGTGATCCGCGAGACCGGGTTGCCGTTTCTCCCCGGCTACACGGCGCCGAAGATACTCTGGTTGAAGCGGCACGAGCCGGAGAACTTCCGCCGCCTGCGGCAGGTGCTGCTGCCGCATGACTTCCTGAATTTCCATCTCACCGGTGCCGGCACGATGGAGGCCGGCGACGCCTCCGGTACCGCGCTGTTCGACGTCCGCCGCCGGCGGTGGTCCGCCCGGGTCTGCGCGGCCATCGACCGCCGCCTGCCGGCCTGCCTGCCCGCGGTCCGGGAGGCGCACCAGGCCGCCGGCATGCTCAAGCCGGAGCTGGCGCGGCGCTTTGGTTTCACCGGCGACGTCGTGGTCGCGGCCGGGGGCGGCGACAACATGATGGGAGCAATCGGCACCGGCAATGTTGCGCCCGGCGTCGTGACGGCGTCCTTTGGCACCAGCGGCACGATCTACGCCTTCAGCCGCCGACCCGTGGTTGATCCGGAGGGCGAGATCGCGGCGTTCTGCTCCTCGACGGGCGGCTGGCTGCCCCTGCTGTGCACGATGAACGTGACCCTGGTCACGGAGCAGATCCGCCAGCTGTTTGGCGCCGACCATGCCGCGATGGAGCAGGCGGTGGGGGCGGTGCCCGCGGGGGCGGACGGCCTGCTGCTGCTGCCGTATTTTGACGGCGAGCGGACGCCGAACCTGCCGCAGGGCCGCGGGGTGCTGTTTGGCGTCACGCGCCACAACACGACCCCGGGCCACCTCATGCGCGCGGCGATGGAGGGTGTCACAATGGGCATGAACTACGGGCTGCGCCGGCTGGGCGAGCTGGGCATCAGGCCCCGCGAGATCCGGCTGACGGGCGGCGGGGCGAAATCGGGGGTGTGGCGGCAGATCATGGCCGACATCTTTGGGGTGCCGGTGGTGAAGATGACCGAGGACGAGGGTGCGGCGCTGGGCGGCGCGCTGCAGGCGGCATGGTGCGACGCCACGCGCTGCGGCGAGCGGGCGGATCTGGCCGCGCTCTGCGCCAGGGCGGTCGCTGTTGATGCCGCCAGCCGGTGCCAGCCGGATCCCCGGCGCCGGACGCACTATCGGCGCCGGCAGGCCGAGTTCGAGCGGCTGGGCGCCTCCCTGCGCCCCCACTTCACCTAGACGGGCTGCGGCGGGTCACTGCCACTTGCGGCCGGCGAACCAGACCACCAAGCCCATCAGACAAAGGGTGAGGCTGGCCAAAGCGGCGACCGTGCCGCCGAAGACGAGAACATAGTCGAGCAGGGTCAGATTCATGGCGGGGGGGCGGCGGTTTGGGCTCCGAGTGGGAGAGGGTGGCGGGGACCTTTGCGAGATAGTGACGCACCAGCAGATCGGCCAAATGGGGCTCGCTCTCACCAAATTTGGGTAAGGAACGGCGACAAACGCCGCGGAGCCGGGTTGGCGATCCGGGAAAGTGCGCTGGATCGGGGCCGCTTGCGCCCGGGCGATGGCAGGCAAGCCTGCCGTTCGCCGGCCGCCACCGCAGGAGCGCGTGCGTTGGTTAGATCTCTGGTGCCCGGCGTCCCGAACTGGCGGCCGCGCGGAAAGAGTGGCGTAGAGATTGGCCATTAACAGGATCGGAAGTCACCAGGCTCATTTGACAGACGGTGGGCTGGACGTCGGGCACAGGACGTGCTCCTTTGAAGGTGATTATGCCTCCACGCAAAGTTGCCATCCTCACCGCGGGCGGGCTCGCACCCTGCCTCAGCGCCGCCACCGGCGGCCTGATTGAGCGCTACACGGCGATCGCCCCGGAGATTGAGCTGATCTGCTATCGCAACGGCTACAAGGGCCTGTTGCAGGGCGACAAGATTCCGGTGGCCGACGACCTCCGCGACTCGGCCCGGGTGCTGCGCCACTATGGCGGCAGCCCGATCGGCAACAGCCGCGTGAAGCTCACCAACGTGAAGGACTGCGTGAAGCGCGGCCTGGTCAAGGAGGGGCAGGATCCCCTGGCAGTCGCGGCCGAGCAGCTGCGCAAGGATGGCGTGGACGTGCTCCACACCATCGGCGGCGACGACACCAACACGACGGCGGCGGATCTGGCCGCCTACCTGGCGAAGTCCGGCCATGAGCTGACCGTGATCGGCCTCCCGAAGACGATCGACAACGACATCATTCCGATCCGCCAGAGCCTTGGCGCGCTGACGGCGGCCCGCGAGGGCGCCCTGTTCTTCCAGCGCGTCGTGGCCGAGCACAGCTCGAGCACGCGGGTGCTGATCATCCACGAGATCATGGGCCGCCACTGCGGCTGGCTCGCAGCGGCGACCACCTACGAGTACCTGAAGCTGCTGGAGTCGCAGCCGTACGTCCCGAGCCTCGGCATCAAGCGCGACCGCATGTCGGTGCACGGCGTGTACCTGCCCGAGCTGCCGTTCGACATCGTCTCCGAGTCGGCGAGGCTCCGCGCGGTCATGGACCGCGAGGGCAACGTGAACATCTTCCTGAGCGAGGGCGCCGGCGTGGAGGAGATCGTCGCCGAGATGATCGCACGCGGCGAGGACGTGCCGCGCGACCCGTTCGGTCACGTGAAGCTTGACCTGATCAATCCCGGCAAGTGGTTCGGCGAGCGTTTCGCCAAGCTGCTCGGCGCCGACAAGGTGCTGGTGCAGAAGAGCGGCTATTTCGCCCGCGCCGCGGCGGCCAACGCCGCGGACCTCGGCTTGATCGACCGCTGCGTGCGCCACGCCGTGGCCTGCGCCCTGCGCCGTGAGAGCGGCGTGGTGGGCGAGGACGAGGAGCGCGGCAACGAGCTCCGGGCAATCGAGTTTCCACGCATCAAGGGCGGGAAGCACTTCGACATCCACACGCCCTGGTTCACGAAGCTCCTGGCCCAAATTGGCCAGGCCGCGCCGGCGGCCTCGCAGGCGGCGCCCGCCGCCTGACCGCGGCCAGCGCTGTTTCGGTCCAAATTGCCGCCGCTGAAAGCACCGAGCCGACGCGGAGGGCACGGAGCCAGCCAAGTGGACTTGTGCTCCGCTCGGGTCGGAAGATCGAGGCTCTGTGCCCTCCGTGCAGCCTCCGGGATCTCCGGGTCGCGACCTGGAGCGATTACGCTCTAGCGCGCGGGCCCCAACCACGGCAGTGCGTCGAGGTCCACGTTGCCGCCAGTGAGGATCAGGCCGGCGCGCCGGCCGGTGACATCGAGCCGCTGTTCGGTGATGGCCGCGTAGGGCACCGCGCCGGAGGCCTCGACGACGACGTGGAGCTGCTCCCAGAGCGTCCGCATCGCGGCGACGATCCCGGCTTCACTGACGGTGAGAACGCCGTCGACATGCCGCCGCATGATCGCGAAGTTGGGCGCGCCGATCGTGGTGCGCAGCCCGTCGGCGACGGTGGACGTGTGCTCGAGGGGCACGATGTGGCCGGCCGAGAACGAGCGGGCGGCGTCACCGGCCTCGGCCGGCTCGACCGCGAAGACCTGCAGCGCCGGGCGCACCGCCTTGCCGGCGAGGGCGGTGCCGGCCAGCAGTCCGCCGCCGCCGACCGGGCAGAGCACCAGGTCCAGGTCGGGCACATCCTCGAGCAGCTCGAGCACTGCGCTGCCCTGGCCGGCCATGACGCGCTCGTCGGTGAACGGATGAATCATCGTCGCGCCGGTCTGGGCCACGATCCGGGCGCAGGTTTCCTCGCGGGCCTGCTGGGTCGGCTCGCAGAAGGTGATCCGGCCGCCGTAGGCCTCGACGTTGCGGACCTTTGACTTGGGCGAATTGGACGGCATCACAATGTAGGCCGGGATGCCGCGCAGGCGGGCGGCGCGGGCGAGGGCGGCGGCGTGATTGCCGGACGAGTGCGTCGCGACCCCGTGGGCGGCCTCGGCGTCGCTGAGCGAGAAGACGGCATTGGTGGCGCCGCGGGCCTTGAACGCGCCGACCTCCTGGAGGTTCTCGCACTTGAAAAAGAGCCGCCCGCCACATGCGGCGTCCAGCGCGGCGCTGGCCAGCACCGGCGTCCGCCGGATATGCGGCCGGATCCGGTCGTGGGCGGCGCGGATAGTGGGGAGATCCAAAGGCACGGGGGAATGAAGAGCCAACGGGAGGCGGGGGCCAAGAAGCAACTGGTGCCAGGTAACAGACACGGGGAAGCAGGTATCAGGTAGCAGGTATCAAGTACCAGGTACCGAGTAGGTCCTGTCAGGACGCGCCACCGGATGCTGGGACTTGGTAGCTGTCCCTCGTCACTTCCACCGGTGCCAGGTAACAGGTACCAGGAACCAAGTATCAGGTACCGGGTGGGTCCTGACCGGATATGGCACCGAATGCTGGGTCCTGGCCCTTGTCACCTGACCCCTGTCACTTCCCCAACCGGCCGCTTGCAGCCATCGGCGAAAAGCGGCAGGTTGGGGCCATGGTCAAGAAACTCCTCCATACCCGCATGCGGGTGAACGACCTCGCCCGGACGGTGAAATTCTATCAGGACGCCCTCGGGCTGAAACTGGCGCGCCAGCACACCTCGCCGCGCGGCGCCCAGCTGGCGTTCCTCCAGACGCCGAACAGCGACGAGGAAATCGAGATCTGCCAGCTGCCGAACAGCCCGGCCGTGCAGGTGCAGCCCGACCTGATGCACCTGGCGTTCGAGGTGGATGACCTCGCGAAGTTCGCATCCGAACTCGCGAGGAAAGGTTACCAGCTGAGCGACGGACCCACCGCGACGGGCAGCGGCTCGATGATCGCCTTCATCGACGCCCCGGAGGGCTACGAGGTGGAGCTGATCCAGCGCGCGAAGTGAGCGAGCCGGCGGCAGTCCCGCGTTCCCGCTGGCGCTCGGTGTGGGCCGACGCGCTGGCGTTCATCGCGGGCCTGGCGCTCGCGTGGTACGGGGAGTGGCAGACGCGCGATCTCGTCTGGAGCCTGTGGCTGTCCAGCCTGCTTGTGGGCTATGCGATGATCGTGTGGCGAATCTTCGGTCCGGCGGTGCAGATCGGCACCGACGCCTGGCGGGAACGGAAGCTCAGTGAAGGCGAGTCCCCCGCGCCGATGATCCTCGGTGGCGCGGCCTACCTGGTCGGCGGGTTGTTCCTGCTGGCATTCTTCACGGTCCACTTCGGGATGTTTCACTTTGTCCACTCGGTCTTCCTGAACGCGTTCTTTCCGGCGGATCCGGGCGGTGGCCGGTCCTTTCCGGGCGTCGGACTCTACCTTCACGTGCTGCAGGCCTATTGGCCGTTCGTGCTCGTGGCGGCGGTGGCGGAGCGCAATGCGTTCCGGCTGGAGCCGGCGCCCTCGGCGACGGCGGCCGACCTGGCCCAGCGCGTCGGTCCGGGGGCGCGCAAGGGCGGGTTCGACGGCATGATGGCACCCTACAAGAACGTGGTGCGGCTCCACCTGCTGATCTTCTTTTTCGCGTTCGCGAGCTTCATGAAGGTCGACAGCTTCGCGGTCTATGCGGTGGTGTACGCGGTGTATTTCTTTCCGTGGCGGGTGCTGCGGAAATAGGAGGCAGGGGCAGGAGGCAGGGGGCAGGAGAAGTGCGGCGCCTTCGGCGCCAAGGTTTCATTCGGCGCGATGCTTCCGTTCCCAGGCGAAGAGGTACTGCTGGGCGAGGCCGGCCAAGGGACCGAAATGGGTGCGGCCGAAATGGGCGACCTGCGCGGGTTTCCAGCCCTCGAGGCCGTAGCGGGCGGCCATGGCCTTGAGCACCCAGGTGTCCACCGGGAAGGCCTCGAGCCGGCCGGCGCCGAAGAGCAGCACGCAATCGGCGACCTTTTCGCCGACGCCCGGGAGCGAGCAGAGTCGCGCCTTCGCCGCCGCGTAGGGCTGCGCGGCGGTTTCGTCCAGCCACCCATGATGCGCCGCCAGGAAGCGGGCGGTCTGGTGGATGAAGCGCGCGCGGAACCCGAGGAGGCACTCGCGCAGGCGCGCCTCGGGAATCTCCGCCAGCTGCTCCCAGGTGGGCAGGCGATGGGACCGGGCGGCCGGAACCCCTTCGACCGGGCCCAGCGGATAGCCGTGACGCTCGGCGAGCAGGGCGACCATCTGCTTGATCTGGACAATCTGCTTGGTGGCGCTGCAGAGGAAACACAGCAGCGTCTCGCCGAATGGCTGGCGCAGGATCCGCAGGCCGCGGAACTCGTCGAGGCAGCGCGCGAGGTGTGCATCGCTTCGCCACGGCAGCACATCGGTCAGTGCGGCGAGGTCACCATTGCCGTCAAGGTAGGCGGCCAGCGCACCGCCCGCGGCGGCGGCGGGCCGGGGCGCCGACCAGTGCAACGCCCCGGCTGGATCGGGGCGCAGCCGGACCAGGTTGCCGCCGAACGTGCCGATCCAGCCGCCGTCAGGCTCGTGGTGCCAGCGGAACGCCTGGCCGCCGTCGAGCGTCTCGGCGAGGACGGCGGGAGCAATCGGCGCCGTGGTCGCGAGGGGCTGCCAAGCCGACCACCGGGCAGGGCTTACTGGCCGGGCTTCTCCCACAGGAAACTCTTGTAGACGGCGAGCAGCGTGCCGTCGGTCGCGACGGCCTCGAGTTTCCACGCGACCGGCCGGGCCTTGGAACCGGGCCAGTCCGGGCCGGTGAGGCCGAGGTCGAAGACGGTGTCGCCGGTGCCGAGGGCCGCCGGGAACGTGTACACGCGGACCTGCGGCGCGTCGGGCTTGATCACCGAGAGCACAAGCTTCGCCGCGGGCTGGGCGGCGCCGTGGTTGCGGACCCGGGCCAGGAAATAGTACCCCTCGCGGTGGGACGGCTGGGAGCGGATGACAACCTCGGAGCCGGTGTTTTCCCGGCCGGTGAAATACTCGGAGATGCGCTCGAACGACTCGGCGGTGCGCCAGTTCGTCCAGACCCGGACAAAATCGACCTCGCCGGCGCGGGCGACGAGCGGGGCGAACAGGCAGGCGAGCAGCAGGGCGGAGCGCATGGGCGGATTCAGCGGGGAGGCGCGGCGACGCTCAACACTCATTTCAGCTCGACCAGCTGGTAGCGGTGGATGCCGACCGGGGACGGATCCCAGTGGTGCACGGACGGATGGATCAGGTAGGTCCGGCCGCTGTACAGGATCGGCACGACGGGCGCCTCGTGCAGCAGCAGGGATTCCGCCTGCTGGAGCACGGCGAAGCGGGCGGCGGGATCAGCCGTCTGGTTGGCGCGCTCGATCAACCGGTCGTATTCGGGACTGCCCCAGCCGGTCCAGTTGTTGCCGCCATTGGTGGTAAAGATGTTGAGGAACGTGATCGGGTCGGCGAAGTCGGCGGTCCAGCCCATGATGCCGAGCGTGTGGCTGAGGGTCTGCTGGTTCTGAAGCCACGTCTTCTGCTCGTAGGGTTCGATCGTGATCGCGACGCCAAGCTCGCGCCGCCACATCGCCTGCAGGGCCTCGGCGGTGCGCGGGGTCTTGTCGTCATTCAGGACCTGCAGCGGCAGCGGCGGCAGGCCGCGGCCGCCCGGAAAGCCCGCCTCGGCCAGCAGGGCGCGGGCTGCGGCGTAGTCGGGCTTGAGGCCCGGCACGGTCGGATAGCCGCCACAGCCGGGCGGCACAAAGCCGTCGGCGGGGCGAAAGGCCCCCGCATAGACACTCTGGGAAATCGCCGGGCGATCGATGCAGAGGGCGAACGCGCGGCGCACGCGCGGGTCGGTGAACGGCGCCTTGGTCGTGTTGAAGCTGAGGTAGAACACCGCCAGCAACGGATCGCGGCGCAGGAGCGCGGGCGACTCCCTCTCGTAAACCGCCACCTTGGACGCCGGCAGGGCGTACGTCAGGTGCACCTGCCCGGCCCGGAAGTCGCGCTCCTCGACGTCGGCCTTCTCAGTCGGAAAGAACACGACGCGCTCGAGGTGGTTGTGGGCGTCGTCCCAATACTGGTGATTGCGCGAGACCACCACCCGGGAGTTGGGCCGCCACTCCGTGAGCGTGAAGGGCCCGTTGCCCACGAGATTGCCGGGACGGGTCCACGCGCTGTCGCGATCCTCGAGTCGCCCGAACTTCTCGATCACTGCGCGGTGCACGGGCATCCACGTGCTGTGGGCGGCGAGCGCGAGCAGATAGGGCGTGGGGTGGGCCAGGGTCAGTCGCAGCGTGTGTGCATCGATCACCCGCACACCCACCTGCCCGAAGTCGGCGAGCTTGCCGGTGTTGAAGGCCTCGGCGTTGCGGATCGGCCAGAGCATGTAGGCGTACACCGAGCCGAGGGCCGGCGTGAGGATGCGCCGGAACGAGTAGGCGAAATCCTCGGCGGTCACCGGGTCGCCGTTGGACCAGCGGGCGTTGGTCCGGAGATGGAAGATGTACTCGAGCCCATCGGCGGACACGTCCCAGCGCTCGGCCGTGCCGGGAAGGGGCTGGGCGGTTTTCTCGTCGAGGACGGTGAGCCCCTCGAACAGCGCCGTGACGATGTTCTGGTCGGTGGCGGCGTCGACGAGGTTGGGATCGAGCGTGGCGGGTTCGTTCTGGTTGCCGATCAGCAGGGTCCTGGTGCGGATGCCCTCTTGGACTGGCGTCTCGCGCCGGGCGCAGCCCGCGAACGTGGAGATGGCGAGGGCCAGCAGGACGAGGGCGGGGCGGCGAATCATGGACCCAACGAGAACACGGCTTGAGCCGCCTGCCAAGGCGGGTTGGTGTTTTCCCGCCGCCCCGCGGGCGGCGGGCCGGAAGCCCTGGATCGAAATGGTTCTAGCCGGTGCCCTCGAGGACGGCTTCCTCGCGCTCGCGGCGGAACTGGCTGGTGTAGAGCTCGTAGTAATGCCCGCGGTTTTGGAGCAGTTCGGCGTGGGTGCCGGCTTCCTCGATGCGGCCCTTCGTGATCACAAGGATGCGGTCCGCTCGGCGGATGGTGCTGAGGCGGTGGGCGATGACGAAACTGATGCGTCCGGCGAAGATCGTCTCGAGCCCGCGCTGGATGAGCTGCTCGGTCTCGGTGTCGATTGACGACGTGGCCTCGTCCATCACGAAGAGCTGCGGCCGGGCGAGCAGGGCGCGGGCGAAAGACACGAGCTGCCGCTGGCCGGTCGAGAGCCGGTTGCCGCCCTCGCCGACGGGCGAGTCGTAGCCCTGTTCCATCTGCAGAATGAACTCGTGGGCATTGACGAGCCGGGCCGCGGCCTCGACCTCGGCGTTGGTCGCGTCGAGGCGCCCGTAGCGGATGTTCTCGCGGACGGTGCCCTTGAAGAGGTGCGGGGTCTGCAGGACGATCCCCAGCTGCGACTGGAGCCAGGCGAGCGAGCGCTCGCGGTAGTCGACGCCGTTGATGAGGATCTGGCCGCCGGTCGGTTCGTAGAACCGGCAGACGAGCGAGACAATGGTGCTCTTGCCGCCGCCCGACGGGCCGACGAGCGCGATGGTCTCGCCGGCGCGCACCGTGAGGTTGAAGTCGTGGAGCACGGTCGGCCCGGTGTCGTACTTGAACGACACGTTGCGGAACTCGATGGTCTCGATCTTCGCCGGGTGGCCGTCGGGCGCGAGCGCGGGCTGGTCGGGGTGGCGATGCCGGATTCCGGAGTCCGGACTCCGGAATTGCGCGAGCCGGTCGCGCACCGCCTCGCTGTCGCGGATGCGCGGCTCGGTCGCCAGCAGGCCCATGACGCGTTCGCCGGCGGCCTGGGCGCCCTGCATTTCGGTGAGGCGCTGGGCGAGCTGGTTGATTGGGTTGAAGAACTGGCCGGCGAAATTGATGAACGCGACGAGCGTGCCGAGGCTGATGGCGTCGGAGGCGGCGAGGTAGCCGCCGCGCCAGAGCGCGAGGCCGGCCGCGAGGCTGCCGAGCGTGGCCACGATCGGGAAATAGAGGGCGTTCTGCCGGGCGTTGAGCACGGAGGCGTCGAGCATGCGGGCGGAGAGCTGCTGGAATTCGCCGAGATTGTCCCGCTCGCGGACGAGCGTCTTCGTGGTGCGCACGCCCTGGATCGACTCGTTGTACGCGGCGGTGATCTGCGAGTTGTACTTCCGGATCTCGCGCGCGCTGAGCAGCATCTTCTTCTGGAAAAGCTTCGAGATGACCGCGAGGGGCGGGACGATGCCGATGACGATCAGGCCGAGGCGCCAGTTCATCCAGAGGAGGCTGGCCGCGATCATGAGCACGTAGCAGATGCCCCAGACGATGTCGAGGAAGCCCCAGGCGATGATCCGGGCGAGGCGGTCGCAGTCGCTCGTGAGCCGCGTGATCAGCCAGCCCACCGGGCGGGTGTCGAAGAACGCGAACTCGAGCGCCTGCAGCTGGTCGAAGCAGTCGCGGCGGATGTCATGGGCGAGGCGGTTGGACAGGTTGCCGGCCATCTCGATGAACACCCAGATGCCGACGCAGAGGACCGTGGTGGCGACGCCGTAGACCACGACGTAGGTCCGGAACGGAGCGCTGGCGCCGTCGCGCACGACGCCGTCGATCACCCAGCGCGTGATCTGGGCGAAGGCGGCGTCGCAGACGGCGATGATGACCGCGGTGATGAACAGCGGCACGAGGTAGCGCTTCATCCGCAGGGCGCGGCCGAAGATCTTCCACCACAGGCCGGTATCGAGCCGGGAGTGGAATTCGTCCTCAGTCTGGAAGTGGGCGGGCATGGCTGGAAAAGAGGAAAGCGAAATCGGGAAACTGGAACAGGGGCGCGAGCTAGGGAGCCGGAGGGACGGCGAGCTCGGCCTGGAACTGGCTCTCGACGCTGGTCTGGATCTGCCACAGCCGGCGGTAGAGGCCGTCCTGGACGGCGAGCTCGGCGTGGGTGCCGGTCTGGATGATGCGCCCGTGGTCCAGCACGATGACCCGGTCGGCCTGCGCGAGCGTGGAGAGCCGGTGCGCGATCACGAGCGTGGTCGCACGGCCGCGCCGCGCGCGGAGGGCGTCGAGGATCAGGGACTCGGTCTCGGCGTCGATCGCGCTCATGGCGTCGTCGAGGATGAGGAGCGGCGGGTGCTTGAGCAGCGCGCGGGCGATGGCGACGCGCTGGCGCTGGCCGCCGGACAGCGTGATGCCGCGCTCGCCGATGAGGGTGTTGTAGCCCTCCTCGAACGAGAGGATGGTCTCGTGGATCGACGCGGTGCGCGCCGCGGCCTCGATCTCGTGGTCGGGCGCGTCGCCGCGCCCGAGCCGCACGTTGTCACGGAGCGTCTTCGAGAACAGGAAGGGTTCCTGCATCACGACGCCCACCTGGCCGCGCAGCCACTTCCGCGGCAGGGTGGAGAGCTCGCGGCCGTCGAACTGGATGGAGCCGTCCGTGTAGTCGTAGAGGCGCAGCAGCAGGTGCATGAGCGTGCTCTTGCCCGCGCCGGAGGGACCGAGGATGGCGAGCGTCTCGCCCGGGCGCACCTCGAAGGACACGCCGTTGAGCGCGCCCCGGCCGTCGGTCGACGGGGTGGCGCCGGCGGCATGGTGGAAGTGGAGGTCGCGGACGACAAGGCGGCCCGTGATGGGGGCGAGCGCCTCGGGGCGGACGGGGGCGGGGACGGCGGCGGGCTCGGGCTCGCGGGCGACGCCGAGGATCTCGTGGATGCGGCCGAGCGCGACCGACGTCTTGCCGAGGTCGGTGAGGATGCGCCCCATCTGGCGGAGCGGCCACAGCATGATGCTGAGGTAGGCGAGGAACGCGAACAGCAGGCCGACGGTGAATTTCCCGGTGACGATCCAGTGCGCGCCGACGACGAGCGTGAGCCCGATCTGGCTGACGGCGACAAAGTCGCTGACGGACCAGTACCAGCTCATCAGCCGGAGCAGGTGGAGGCTGCGGTCGCGGTAGCGGGCGTTGGGCACGGCGAACTTGGCCCGCTCATGGTCCTGGCGGGCGAAGGCGCGGACCACGCGGATGCCGGTGAGATTCTCCTGGATGACGGCGGTGAGGGCGCCCTCGGCCTCGTCGACCTCCTTGAAGTAGTGCTTCACCTGGCGGAAGTAGACGTAGGAGTAGACAATCACCGGGATGATGAGCGCGAACGAGACCAGGGTCATGGGCGCGTTGAGCGAGAGCAGCAGCGGCAGCGCGGTGCCGCCGAGCACGAGGGCGTTGCCGATCTCCATCACCTGCGCGGCGAGGAACTGCCGCGTGGTCTCGACGTCGCTGGTGCAGCGCTGCACAAGGTCGCCGGTGTCGGCGCGGTCATGGTACCGCGCCGGCAGGTGGTTGAGGTGGTCGTACAGCTGGTCCTTGAGCTGGCGCGCGATGCCGTCGCTCGCGAGCGAGGCCTGCCAGCCCTTGAGATAGCTGAAGAGGCCGCTGGCGGCGCTGAGCAGCACCATGGCGAGGGGCGCGAGCCAGAGGTGCGCGCGGAGGTGGTCGGCCCCGCCGAGCCAGTGGAGCACGCGGGCCGCCAGGGCGGGAGTGTCGGCGGTGACGGCCCGGCCGGCGACGGCATGGTCGATCGTGACGCTCCCGATGAGCGGCACGAAGTAGTTGAGGAGCGTGGCGGCCACGAGGCAGGACAGCGCGAGGCCGTAGCGCAGCCGGTGGCCGCGCATCAGGTTCCAGAGGGCGTGAAATTGGGAGAACACGGGACGGAGAAACGGACGGAAAGGTCGGGAGAAAAAAGAAAACGCCCGCTCGGCGGGGAGCGGGCGGAGGACGTGCTTTCCGGGGCCCGCTCGGTGCGGCGGGCGCGAGTCCAGTCGGTCAGACCGGACAGCCCGCGATCGCGGCGACGAGGATGAAGTAGGAGGCTCGAATCATCATAGTCGGGTGCGGGGTTCGGCCGGAGGAAAAGAGGGCGGCGGATGACACGCAAGCGGGAATTTGCGGCCGGGCCCGGCGCGATCGAGGTTGCCCGGAGGGGCGGGCCCGGAGAATTTTCCTAAGAAACCCCCGCCTGGTCCGTCCTACCGGCTGAACCCTCATGTCCCACGAACCCCCGACACCACGGGACCCGCCGCATGAAAACACCGGTCTGCTGGAACGCACCTTCGCGGAGCAACGCGCGCCGCTGGTCCGCTATGTCGGCCGCCTCCTGGACGATCCTGACCGGGCGCGGGACGTGGTGCAGGACGCCTTCCTCAAGCTCATGGGCCAGCCCCCGGGTGCGGTCGACGGCCACGTGGTCGAGTGGCTCTTCACGGTCTGTCGCAACGGCGCGCTGGATCTGCTGCGCAGGGAGCGGCGCATGAGACGCTTCGAGGAAGGCGAGCTGGAGCGGGCACCGGCGGCCGACGGGCGGCCGGGCCGGACCCTGGAGGCCGCGGAGACGCAGGCCTCCGTGCTGCGGCTGATCGACCGGCTGCCGCCGAACCAGCAGGAGGTCGTGCGGCTCAAGTTCCAGAACGGATTCAGCTACAAGGAAATTTCCCGGATCACGTCGCTGTCGGTGACCAACGTCGGCTTCCTGATCCACACCGCGGTGACGCGACTGCGCCGCGATTTCGCCGCCGAGCGGCCGTAACCCAAGGAACGCACCGATGACCATGACCAAGATTTCCCCTGATGACCCGAGACTGACGGCCTACGCGCTGGGCGAACTGGAGCCGGATGAGCGCGCCTTCATGGAGGCGGCGGTGACGTCCGATCCGGCGCTGCAAGCCGTGGTGAACGAAATCCGCACGACCGCCTCGCGGCTGGAATTCGCGCTGGCGCAGGAGGCGATGGAGCCGGCGGCCGACGCGAGCCAGGCGGCGATCATCGCCGGGCAGGAGCCCGGAAAACTCGACGGCGGGCCGCTGGCCAAGGGCGTGCTGCCCGGTCCCACCCTGCGCCAGTTTCCCCAGCTCTACTACGTGATCGGCGGCCTGGCGGCCGCCTGCTTCGCCGTCTACGTCGCGCTGCGTCCGGCCGCGCCTGCGCCCCAGGCCGGCAAGGCCTATACGGAACTCTCCCTGACCAAGGAGGACCAAGGCCGCAACGAGGTCGCGCCGGCGCTCGCCGAGCCCGAGGCGAAGGTTGCGGCTGCGCCCCGCCAGTTGGCGGCCGTCATCGACCAATTCCAAGCCGGCCCGCCGCCGGCCGCAGTAGCGGCGTCCAGAGGAAGCATGGCGCAAATGAGGGCGGAGGAGAAGATGAAGAAGGATGAGCTGGCCCGGCGGTCCCAGGAGTTCAGCCTCAGGGCGAGGGCGCCGGTTCATCCCCTGACGCTGGGAATTGAGGCGGGGGGCTACGCGATGAACCTGCCGGTGGCCGGCGAGGCCAAGACCGAGGCCTACGCCTACCACCGCGACAGCGACTTCCTGGGCGCAGCGGAGAACCCGCTGTCCACCTTCTCGATCGACGTCGACACGGCGAGCTATGCGAACGTGCGCCGGATGCTGGCCGCCGGCCAGCGTCCGCCGGTGGACGCGGTGCGCATCGAGGAGATGCTGAACTATTTCCCGTACCGCTATGCCGCCCCGACCGGCCGGGCGCCGTTTGCCGCGACGATGGAAGTGGCCGAGGCGCCGTGGGCGCCGGCACACCGGCTGGTGCGCA
The DNA here is from genome assembly GCA_018239675.1 of Verrucomicrobiota bacterium. Classification (GTDB taxonomy): domain Bacteria; phylum Verrucomicrobiota; class Verrucomicrobiia; order Opitutales; family Opitutaceae; genus Opi-474. Next base: position 25,566 of record JAFEGX010000018.1, read on the forward strand.
TCGGGCTGAAGGGCCGCGAAATTTCCGACGCGGCGCGACCGGCGGCCAACCTGGTGTTCCTGCTCGACGTGTCGGGCTCAATGAACATGCCCAACAAGCTCCCGCTGGTGAAGGAGTCGATGCGCCTGCTGGTCGCCCGGCTACACCCGGACGACCGGGTGGCGATCGTGGTGTATGCGGGCGCCAGCGGACTGGTCCTGCCGTCGACCCCGGTGTCACGGGCGAATGAGATCCTGGCGGCGCTGGACCAGCTCACGGCCGACGGGTCGACCAACGGCGCGATGGGCATCCAGCTGGCCTATGACGTGGCCAAGGCCAACTTCATCCCGGGCGGCGTGAACCGTGTGATCCTGTGCACGGACGGCGACTTCAATGTCGGCGTGACGAGCGAGGGCGAACTGGTGCGCCTGATCGGGGAGAAGGCGAAGTCGGGGGTCTTCCTGACCGCGCTGGGCTTCGGCATGGGCAACTACAAGGATGCGACGCTCCAGCAGCTGGCGGACAAGGGCAACGGGAACTACGGCTACATCGACACGCGCCGCGAGGCCGAAAAGCTGCTCGTCGAGCAGGTCAGCGGCACGCTGGTGACGGTGGCGAAGGACGTGAAGATCCAGGTGGAATTTAATCCCGCGCAGGTCGCGCGCTACCGGCTCATCGGCTATGAAAAGCGGGTGTTGGCCAAGGAGGATTTCAACAACGACGCGGTGGACGCGGGCGAGATCGGGGCGGGCCACACGGTGACGGCGCTGTACGAGGTCGTGCCGGTGGGCGCGGCCGACGCGACGCCGGTCCCGGGGGCGGCGCCGGCGGTGGATGAACTCAAGTACCGGACGCCCGCGCGGGCGGCGGCGACGGTGGCGTCGGACGAGATCCTGACCGTGAAGGTGCGGTACAAGGAGCCGGCGGGTGACGTGAGCCAGAAACTCGAGTTCCCGCTGGTGGACCGCGGCCTGCGGATGGAGGATGCGACGGCGGACTTCAAGTTCGCGGCGGCGGTGGCCGAGTTCGGCCTGCTGCTGCGCGATTCGCCGCACAAGGGGGCTGCGAGCTATCCGCAGGTCCTCTCCCTGGCGAACGCGGGCCGCGACCAGGACCCGGGCGGCTACCGCGGAGAATTCATCGATCTCGTCCGGAAGGCGGAGACGGCGGTGCGCTGATCGTTCGGGATTCGGGATTCGAAATTCGGAAGTCGGGTCTCGCCGTCAGGGGCCGGAATCCGGAGGCGCAGTCGAATCCCGAACCCCGGCCGCGCCTAGAGTACTTTAACAAAACTCGTAGCCGCAAAAAGGCGCAGAAAGCGCAAGAACCCGTCGCCGCAGCGTTGCGCCCTACCAAGGCAGTAACCCGAGGCAAACGATCCCTCTGCCGCTGCTGGAGCCGGAATCGGATTGATTTGCGTTCTTTGCGCCTCGTTGCGGCTAAACCGCTATTGAATTCGCTCTAGCGCCGCCGGCGGCGGAGGCCGGGGAGGACGAGGGTGCCGAGGCCGAGGGCGACCAGGGCGTAGGTCGAGGGCTCGGGGACGGCGGTGAAGTTGAGGTAGAGCGTGCTGCCGCTTTGGGAGAGGGAGAACGCGGTGGGGCTCCACTGGCCGAGCTGGAAATTCGTGGCGTCGACCGTGAACACGGTGGGCGAGAAGCCGGTGATGCTGCCAGAGACCGTGGCAATCGGGATGTTGTACGTGTTGCCGAGCGTGAGATTGGCGAAGCCCACGGTGTTCGCGGTGTCGTACGTGAAGAGCTTGAGGGTGAAGCCGCCCGGGCTGGCGGTGATGTTCAGGTTGCCGTTGATGGCGAGCAGCGAGACCCCGTCGGGCGTAGAAGGATCCTTGATCGCGTATTTGAACGTGCCGCCATCCGCGAAGACGACGTCGGCGTTCAAGGTGAGCGTGCCCATGACTCCGCCCTTGTTGTCATTGATGCCGGCCAAACCTGGCGCGACCGCCTGGTTGGTGGCGAAGGTGATCGTGGGCATGCCGGCGGGAGCGAACGTGCCCCAGCCCAGCAGCGAGCCCGCGGTGAAGGTAAGGGAATTCGTGAAGGTGACGCCGGAATTCAGGGCAAGACCGCCGTTGGGGGCATTGAGGACGACGGTGCCGGTGCCGGCGGCGGAGTTCGTGCTCATGGCCAGGATCGCATTGTCCAGGACGGTCGTGCCGCCGGAGTAGGTGTTATTGCCGGAAAGGAGGGAACCCTGCGGATTCGCGGCGGTGGGGGCCGTGAGGGTCAGGGAGCCGGCACCGGTGATCGTGCCGCCGAAGTCGGTGTCGTGGAAATCGCCGTACGACAGGTCGTAGACCAGGTTGGTGCCGCCGGGAATCGCGATTGTGCCGCCGTCGCCGTGCAGGCCATAGATCACCGGCGCGGTGGCGGCGCCGCCGAAGGTGAGCGTGGCGAGGCTCGACAGGCCAAAGTCGATCGTGCCCGCGCCCGCGGCGTAGTTGTTGAGGAGCGTGAGCGAGCCGTTGAACAGCTGAATATTGCCGAGAAATGCGGAATTGTTGCCGCCGAGGCTGACGCTGGGCGCGCTCGGGTTGAAGAGCGTGAGATTGGTGGAGGCGTCGCCGGTGAAGCTGCCGGAGAGGGTGAATGAGGTCGTGCCGGTGAGGTACAGCCGCGGCCCCGCGCCCGTGCCGGGGGCGGCGTCGTTCAGGACGATC
>JAFEGX010000019.1 GCA_018239675.1 Verrucomicrobiota bacterium
AGCGCGTCCCGCGCTATTCCCGCCACGTGAACGCATGGCAGAGCGCCACGCCGGCGGCGTCGGCCTCGTCGGCGGCGAGCGGGCGGCCGTGGCCCAGCAGCGACATCACGGTGCGGGCGACCTGTTCCTTGCTCGCGTGGCCCGCCCCGACCACCGCCTGTTTCACGCGCAGCGGCGGGTACTCGAACACCGGCAGCTCGTGCAGCGCCGCGGCCGCGATCGCGGCCCCGCGCGCCGCGCCGAGGATCTGGGCCGTGCGAACATTCTGGACGTAGATCGTCTGCTCCAGCGCGACGTGGCGAATCCCCGTGCCGGACACAAAGGCGGTTACGGCCCGGTGGATCTCCGCCAGGGCCCCCGCCAGTGGCACGCGCGCCGGCACCTTTACCGTCTGGCACCGCAGCAGCACCGGTTGACGGCCCGGCTGGAATTCGATCAGGGCGAGGCCCGTCCCCCGCAGCGACGGGTCCACGCCCAGCACCCGGCCGGAAAAAGGCGTGCGCTGCAGCGTCAGCAGCGGCGTTGCGCCCGCCGGGACCGACCGTCCCTCGAGCTTCGCCTTCCACATCTGTCGAACCGACATGCGCGCCATGGGCACGGTTGAAAGCGAGAATCCGCCGCGGAGAAAGCAGAATCCGCGTGGCGGCTGGCGGCGGCTCGCCGCCGCCACACGAAATTCGGAATTCATTCACTCGGGAGCCAACGTTGCGCCCGCCCCTCAATCACCCCGACCCGAATTCTGCCGGCTAGAACAGGAGCTTGAGTCCGGCGAGTGCGGCGAGGCCCAACGCCAACTGCTCGAAGAGTTGCTGGTCGATGCGGGCGAGCAGCTTCCGCCCCAGCAGCGCGCCCGCCAGCACGGCCGGCGCCAGCACCGCGTTCAGCCCGAGACTGGTCCCGCTCACGAGGCCGAGGTTCGCCATGAACGGCACCTTGAAGAGGTTCATCACGAGGTAGAACGTCGCCCCGGTCCCCATGTACTCCATCTTGGGCAGCCGCATCGCGAGGAGGTAGATGGCCATGAGCGGTCCCGCGGCGTTCGCCACCAGGGTCGTGAATCCCGCGAGCACGCCGATCATCGGCGCGAACCAGACGGGATGCTCCGCGGCACCGGCCACGGGTCGCCGCCGGCGCCACAGGTGCAGGCCGAGCATGCCCAGGATGATGATGCCGATCAGGACGCTGGCCTGGCGGTCATTGATCCGGCCGAGGGCCAGATAGCCGGCGACGATGCCGGCCGCGGTCCAGGGAAACAGCCGCCAGAGGTGCGACCACACGGTGTGCTGCCGATACGACGCGACCGCGACGATGTCCGCGAGGACCAGCATCGGCAGCACCACGCCGCTGGCCTGCCGCGCCGGAAGGAGGTTCGCGAACACCACCACGGCCAGCATGCCGAGACCGTTGATGCCGGTTTTGGCCAGACCGATGGCCAGCGCGCCCACCACGGCCAGCGCCCATTGCCAGGGTTCGAGGTGGGTCACGGGGCGGTCCTTTCCGTGAACATGCCGTCCACCACGTCAAACACCTGCCAGGGCCCCAGCGCCACGTCCGGTAGCGCGGTGCCGGTCGCGATGACCTGCGACGCGGGATCCACCGCCGCCCAGAAGCGCGCGCGGCGCTCCGGGTCGAGCTCGCCGAGCACGTCGTCCGCCAGCAGCACCGGCCGGACGCCGCTGCGGGCGTGGCACCACGCCGCCTGCGCGAGCCGCAGCGCCAGCACCAGCGAGCGCTGCTGGCCCTCGGAGGCAAAGTCCCTGGCCGCGGTGTCGCGGACCTGGAACCGGAAGTCGTCGCGGTGCGGCCCGGTCAGGGTCGTGCGGAACTGCTGGTCGCGGGCCCGGCCCGCCTCGTATTTCGCCTGCAGCGCCTCCGCCGAGGCGTCGGCCAGATCGGGCTCATAGCTCAGCGTCGCCGGCTCCGCCGCGTCGCAAACCTGCGCATAGGCCTTCGCCAACCCGGCCCCGAGCTCCCGCAATCCGGCTGTGCGCCGTGCGATCAGCTCCACCGCGGCCGGCGCGAGCAGCTGCTCGAAGGCGCCGAGTTGGGCGGGGTCCGCGCGGCCGGCCTTGAGCAGCGCGTTGCGCTCCGCCAGCGCGCGGCCGTAGGTCTGCAGGGCGCGCAGGTAGCCGGCGTCCATCGCCGCCAGGGTCAGGTCGAGCCAGCGCCGCCGCCCGGCTGGAGAGCCCCGGACCAGCAGGAGATCCTGCGACGAGAACACCACGGTCGGAAACCGGCCCAGGTGGTCCGCCAGCCGCGTCACCCGCGCTTGGTCGCACCACAGCTCCTTGCCGTCGCGCCGGAGCTTGATGGTCACCTGCGTGGCGCCCTGCTGCTCATGGTCAAGGTCGGCCCCGATGGCGCCGACCACCTGGCCGTGGCCGATGAGCACCCGCGGGTCCGACGCGCGGAACGAGCGGAGGGCGGTGAGAAACCCGGCGGCCTCGAGCAGGTTGGTCTTCCCCTGCCCGTTGCGTCCAAGCAGGAACTGCTGCCGGCCGGAAAACTCGAGCGTGGCAAAACCCACGTTTCGAAAATGCCGCAGCGTGATCTTCTTCAGGCGCATGAATCGCGCCTCAGGAGGAAGACCGGCCGCGCCGGAGTCAATGCGGCCGGGAAAATACCCAGACGAACGCCCACCATCGGACGCAAAACGCCGGACGCCGGAGGAGCGGTGGCAGGACCAACGCCCAACCTTTGACGTTCAACGCTCGACGCTCAAGTCGCCTGCCCGCGCGAGGTGTCACGCATTGGGTGACACTCGCCCATCAGCCGCGAGCCAACCTGCCACCGGTCCTTGAGCGTTGAGCGTCAAAGGTTGAAGGTTGAGCGTTTAGTCCCTTCGGCGTCCGGCGTTGGGCGTGCGGCGCTCGAGGTTCTTCCATGCTCCCCGAACAATTGCTTTCCCTCCGCCCATTCCTCCGCTACCTCCTCAGCCGACATGACCTTTGAAGCTTCGCTTGCCGAATCCGTCCGCACGCTCCAGGCCCTGGGCACGATCCGTCCCGCCATCGACGAGGCCGGCCGCATGATCATCGAGACGCTGAAGCACGACAAGAAACTGCTCATCTGCGGCAATGGCGGCAGCGCCGCCGAGGCGGCGCATTTCTCGACCGAACTGGTCGGGCGCTACCAGAAGAACCGGGCCTCGCTGCCGGCCATCGCGCTCTCGTCCGACGGCTCGCTGATCACCTGCCTGGGGAACGACTATGGCTACGAGCAGGTGTTCGCACGCCAGATCACCGGCCTCGCCCACCCGGGCGACCTGGTCGTCGTGCTCACCTCGAGCGGCAACTCGGCGAACATCGTGGCCGCGCTGCACGAGGCCAAGAATCTCGGCCTGAACAGCCTCGCCTTCCTTGGCCGCGGCGGCGGCAAGGCCCGGGGCCTTGCAACCTGCGAGCTGATCATGCCGGGCCACAGCGGCGCCGCCGCCCAGGAGGCGCACCTGTTTCTGATCCATCACTTCTGCGAGCTGGTGGACGAGGCGTTCGCGTAGCCCGCGGCGGAGCCGCGGGCGTAGCGAGTAGCACGTAGCGGGTAGCGAGCATTTCGCTTCGCCCGCGTCACACCGTATAGTAGGTGCGATCGCCGCGCTTGGGCCCTGAGATTTAGCCAGGCCGAATGCACGCTACGCGCTGCGCGCTACTCGCTACCGCTTCGGCCCCCCCGGGCGGCCGACGCTTTTCCTTGCCGCCCGCCCCGCCGTCCGGTTCGCTGCGCGCCTCATGAGCACTTCCGCCCCGGTTGAACACGCCATCATCAAGACCTCCTACGGAGAGATGACCCTCGCCTTCTGGCCCGATGTCGCGCCGAAGACGGTCGAGAACTTCAAGAAGCTCGCGAACGAGAAATTCTACGACGGCACCGCGTTTCACCGCATCATCAAGGGCTTCATGATCCAGGGCGGCTGTCCCAACACGAAAAAGGGCCAGTCCGGCATCCCCGGCACCGGCGGCCCCGGCCACAAGGTCAAGGCCGAGTTCAACGCCAAACCGCACGTCCGCGGCGTGATCTCGATGGCGCGTTCCGCCCATCCCGACTCCGCCGGCAGCCAGTTTTTCATCTGCCACGGCGATGCGCGCTTCCTCGACCGCCAGTACACCGCCTTCGGCGAGTTGGTGAAGGGCGACGACGTCCTCGAGCGCATCGCCACGGTCCCCACGACACACGGCGGCGGCGGCGAAAAGAGCACGCCCGTCGACCGCATCGAGGTCGAGAGCATCCGCATCGTCGCCGCGTCCTAAAAGGCGCCGAGCCTCACAGCCGGGCGCGCCAAGGGTCCCTAGCAGACCCTTCGCGTGCTTCGTGTCCTTGGTGGTTCAACCCGCCTCAGCCCCGCTTCTTTTCGTCCGCGACCCAGGCGCGGATGTCCTCGTCGAGGTAGCCCAGCGGCACGGCGCCATTGCGCAGGACGCGGTCGTGGAAGCGGCGCACGTCGAATTTTGCGCCGAGCTCCTTGGTGGCGTAGGCGCGGAGTTCCTTGAGCTTCAGCTCGCCGAGCTTGTACGCCAGCGCCTGGCCGGGCCACACGATGTAGCGGTCCACCTCGACCTCGATGTCGTGCTCGCTCTTGCCGGCGTTCTCCTTGAAGAACGCGATGGCTTGGTCCCGGGTCCAGCCCTTCGCGTGCATGCCGGTGTCCACCACCAGCCGCACCGCGCGCCACATCTCGTACGTGAGCTGGCCGAATTTCATGTACGGGTCGGTGTAGAGGCCCAGCTCGTCGCCGAGGCTCTCCGCGTAAAGGCCCCAGCCTTCGACGAACGCCGTGTAGCCGCCGAAGCGCCGGAACTCAGGCAGGTCACCCATCTCCTGCGCGAGGGAAATCTGCAGGTGGTGACCCGGCACCGCCTCGTGGAGGGTCAGGGCCTCCATTTCCCACTTCGGCCGGGTGTTCAGCGCGTAGGTGTTGGCGTAGAAATAGCCGGGACGGCCCGCGTCCGGCGCCCCGGGCATGTAGTAGGCCGTCGTCTGGGATTTCTCCGCGTACGCCGGCACCGGGATCACGCCGTATGTGGTGCGCGGCAGCGTGCCGAACAGCCTCATCAGGCCCGGGTCGACGTGCTTCGCGATGTCGCGGTAGCCCCGGATAAGGTCGTCCGCGTTGGTGTAGTAGAACCGCGGGTCGGTCCGCAGGAAGGTGAAAAACTCCGCCATCGTGCCCTTGAAGCCGGTCTGGGACTTGACGGCTTCCATCTCCGCGCGGATCCGCTTCACCTCGGCCAGCCCCAGGGCGTGGATCTGGTCCGCGGTCAGGTCGGTCGTGGTGCGCACCCGAACGTCGTGCGCGTACCAGGCCGCGCCATCCGGCAGCGCCGTCGCCGCGATCGTGGTCCGCGCGCCGGGCAGGTAATGATCGACGAGGAACGCATGCAGGCGCAGGAATGCCGGCCGCACCCGCTCGACGTAGGCCTTGGCCGCCGCCGCCCGCAGCCGCAGGCTGTCCTCCCCGCCCACCGTCGGGGCCGGCTCCGCGAATGCCTCCAGCAGGGGGCTCTGGAACGGGTCGTCGGGAATTTGGGCCAGCACCTGGGCCGGCACCTCCCGCAGCGTCACCTGCGGCGGCGTGATCCCGCGCCGCAGGCCTTCCTGAAGCAGCCCGATCACCTGGTCGATGTGCGGCGCGAGCGCCTGGAGGCGCGCCACCTGGTTCTCGAGATCCGCCGCGGTCGCCCGCGGCATCAGCCGGAGGATCGCCGCCGCCTCCTGCTGGACGCCCGCCAGCTGGTTCACCGCGAGCAGTTCGGTCGGGAACTTCGCCTCCTCCGCCGCCTCCTCGCCCTGGCGCTTAAAGAGGTCATAGCTGGTCCGGTCCGCCGGCTCGAGCTTCGACCGGTCGATCGTGGCGAGCACCGGCAAGGCTCGGGCCACCTGACGCCGCCGCTCCGCGACGGCCGCGGGCGAGAGGTCCGTCCAGCGCGTGTCGTAGGCGGTCACGCCGTCCTGCGTCGCCTCCTCGGGCGAGTCCGCGAGGTGATACTCCCAATCCACCTTGAACAGGGCGTGCAGCCGCTCGGCCTCAGGCGCCTTGCCCTGGCTGTCGCGGATCGCCTGGTAGCGGCCTTCAAATTGATCGGCGCGGGCGAAGGGCAGCAGGACGAGGGCGGCCAGGGTCGCCGTCACGAGCGGGCGCAGGGGAAATCGCATGCTCCACGGTTTCGGCGCGGGCGCGGGTTGGCAAGTGCGCTTCGACGAACGACCGCCGGGCGGAATTGACTGGAAAACCACGGCCGCGCGGTCCCGACTCGCCGCGCCATGAAGCTCGTCCATCTCCAGGTCGCCTGCGCGGAGAATCGCGTGATCGGCCGCGACGGACGCCTGCCCTGGCGGATCCCGGAGGACTACCAGCACTTTCTCTCCCAGACGGCCGGACAAATCGTGATCCTCGGCCGGGTGTGCTTCGAGAGCTGGACCCGCGCCGAGCTCGACGGCCGGCGGCCGATTGTGCTCACGCGCAACCGGTCGCTCGCGCGGGACGGGGTCCGGGTAGTGGACTCCCTGCCGGCGGCGCTGGCGCTCGCCGAAACCCTGCCCGGCGAGATCCACGTCTGCGGCGGCGAACGCATCTATGCCGAGACCCTCGCGCTCGGGCGCCCACTGCGGCTCCACCTCACCCTCGTGCACGCCCAGGTGGAGGGCGACACCCGCTTCCCCGAGTGGCGTCACCTGCGCTGGCGGGAGCTCAGCCGGCAGGAAAGCGCCGACGCCAACTTCCGCTACACGTTCTACGTTCTCGAGACTCTCTAGGGCTTAGCCAACGAACGGGCAGCCGCAAGGGGGCTCAAAAAGCCAGATCAATCCACGGCCAGCTTCCGTGCCAGGGAAATCGGATACCTCGACGCATGGCCCGATTGAGGCCCCGTGCGACGGTGTCGAGTTCTTGCGCCTCATTGCGGCTGCAATTCCGGTCAAGGTCATCTCGGTTCATGGCGACGCCATCAAGAGCACCGGTCCGATGCGGAAGTCGCGGCTCTACGAGCCGGTGCTCCCTCGTGACCTCGGTGTCACCCACCGGTCGACCTGAATCGAAAACCCTCCAGACCGGCGGCGTCCTAGGCGGTGGAGCCGAGCCGCCGCTGGCGCTCGGCGTGGGCCTTGGCGGTGGCCACGTATTTCTCGGCCCAGGGGCGAAGCCCGGCGATTTCCTCGGGACGCAGCGGCCGGACCACCTTCGCGGGCATGCCGAGGACCATGGACCCGGGCGGACATTTGAAGCGCTGCGGCACAAGGGCGTTGGCGCCAACGATGCTCTGGGCGCCAATCTCCGCGCCGTCGAGGATTGTCGCTCCCATGCCGATCAGGCACTCGTCGCCGATCGTGCAGGCATGAATGATGGCGGCATGGCCGATCGTGCACCACTTGCCGATGTACGCTCCATAGTCGTCGGCGAGGTGGACGATCGCATTGTCCTGGATGTTTGTCCCCTCGCCCACCCGGATCTCGTGAATGTCGCCGCGCAGGACGGCGCCATAAAACACGCTCGTCTGCAGCCCGAGCACCACGTCGCCGTGCACGGTGGCGTTGGCCGCGACGAAGAGCGCGCCGGAGATGTCCGCCGACTTGGAAAGGTGACGCGCCAGGCGCTCTTCAATGGTCATGGGCGCAATGTGGGGACGAAGCGGAAAGGGGGAAGTTCGAAATTCGACTGCGGACTTCTGAGTCCCGAACCTCACCGTTCCTTCTCATACGGCTGGCCAATCGCCGCCGGAGCCACCGCCCGGCCGACGAAGCCGGCGAGGAGCAGCACGGTCAGGACGTACGGGAGCGCGAGCACGAACTGGACCGGGATGACCCCGACGAGCGGCAGCGGCACGCCCTGGAGCCGGGTGGCCAGCGCATCGGTGAACGCGAAAAGCAGGCAGGCCCCCAGCGTCCGCCACGGCCGCCAGTTGCCGAACACCAGCGCCGCGAGCGCCAGGTAGCCTTTGCCGGCGGTCATGTCGCGGACAAACCCCGAGCTCGCCGCCGTCGAAAGGTATGCACCGGCCACGCCGCAGAGCACGCCCGACAGCACGACGGCCTGGTACCGCAGCCCGGTCACCGAGAGCCCCGCGGTGTCCACCGCCGACGGGTTCTCACCCACCGCGCGAAGCCTCAGCCCGAAGCGCGAACGGTAAAGCACCCACGCCGCCGCCGGCACCAACGCGAACGCCAGATAGACGATCACGCTGTGTCCGCTCAGGAGTTCCGCATACAGCAAGCCCGGCAGCGGCGTGTGCCGCGCCGCCTCGGCGCCGGGCCAGACCAGCTCGCGGAAACGCTGCGCGGCGTCATTCAGCTGGGGCGTCTGGCCGCCAAGGTCGAACCAGGCCAGGGCCAGCGAGGGACCAAGTCCCGCCACCATGATGTTCACCGCCATGGCGGCGACGACCTGGTTGCCGCGGAACGTGACGCCGGCCACCGCGATGACGAGCGCCAGCAGGACCGCGGTGCCGATGCCGGCCCCGAGCCCCAGCCAGGCCGAGCCGCTGGCCGCGGAAACGGCCGCCGCCGCAAACGCCGCGCCCAACATCATGCCCTCCAGACCCAGCGCGATCACCCCCGCGCGCTCGGAGAACAGTCCGCCCAGCGCTGCCAGCAGCAGCGGCGTCGCCACGCGGATCGTGGCGGCCAGCAGCAGGACAACGAGGGTGTAGGTTTCCACGGGGCGGGACCTAGGATTGCGGATTGCGGATCGCGGATTGCGGATTCGATTGCTCCAGCCTGCGACGGTACCACGCCACCAGCGGGGCGCGGAACATGTGCTCCAGGGCGCCGCAGAACAGGATCACGAGGCCCTGGATCACCACCACCATGTCCCGGTTCACGCGGGGCATGTCGAACGAGAGCTGCGAACCGCCCTGCACCAGCGCGCCGAACAGGATGGCCGACGCCACGATGCCGACCGGGTGGTTGCGGCCCATCAGGGCGACCGCGATGCCGACGAAGCCCGCGCCGCCCGGGAAATCGAGCAGGATGCGGTGCTGGGCGCCCATCAGCTCGTTGAGTCCCAGCAGGCCCGCCAGCGCCCCCGAGAGCAGCATCGCCCCGAGCGTCACGCGATCGGGGTGGATGCCCGCGTAGACCGCGGCGGACGGATTGGCGCCGGCCACGCGCCACGCGTAACCCCAGCGCGTCCGCCAGATGAAAATCCACACCAGGGCCGCGACCCCGAGCGCCACGACAAACGCCAGGTTGAGCGGCGCGCCGAAAAACGGCAGCACCGGCATGAAGCTCGCCGCGGCAAACTCGCGGGTCTCGGGCGACTGCTGGCCCGGACGGATCAGCACGTTCACCAGCAGGTAGGTCATCAGCGCCGAGGCGATGAAGTTGAACATGATCGTGGTGATCACGATGTGGCTGCCGCGTCGCGCCTGCAGCCAGGCCGGCACGAACGCCCACGCCGCGCCGCCCGCGGCGCCGGCCAGGATCGCAAGCGGGAGCACGATCCAAAACGGCCAGTGCCCGACCGCCAGGCAGACCAGGCCCGTGCCCAGCCCGCCGATGTACGCCTGACCCTCGGCGCCGATGTTGAAGAGGCCCGCGTGGTACGCCACCGCCACCGCCAGGCCCGTGAAGATGAAGTTTGTCGCGTAGTACAGCGTGTAGCCGATTGACTCCGGCGAACCGCCCGCGCCGTCGGCGAGCAACTTCAGCGCCGCGACCGGACTCTCGCCCATCAGCCGGATGATCCCGCCGGCCAGCAGCAGCGCGGCCAGGAGGTTGAGCGCCGGCAGGAGACCGTAGTCGACCCACTTCGGCAGTCGCCCCGGCTCCGTCATGCCGCCCCCTCCCCGCGCACCCCGGCCATCATCAGGCCGAGCCGCTCCTCGGTGGCCTCCGCCCGGGGCACCTCGCCGATCACCTCGCCGCCGGCCATCACGAGGATCCGGTCCGCCAGCCCGAGAATCTCGTCGAGCTCCACCGACACCACCAGCACGGCGCAGCCGGCATCGCGCAGCGCGACGAGCCGGCGGTGGATGAACTCGATCGCCCCGATGTCGACGCCGCGCGTCGGCTGGCCGACGAGCAGGACGCGCGGGGCCGCCTCGATCTCGCGCGCGAGCACGAGCTTCTGCTGGTTGCCGCCCGAGAACGACGCCAGCGGCAGGCGCGGCCGAGGCGGGCGGACATCGTAGCCGGTCATCTTGCGCTCGCAGTCGGCCGTGATCGCCCGCCGGTCCTGGAGCGCGCCGCGGTTGTAGGCCGCGCGGTCATGATAGCCGAGGATCGCGTTGTCCTCGGCGGCAAAGCCCCCGATCATGCCGTCGTGCAGCCGGTCCTCCGGCACGTGGGCCAGGCCCAGCGCGCGGCGCGCGCGGGCGTCGAGCCGCTCCCGGACCAGCTCGTGCCCGGCCAGCTCGATCTCGCCCCGGCTCGGGGCCAGCGTGCCAGCCAGGGCGGCGAGGAGCTCGGACTGGCCGTTGCCCGCCACGCCGGCAATGCCGACAATCTCGCCGGCCCGCAGTTGAAAGCTCACGTTCTTCAGGCGCGCCACCTGGCGCCGGTCGCGCACCTCGAGCCCCCGGGCCGCGAGCACGACCTCGCCGGGCCGGGCGGGACCCTTCTCGACGCGCAGGAGCACGGCGCGCCCGACCATCTTTTCGGCCAGATCGCGCGGGGACGTGTCGCGCGTCGCCACCTCGGCCACGATTGAGCCCTGGCGCATGACGGTGACGCGGTCGGTGACGGCCATGATCTCGCGCAGCTTGTGCGTGACGAGGATCACGGTCTTGCCCTGGTCCCGCAGCCGTCCGAGCAGCCGGAAGAGCTGGTCCGCCTCCTGCGGGGTCAGCACGGCGGTCGGCTCGTCGAGGATCAGGATTTCCGCGCCGCGGTGGAGGGCCTTCAGGATTTCCACGCGCTGCTGGAGCCCGACCGGCAGCGTGGAGACAACGGCGTCGAGCGGCACCTCCAGGCCGTAATCCCGGGCCAGCGCCTCAAGCCGGGCGCGGGCGCGGGCCAGGCCGGCGGCGAGCTGCCAACCGCCCTCGGCGCCGAGGACGATGTTCTCAAGCACCGTGAAATTCTCCACGAGCATGAAGTGCTGGTGGACCATGTCGATGCCCGCGGCGATGGCGTCCTGCGGCGAGCCCACGTCCACCCGCCGGCCCCCCACCAGGATCTCGCCCGCGTCGGCCGGGTAGAACCCGTAGACGATGTTCATCAGCGTCGACTTCCCGGCGCCGTTTTCGCCGATCAGGCCGTGGATCGAGCCACGCGCGATCGTCAGGGAAATCCTGCGGTTGGCGTGAACCGTCCCGAAGCGCTTGTCGATGCCCCGCAGCTCCAGCGCGGGCGACGACGCGGGAGCGGAGTTCATGGCGGCGGACAGTCGGCGCGCGATCCGTCAGGGCGCCCGGTATTCCGGCACCTTGATCCGGCCCGCGATGATGTCGGCCTTCGCGGCGTCGAGCCGGGCCTTGATCGCGGGGGTCAGGATCCCGCGATTGTGCTCGTCGTAAGAGTAGTCCACCCCGTCCTCCGCGAGGCCCAGCACCAGCTGACCGGCCTTCCAGGTGCCGGCGCGGGCGTCGCTGAACGCCTTGTAGACTGCGACATCAACGCGTTTCACCGCCGAGGTGAGCACGCTGCCCGGATGGAGGTAATCCTGGTTGCTGTCGCAGCCGATGCTGAGCTTGCCCTCGTCCATCGCCGCCTGCATGACGCCGATCCCGGTCGCGCCGGCGGCATGGAAGACGACATCCGCGCCGCGGCCGAACTGGCTGCGCGCCAGCTCGGCGCCCTTGGTTGGGTCGCCCCAGGCGGCGGGCGTGGTGCCGGTCATGTTTTCGAACACCTCGATGTCCGGTCGCACGTGGCGGGCGCCCTCGACGTAGCCGAGCGCGAACTTGCGGATCAGCGGGATGTCCATGCCGCCCACGAAGCCGATCTTGCCCGACTTGGAGGCCAGCGCGGCCGCCATGCCGCAGAGGTAGGAGGATTCCTGCTCGCGGAAATTGATCGACTGCACGTTCGGGAGGTCGACGACGGCGTCGATGATGGTGAACTTGACGTTCGGGAACTGCCGCGCGACCCGCTCGACGGCGGAGGCCTGGGTGAAGCCGACCGCCACGATGATGTCCGAGCCGCGCTTGGCCAGCTGGGCCATCACCTGCTCGCGCTGCGCCGCGTTGGTGATCTCGAACTCCCGGAACGCAATCCCGGTGTCGCGCTTGAACCGCTCGGCACCCTCGCTGGCCGACTGGTTGAACGACCGGTCAAACTTCCCGCCGAAGTCGTAGACGATGGCGGGCGAGAATTCCTTGGCGGTGGCCACCGTTGCCACGGACAGCGCGGCGGCGAGGAGGCGGAGGAGCTTCATGGACGGGAACACTGGCCGAGACGCTGCGGAAAAGCCGCGCGAGCCGCAAGTCCTAGCTCGAAGGGGACAAGTCGCAGGTCGAAAGTCGCAGGTCGGTCGGCGGCACAAACCTGGTCGGGATAATACGTCGCCAGCAGACCAAAGGTGACCACCGGCCTCGCTAGCAGCTCGCCGCCTTTCGACCTGGGACCTGTGACCTTCGACCTGCCGGCACCGCCGGCATCCGGCTATTTCTTGTGCCAGCTGCCGTCCTCGTGCTGCAGCCAGACGCCGGCGGCGGAGCCGCCGGCGATCTGGCGGGCGCGGGCGCGGCCGACGGCCTCGGGCGACGAGCCGGTCTGCTTCGCGATGGCCGCGTAGACCGTCTCGCGGTCGGCATTCTCGGAAGCCACGACGCTCGCGGCGGAGCCGCCGCCGTCGCGGACCTCGAGGAAACCGCGGAGGTTCTCGCCCACGGCGCCGCTGGCCTTCAGGCGGTCAATGTCGCCCAGGCGCTGGTTCATGCGCGCCTTCACGGCGCCGAGGTCCTCGGCGCGCAGCGCCGGGAGCATCAGGCCCAGGGAGCAGACGAGGAGGAACAGGCGGACAAGATTGGATTTCATGGGATCAGTTGGCCGACGGGCTGGGATTGATGGTCGTGGATTTCTTGTCGAGGTCGCCGAAGAAGTCGTCGAGCGCCTTGTCCACCTTCACGTTCACGTCGACGGTGATGTGGATCGGCTTCACTTCAATCGGGTCGGTTTTGACATGCACGCAGCCCGCCGCCGCGAACGCGAGCAGGAGGCCGGAAAGCAGGAGGCGAAGATTCATTGGTGGGGAGCGTGTACGCATGGACCCGGGAAAACAAACTATGTTTCCGATCCGCGCGATGCGCGCGGGTCGGAAGTCGAAGGTGACAGGTCGCAGGTCGAATGACTGCCCCCTGAAAAACCACAGCCTCCGCCCTCGCGGGCTCAGCCCGCTCAGTCATTTGGCGTTTGGCGGTCTGGCGTTTGGGCCTTCCCACGCCGTGGCCTCGTAGCCAACGGTTGAGGGATTATTTCCCGGCTCCGATCTTCAGCCGCGAGTCGAGCGCCTTCCGCACCAGGCTTTCGAGCGGGCCGGTGAAATTCACGTCGAGCTCCAGCGGGGCGATCAGCTTCGGGTCGCGCGGCCGGCCCTCGATGCGCAGCCGCGCGCCGCGGCCGGCCTCGTCGCCGTCCGGGTGAAAGGTCAGCCGCAGCACCTTGGCCTCGAGCGGAGTCACGCCCATCTCGATCGCCGCGATGCCGGGATACAGTTTGCGGACCTGCTCGGGCACATAGCTGGTCAGCAGTCCGGGCGACGGCACGAAATACACCGTGCCGACGGTGC
>JAFEGX010000001.1 GCA_018239675.1 Verrucomicrobiota bacterium
ACTAGGTATTGATAACGTGCAAGCAAATCTTGAAGAAGGTTGCCGGGTTCGTCCCGAAGTGGACGTTGACCGGCGCGGGGAGGACCAATCATGAAGGCATTGGATCGATTCAGTCTGGCGGGGAAGGTGGTAGTTCTGACGGGAGGCGCCGGGCTCTACGGCCGCGGGCTGGCAGCCGACCTGGCGGAGGCGGGCGCAACCCTGGTGCTAGCCTCGCGGGACGTGGCAGCGCTGCGCAAGGTGGCCGACGAGGAAGGTCGGCGCGGATTTCAGGTCGAGGCCGAGCGGCTTGACCAGGGCGACGAGGGCTCGGTGCTCGCGCTCCGCGACCGGATTCTCGAGCGCCACGGCCGGGTCGACGGACTCGTGAACAATGCCGTGCTGCGCACCATGAAGGGCGTCGATGATCCCCTTGAGCGCTGGGAGGAATCGATGCGGGTGAACTCCACCGGGCTCTTTGCGATCTCACGGACGTTTGGCGAGGTCATGCAGGCGCGCCGGGCGGGGAGCATCGTGAACATCGGATCGATCCAGGGCATGGTGGGCGCGAACCTGTTTCTCTATGAAGGCACGAACATCGGAACCGTGCCGGACTACTTTTTCCACAAGGGCGGGATGCTGAACCTCACGCGCTACCTCGCCGCGCTGTGGGGTCCGTCCGGGGTGCGCGTGAACTGCGTCGCGCCGGGCGGATTCTACAACAACCACGACCCGGTGTTCGTGCAGCGCTACTCGCAGATGACGATGCTCGGCCGCATGGCGGAAAACTCCGATCTGGGCGGTGCCGTCATCTTCCTGCTGAGCGACGCCTCCAGCTACATCACGGGCGCGAACCTGCCGGTCGACGGTGGCTACACCGCGAAGTGAATCGCGACGGCCACACATCGGCGCGCAAGAGCCCTTTCGGTCGGGGCTGACGTCGCCGAGAGCGCCGAGCCGAGGCGGAGGGCCCAGGCTCCGTGGCCTCGGTGCAACCTCCGTGATCTCGGTGGCACCCGCCGATCTAGCTTAAGCAACACCCTAAAGCTCCACCTCGCGGCCGCCGTTGGCGCGACTTTCGTTCGCCGCCTCGAGAAACCGGATCAGTTCCACGGTCTCCTCAAGGGCAACCGGCGCAGGTGCGCCGTGGAAGAAGCGCATGATGGCCTGCGTCAGGCCGACGTCCGGGCGCGGTCCCGCCGCGACGTCGACGTAGTGCGTTGTTTTCTCGCGATGGATCACCCCGCCAAATGAGTTGTTGCTCGTGCGATAGCCGCGGATCACGCCGAGGCGTCCGTCGCGCCAGGTGCCCGTGGCCACCTCGTGGTCGGAGGTGGCGCTCACCCGCACGCTCGCGCAGCCGGTCCCGAGGGTGGCGTAGAGCATCTCGGCGGTGTGGATGCCGTACCAGAAGAATCCCGGCTGGCTTGGCTGCAGATGGAGGGGGCCGAAAAAGTCCGCGCCCGTGACCTTGCCGCCGGACTGGTCGGCCAGAGCGGCCGTGAACGCGCCCGCGTAGCGCAGGCTGGAACTGCTGAAAAGCGGCGTGCCGTGCCGCTGCGCGAGTTCCGCGATGGCGCGGGCGTCTGCCGACGTCGTGGCAAAGGGCTTGTCGAGAAACGTCGGCCGCCGCAGGGGGGCGATCTCGGCGAACTGCGCCAGATGAATGCGGCCGTCGACCGTGGTGTGCAGCACGGCATCTACCGCGGCCGCCACCTCCCGGGGACTGCTGAGCATCTTCACCTGATAGCTGTCGCGCAGTTTCTGCGTGTAGCCGTCGACGCGATTGATGCTGAGGGGGAAATCCGGCGAGCCGCCCGGAAATCCGGCGACAATTTGTCCCCCGGGCACATGGTCCGGGTTGCGGGCATCGTTGATGAGGGCCGCGAAACCTTCGACATGCGAGGTATCGAGGCCAATGAGTCCAAGGCGGAGGGTTTTCACGGTAAAATCAGCGGGTGGGAGGGGGCACGAGCCGTTCGGCGTTCTGCCAGTAGATCTGGTCCACGACGGACTGGCGAAGCGGCAGGGTTTGCAGGAATTCGTGCAGCTTTTGTTCGTAGTAGTCCCGTCCAAACAGCAGGCGGTCGCTGAACTGGGTCACGAATTTCGCGGCGTGTCCGGGATCTCGCGCCAGCGCGGTCCGGCCCGAACCGGCCGAGAGATCCGCATAGAGGTTAGGGTAGGTGGTGAACAGCCGGTACAAACGGCCTCCGGTCGTCACGGCGCCGTCGGGATATTGTTTGGGGTCGTCGTCCGCATCACCGCTGATCTCGCGCCAGAAACCCGGGGCGTGGCCGATGAACACCGTCTCGGGGCAGGCCTGTAGCGCGCGTTCGAGATTGGCGACGGTGCCGCCGAACCAGAGCGGCTGGTATTCGGGACGGCTGGAAGGACCCCGGAGGTAGGGCACGTCGAGATGCAGCACCACCGGCATGCGAAGGGAGCCGGCCATGCGAAAGATCTCGAGGCTGCGGGGGTCGTCGAAGAGCTGCCGGTACTTCCACTCGCCGCAGATCCGCACGCCGTGCATGTGGTAGGCCACCTCGAGCAATTGCGCCGCGTTTCGCCAGAGCGGATTGGGACAGAATCCGACGTGAAACCGCCCGGGAAATCGATCGCGCGCCCCGACCAGCTCCGAAAGCGGGATGCCCGGGTGACTCGCGCCCTCCGTCATGATCAGCGGATTCAGGTGCACCTGATAATCCGCCGACTCGTACTCGGCAGGCCCGAGGCACCAACTGAGGAGCCATGCGTACGCAATTCCGTGAGCATCACAGTCCGCCACGAGCCCCTTGGCGTCGCGACGGTGCCAGTTCACGTGCTGGTGCGAATCCACGATCTTGGACGGGGCAGGCATGAGAGGAAAATTAGGCTTGTCTAGAGATGTATACACAGAAATACCCGTCCGTTACCTCCGATTGTCAATTCTCTTATGAACCGTACCTCTGAACTTCCGTCGCGTCGTGTGCTCCCGCCGATGGGACTTGGTGAATGTCTGGTTGGCGAGGCCGAGAAAGCACTGGTGCTGCAGGCGCTCGAACGCGGGCAGCTGTTCCGCTATTACGGCGTCGGGGCGGGTGAGCCTCCGGCGATGGTCTCGACGCTGGAGCGGGAGTTTGCCGGGCACGTCGGATCGAAGTTCGCGCTGGCGGTCACGAGCGGCACGGCGGCGCTGGAGGTAGCCCTTGGGGCGCTTGGGATCGGGCCGGGCGATGAGGTGATCGTGCCGGTCTGGAGCTGGATCTCGTGTTTCACGGCGGTCGTGCGGATGGGGGCGCGGCCGGTACTCGCGGAGAGCGATGACTCGTTGAACCTGGATCCGGCGGAGATCGCCCGCCTGCGGACCCCGCGGACCAAGGCCGTCCTGGTGGTGCACTATCAGGGTGTGCCCGCCGACCTCGATGCCATCCTCGCGGCTGTGCACGGCACCGGCGTGGCCGTGATCGAGGACTGCGCCGAGAGCGCGGGCGCCACGTACCGCGGCCGCGCGATCGGTTCGATCGGCGCGATCGGCACGTTCAGCTTCCAGGCGCGGAAGATCATCACCTCCGGGGAAGGCGGCCTGGTGACGACGAGTGACCCACGACTCTACGAGCGTACCGTGCGCATGAGTGATGTCGGGCAGTATCGCGCGTTCCACGAGAAGCTCAGCCCGGCCGCAGGCCAGGTGTTCTCAGGAAGCAACTTTCGGATGGGTGAACTCGCCGGCGCGGTGGCCCTCGCCCAGTTGCGGCGCCTGCCCGCGCTGAAGCTGCGGCTGCGCGCAATGCGGCAGCGGCTGATGGACGGCATCCAGGACCTTCCGGGCATCCGGTTCCGGCGGATTCCGGATCCCGCCGGTGACCTCGGGTTTGAAACCTACCTATTTCTTCCCTCGGCGCGGCACGCGGCCCGGCTGCGCGAGGAGCTGGCGGCGCTCGGGGTGAACTGCACCCAGCATACCGGCACGTACTGCCACTACGCCCGCGCCTACTGCCAGACCGGTGCCGCCCACGCGCCGGGCGCTTCGCCCTTTGCGGGCCTCGCGCCTTGGCCGGCGCCTGGTTACCGCGAGCAGGATTTTCCCCGCACCCGATCCCTGGTGGAGCGGATGGTCGCGCTGCCGCTGGGAGCGCTCTATACCGAGGCCGACGTGGACCACGTCGCCGCCTCCCTTCGTGCCGTTTGGCCAGGACTGGAAATGGAAACGGTCGGGGCCCGCTTGGCCGGGTCCGCCTCGAACCCCTAGTTTTCTGCCCGTGAGTTCGCGCCAGCTCCAGGTCGACCAGCTTGCAGTGGAAGTCCATTCGTCCCGCCTCGAGCTCGGCCAGGCCGCAGCCTCGGCGGCGGCTGGCCACCTGCGGGAGGTGGTGCGACGGAATGGGCGGGCGCGGGTGGTGTTCGCCTGCGCGCCCTCGCAGGATGAGTTTCTCGCGGCGCTGACCGCGGCGCCGGGAATCGAGTGGGGCCGGGTGACGGCGTTCCATATGGACGAGTACGTCGGATTGCCGGCGTCGCACGCGGCGAGCTTCCGCTCGTACCTCCGGCGTCACGTCACGGCCCGGGTCGCGCTGGCGGCGGTGCACGAACTCGCCGGCGATGCCCGGGTGCCGGCGGACGAGTGCCGGCGCTATGCGGACCTGCTGCGGGCGGATCCGATCGACGCCGTGTTCCTGGGCATCGGTGAGAACGGTCACCTCGCGTTCAACGATCCTCCGGTGGCGGACTTTTCCGATCCCGTCTGGGTGAAGGCGGTCGAGTTGGACGACGCCTGCCGCACCCAGCAGGTCAACGACGGCTGCTTCCCGACCTTCGACGCGGTGCCGCGCATGGCCCTGACCCTGACCATCCCGGCCCTGATGTCGGCGCGCCGCCTGTTCGCCATCGTGCCGGGGCCCCGCAAGGCGCGTGCCGTGGCATCGGCGCTGCGTGGCCCGGTGGGCCACCATTGTCCGGCGTCAATCCTGCGGCGTCAGAGTCACGCCCGGCTCTATCTGGACCTTGAGTCGGCGCGGGAGTTGAACTGAACGCCGTGCGTGGTCCGCGGCGGACGGTGATTGCCGCGCCCGAGGGGCAAACCGGCGAACGAACATTCATTTTCAGGGCTGAGACTGTTGCCGGAGGGAAGTCCGTTCGCTCCCGCCATGACCGCTGAACACGCGCCGCTTTCGCGGGTTGCGCGAAAACAGGCATTTCCAGATTGACATGCGTATTACTGTGTATACCCGAGGATGCCGTCGGGCGTGTTTTGTGCGTCCGACTGAACCTCAACCCTAAAAATCCAAGCGAGAGCAATGCTCGTTCTCGACGGCACGCGAAGCTTTGTGGCCATGGAACACGGACGATTTGTCGTCCGGTCCGACCGCCCGCGGTGGCAGGTGGCGGGCGGAAACGGCGCGCGCTTGGGGGGTGGTTCGCACGGCGTGAAGGATCTTCGCCGTTTGAACCGGCCTGAAGGCCCGACCCGGCACCTGCAAGCGGCCGGAGCGGCCTCCGATCTTGGTTAGTGAGTCAACTCAGGAAACCAGCAACCCCACCATGAACGCATCAAGGAACCTTATCCGGCACGGCACGCTTCTCTGTGTGCTGATGTCGTTCGTTGCCCTCGGGCAACTGTCAGCGCAGGACGCAAAGAAGGCGACTCCGGTCGCGACTTCCGCCAGCGACAGCAGTACTGACCAGTCGAAATCCTCCGGCAGCGACTCGGATCGCACCGTGAAGATGAATCCCTTCGTCGTGAACCAGGACTCCTCCATGGGCTACCTCGCGTCCGACACGGTCTCAGGCTCGAAGGTCGCGATGAAGATCATCGAGGTGCCGCAGACCCTGAGCGTGATCACCCGCGCGGCGATCGACGACTCCGGCCTGATGGACCCGAACCAGCTGTTCGAGAAATTCGCCGCCGGTGTCTCGAACCTGACGGGCCCCGGCATCGAGGGCACGAATGCCATCATCCGTGGCTTCCGGGCGCAGAACTGGTCGGTCAACGGCGCGACCACGCACTACCTCAGCGAACTCGTGGCCGACAACTTCGAGACGATCGAAGTCATCAAGGGCCCGTCCGTGATGCTCTACGGCCGCTCGGCGGGCTATGGCGGCTACATCAACCTGACGATGAAGACCCCGAAGCGGAATCCGGTGAACACGATCCTGCTGGGCGCCGGCACCGCCGGATTCTCCCACGAGATGCTCGACTGGGGTGAGGCGCTGGGTGACAGCAAGAACTTCCAGTACCGCCTGGTCGTGAGTCACCAGGATTACGACTACCCGAGCCGGAACTACGATTACAACAAGGTCTGGATGATCGCGCCGTCGATCGCCTACGACTTCTCGCCCACGTCCCGCCTCGAGGTCCGCTACGAGTTCATCAAGTCCGACCAGTCCTGGACCCCCTCACAGCTCGACAAGAACGGTAACCTCATCCGCGCGTTCTCGTCCAACCAGGCCGAGGACGACATGGGCAACCGCGACACGGACCGCATCCTGCAGGCGACGTTCACGGGCCAGCTGAACGAGCACTGGAGTCTGAAGCTGAATTCGCTCCTCCAGCAGATGGCGAACGATTGGAAGTACACCTACGGCATGGGCGACCCGACGCCGGGCCTGCCGGCGCAGTACTACACGTTCCTTCCGAACCAGCGCGTTTACACGCAGAAGTCGTGGTTCGGCGACGCGACGCTGGCGTGGAACGAGGATGACCTGCCGAAGGGCATGTCGAATGACATGTTCTTCAACGTGAACTTCGACGACTTCACCGAGAACATCCTGTTCCTCGCGAACAACATGCTCTCGTCGACCAATCCGCGGCCCAATCCGCTCATCGACCCGAGCAATCCGGATTTGAGCGCCATGAGATACACGTTCACGTACCCGACGCTGATCATTCCCTACGTGACGCAGAACTCCTCGTCGGCGTCCGTGGGCGAAACGTTCGGGCTCTGGGACAAGAAGCTCCAGCTGATCTTCCGCGCCCGCTACAACTACGATCAGAACGGTTCGCTCGTGAAATCCATCTCGCCAGCGAACACGCCGCCACCGGTCGGGCAGTATGTCGGCAATCCGGCTCCGACCGTGATCACCGAGAAGCTCACCACGGACTACGGCTTCGTCTACAAGATCACCCCGACCTGGGTGGCGTACTACGGCCACACCGAGGCGTATTCGCCGGTCGCGACGGGCACGACGGCCTCGGGCCACACCCTCGATCCGGAGTCGGGCAAGGATGACGAGTTCGGCACCAAGATCGACATGCCGGCCTTCGGCGGCAACATCACCGGCAGCCTGGCCTACTTCTCGATGTCAGTGAGCAACAAGTGGCGCCCGGATCCGTTCAACACGGGCTTTTTCATTCAGGACGGCGAGCAGAAGAACAAAGGCGTGGAAGGCCAGCTTGGCTTCAACAACAAGCGGTTCTCCTTCATCGGCGGATTCTACTCGGCGGACGGCCCGTACCAGGAACACCAGCCTGCGACCGGCATCCAGCCGGCGGGCAACCTCCGCGCGGTGTGGGCCCCGAAGATCACCTACAACTTCACGCTGAAGGTGAATATCAACGACAACTTCGCGGTGGGCGGCGGCTATCGTTACCAGGGTGACCAGATCTCCAGCACCCGGCTGCTCATCACCCCTGGCTTCGGCACCACGGACCTCTTTGCCACCTACACGATGAAGTACGGCAAGGGACACCTGCGGTTCAACCTGGCGTGCACCAACGTCGCCGATGGCACCGGCTTCATGCGCGAGGACACGCCCGCCAGCGTGTACGTGCAGGAAGGCCGGCGGACCACCCTGACGGCGTCCTACATCTGGTAATTGAAGGCGAGGGCGGGGCCCGGATGCACCCAGGTGGTGTGCTCCGGCCCGCCCTTCCTCGTCTGCTGCGGCCGCGGGGCCGGTTTCGGCCCCGCGGCCTTTCTGCCTGCAACTTTGCCATTCGTTCCTACGCTCCTGCCCGAACCGAACGCCGACCCCGCGTATGAATGCCCCTGCCTCCCGGCGCCTGCGCCGCAGCCGCGTGCTCCGTGAGCTGCGCGCCGGGCGCACCGCGACGTGCCTGAAGTCCAACCTGGCCGATCCCCGCGTCATCGAAATCGCCGGGCTGGCCGGCGTGGACGCCGTTTGGCTGTGCAACGAGCACGTGCCGTCCAACTGGAACCTGATCGAGCACCAGGTCCGCGCCGCCAAGCTGCACGACGTCGACACGATCGTGCGGGTGGAGAAGGGCAGCTACAGCGATTACGTGAAGCCGTTCGAGGCCGATGCGACCGGCATCATGGTGCCGCATGTGCGCTCGGCCGCTGAGGCGCAGCAGATCGTCGAATGGGCCCGCTTCCAGCCCGTCGGCCGCCGGCCGATGGACGGCGGCAACGCCGACGGCCGGTTCTGCCAGGCGCCCATCCGCGACTATCTCGCGAACAGCCTCCGGGAGCGGTTTATCATCCTCCAGATCGAGTCGCCCGAGGGCCTGGAGCAGCTCGACGCGATTCTCGCGGTGCCGGGTTTTGACATGATCTGCTTTGGTCCCGGCGACTTTGCCCACCTCATCGGGCACCCGGGCGACACCGGTGATCCAACGGTCGTGGCCGCGCGGGCCCGCATCGCCCGCCGCGCGCGGGCCGCCGGCAAGTTCGTGATGGCGGCCGGCTCGGCCGCGTCGCGCGCCGAGCTGGCAAGGGAAGGCCACCAGTTTTTCACCGTCGGCGCCGACGTGATTGGCCTCGCAAACTACGTGCGCGAGCGGCTCGCGGCCTTTGCCGCGCCGCGCCGCCGGAAACCTCGCCGCCGATGAAATCGGTCGCGGAATTTCGCCACGCCCTCTCGGGGCCGCTGGCCTCGCTTTCCACGCCGTTCGACCGGCAGGGCGCGATCGACTACGCTGGCCTCCATCGGTTCACCGACTTTGTCATCGCCGGCGGCAGCCGCGCCGTGGTGCTGACCTACGGGGACAGCCTGTACTCCCTGTTGTCCGACGCGGAGGTGGCCGAGGTGACGGCCGACACCGCGCGTCATGCCGGCGGCCGGGCCCTGGTGGTGGCCGCCGATCGGGTGTGGTGGACGGGGCAGACGGTCCAGTTTGCGGAATTTTGCCGCGGATGCGGCGTCGATGTGCTCATGGTCCTGCCGCCGGACTGGTCCCTCGGCTGCACGGTCGAGTCGCTCGTTGACCATTACCGCCGCGTGGCCGAGCGCATCCCGGTGATGCTGGTGACGAACTTCCTCGCCAAATGGCCGCTGCCCCGCGCGCTCGAACTGCTCCGGCGGCTGCGCGACGAGGTGCCGGGCGTCGTGGCGGTGAAGGACGACATCGGCGGCGAACTCGGGCGCCAGCTCGGGCTGATCGGGCATGACCGGTGGGCAATCTTCGCGAGCGGCTCCAAGCAGGCAGTGCTGAACAATGTGCCCTTCGGGTGCGACGGCTACCTCTCGAGTTTCATCTACTTCAAACCCGAGATTGCCCACCGGTTCTGGCGCGCGGCGAGCGGGCGGGATGATGCTGCGGTCCGGCAGATTATCGCCGAGGTCGACGTGCCGTTCTGGGAACTCATGAACTCCTTCCCCGGGAGTTTCGACGCGGCGGTCCACGGCATCATGGAGCTCAAGGGCTTCGCCGGCCGCTGGCGGCGCTCACCCTACTACAATCTGACCGATGACGAGCTGGCCCGCCTGGCGGCGGGGCTGCGCGCCCACGGCTGGCTCTAGTTCCGCTTTCCCGCCCCAACCTGGTTTTCCCTGCCCATGAACTCCCATCCCGATCGACGCACCTTCCTCAAGATGTCTGCCCTGGCGGCCGCGGCGCCGTCGATTCTCACCCGCGCGGCGACGGGTGCGGCCTCCCTTCCGCCGATCCGGCGCGAGCTTTTTATGGAGGCCCGGCCCAACGAAAGCGTCCTGGCCACCACTTTCTATACCCGGCCCAAGGGCTTGGACCTGCTCTCGATCCACGAGCTCATGACCCGTTCGGACACGGTGGACTCGGCCCACTGCCGGTATTCGTCCGACAACGGCCGGACCTGGGCAATCGGCGGCGACTTGCCGACGTTTGAGAAGCGGCCGGGGGCCAAGCTCCGGCGCTCGCTGCGCGGGGCGATCGCCGATCCCTTCACCGGTCGCCTCGTGCGCTTCTACAACCAGGCGCTGCTGCCTTCCGACGATCCGCTGGAGGGATTCTGGGAGTGGGTGGTGTATTATTGCGTGTCCGAAGATGCCGGGCTCACCTGGTCGATCGACGAGGAAATCGTCGCGCCCGGCGCGGAGTTCAATTCGGGCCATCCGCTGCCCGGCGTGTTCGTCGGCCGCAATGCGGTCATGATCGGCGACCATGCGTGCAAGCAGATCATCCTCGCAGACGGCACCTTCATCCTCCCGGTCATCATCTCTCCGCTCGGCCCCGACGGACGCTACTACAATCCGGGCGGCGGCTACACCTACAGCGACGCCGCCGTGCTGCGCGGCCGCTGGGCCGCCGACGGCCGGCACCTGACCTGGGAGCTGTCCGAGCGGGTGCAGGCCGATCCGGCGCTGTCGACGCGCGGCATGGACGAGCCGACCGTGGCGCCGCTCGCGGACGGTCGGCTGCTCATGGTCATGCGCGGCTCCAACGACAAGAAGCCCGCGCTGCCGGGCCGGCGCTGGATCGCGTACTCCAGCGACCAGGGCCGGACGTGGACCAAGCCGCAGGTCTGGACGTACACCAGCGGCGAGCCGTTCTTCTCCCCGGCCGCGTCGTCGCAGCTCATCAGTCACTCGTCCGGGCGCCTGTTCTGGCTCGGCAACATCGTGCCGCAGAATCCCACCGGGAACCGCCCGCGGTATCCATTCGTGATCGGGGAGGTGGACAGGAAGACCGGCCTGCTGGACCGGGGCAGCGTGCGGACGGTCGATGACCGGGGGCCGGGCGACGGCGAGCTGCTGGCGCTCTCGACGCCCAGCGCGCGCGAGGACCGCGAAACGGGCGAGATCGTGCTGAACATGACGCGCTGGGGCGCGCTCTCCGTGGGGCAGCAGTACAACTGGACCGCGAGCGCCTACCTGTACCACATCCCGGTCGCCTGACGAGAGGGCGGACGTTGCCGGCGCGTGCCGGGGCGGCCCGGCTCACCGGCAATCCTCCAAGGCACGCATGAATTCCACCCTGCTCGACCAAGCGCAGTGCGAGGCGCTCGCTGCGACGTACCGGCCCGGTCGGAGCCTGGTGCGTGAATTCTACGTTTCCCCGGCCGTCTATGCCCGCGACGTCGAGCAGGTGTATCTGCGGGAATGGCTCTTCGCGGGCCATATGGGCCGCATCCCGCAGCCGGGCGACTATTTTCTCTACGGGATCGACCGCGAGTCGGTCATCGTCATCCGCGCACGGGACGGGGCGATCCACGCGCTCGTCAATGTCTGCCCGCACCGCGGCTCGCGGCTCTGTCACGAGCCCGCCGGGCACGCCGCGAAACTCGTCTGCCCGTATCATGCGTGGGCGTTCGAGCCCGACGGACGGCTGCTGGCGGCCCGTGGCCTGCCGGAGGGCGAGGACCGCGCCGCGCTGGGTCTGCGGCGCATCGCCGTCCGGATCGAGGAAGGGCTCATCTTCGTCTGCTTCGCGGCGGAGCCGCCGGACTTTGGCCCGGTGGCCGAAGATCTGGCGCGCTTCTTCCGGCCGCACCAGCTGGCCCGCGCCCAGATCGCCCGCCGCGACACGCTGGCCGTGGGGGCCAACTGGAAGCTGACGGCGGAGAATTTCTTCGAGTGCTACCACTGCCCGCCATCCCATCCCGAACTGGCGCAGGTGATGTCTTATGTCCGGGCCTACGACTCGCCGCGGCTGGCTGAGGAGCGCCGGCGCTACACCGAGGAGTGGGAGCGGCGGGCCAAGGCGCTCGGCCATGTGACCGGCCTGACCCGGCGCCGCGACGGCGCGTTTGTGACGACGTGCCGGATCCCGATCCGGGAGGGCTTCCTCACCCAGAGCCGCGACGGCCGGCCCGTGGCGCCCCTGATGGGCGAGTTCAAGGCATACGACGGCGGCGTGACGGCCATGCAGTTCTTCCCCTTCTGCTGGTTCGTCGCGGACAACGATTATGCGATGCTGGTGCGGTTCACGCCGACCGGCGTGCGGCAGACCGAGATCGAGGTGACCTGGCTGGTCGCCGCGGGCTCCGTCGAGGGCCGCGACTTCCGGATGGACGAGGTCACCTGGCTCTGGGGCAACACGCTGCGCGAGGACCAGCGCCTCGTGGAGGAGGCGCAGGCCGGGGTGGACAGCCGGTTCTACGCGCCCGGCCCGCACTGCCGCGACGAGGAGCTCGACGACTTTCTGCAGTGGTACCTCGCGCGCTTTGCCGCGCCCCCGCACCGGACTCTCCCATGATCACCGACACGCTCACCCTCAGCGAAATCTACACGCCGCTCCATCCGCGCCTCGCCGCGGGCTTCGAGTATCTCCGGCGCCTGCCGGCCAACGTGGCCGACGGCCGCTATGAGATCGACGGCCCGGACCTCTTCGCGCTGGTCCAGAGCTACACCACCACGCCCGCGGCCGAGCGGAAGCTCGAGCATCACCGCAAGTTTGCCGACGTCCAGTACCTCTTCGCCGGCGCCGAGATCATCGAGTACGCCCCGCTGGGCGCGCTCGAGGTGGACCGGCCCTACGACGAGGCGAATGACTACGGCCTGGTGCGCGACGCCGTGCCGAACGCCTCCCTCGTGCTCCGACCCGGGCAGTGGGCGATCTTCCTGCCGCAGGACGCGCACAAGCCCGGCTGCGCGCTGGGCGCGCCGGCCGCGGTGCGCAAGGTCGTGCTCAAGGTGCGCCTCTGAACCGGCGGTGCTTCAGCCCTTCACGCCGCCCATCTGGATGCCGGCGACCAGCTGGCGCTGCATGACGATGAACAGCGCGATCAGCGGCACGATGTTCATCACGGTCGCGGCCATGATCAGCTCGGTCTGCTGCCCGTAGTCCGACTGGAACGAGAGCAGGCCGATCGGGATGGTGCGGAGGTAGTCGTCCTTCACCATGATCAGCGGCCAGGCGAAGGACTGGAAGTTGCCGAGGAAGGTCAGGATCGCGAGCGCCACGACCCCCGGGCGGGCGAGCGGCAGGATGACATCGAGGAAGAGCTGCAGCGCCGAGGCGCCGTCGATCTCGGCGGCCTCGTCGTAGGACCGTGGAAGCGTGATCATGAACTGCCGCAGCAGGAACGTGCCGAAGGCGGAAAAGGCCATCGGCACGATGAGGCCGCGGTAGGTGTTCACCAGGCCCAGTTTTACCATGATCTGGTAGTTCGGGAGCATGAGCACGATGCTCGGGATCATCATCGTCCCGAGGTAGAACAGGAACACCGTGTCGCGCCCCCGCCAGGCAAGCCGCGAGAAGGCGAAGGCCGCCATCGCGCTGGTCATCACCTGCAGGCTCGTGACCCATGCCGCGACGAAGAACGAATTGAAGTACCAGCGGGGGAAACTGAGGTTCAGGAGGTGCCCGGTGTGCGGGTCCGGGGCCTGCCGGAGCACAATCGCGTAGTTCTGGGCGTGGACGTCGTCGGGGAGCAGCGCGAGCCGCTCGATCTCGGCGTTGGGCTTGAAGCTGGCCCCGAGCATCCAGAGGAAGGGTCCGATCATGGCCAGCGCCAGGAACAGCAGCAGGCCGTGCTTGAGGAAGATGCGCAGCTCGCGGTTCATGGCGGTCAATCGTGGCCGTCGCGCGCCTGGCGCGACCACTGCAGGGCGGTGAGGGCGAACACGAGCAGGAATAGGACCCACGCGACCGCGGAGCCGTAGCCGAGGTCAAGGCGCTCGAAGCCCTGCAGGTAGATGTAGTAGCTCAGCGTGGTGGTGGTGCCGGCGGGTCCGCCGTTGGTCATCATGCGCGCCTGCTCGAAACCGCCCTGGAGCCCGCCGATCAGCGAGATGATCACGATGAAGAACGTCGTCGGGGCGAGCTGCGGCCAGGTGATGTGCCGGAAGCGCTGCCAGCCACCCGCGCCGTCGATCTCCGCGGCCTCGTTGAGCTCGGGCGGGATGTTGCTGAGGCCGGCCAGGAACAGGATGAGATTGTTGCCGCCGATCGCGGCCCAGATACCCATTGCCATGATCGCCTCGCGGGCGCCCAGGCCGAAGCCGCCGTTGTTGAAGAATTCCGGCCACGGCAGGAAGCCCAGCAGCGATTTCGTGCTCGTCAGCCAGCCCGGGCCCGCCGCCTCGAAGCCGAGCCAGGCGGCGGCCCGGCCGAGGCCCTGGTTGATCAGGCCGGAGGTGGGATTGTAGAGCTGCGTCCAGAGCAGGATCGTCGCCGCCCCGGCCGTGAAGTTGGGCAGGTAGTACGCCGTCCGGTAGGTCACGCTGCCAAAGTGGAAGCCCAGCGTCGCCACGAGCCCGAGGAATCCGACGAGGTAGGCGAGGTTGGGCGAGCCGGTGAACCAGAGCGCGCCCGCGCCGGCCAGCGTGGCCAGGCCGCTGGCGAGCGTGGCCCGCCGGGCGGTCGGGGCGTGGCGGAACCGGGTCTGGCCGTGCAGCAGCACCGCCAGCCACAGCGCCCCGCCGATCGAGAACGGCAGCGCGAGCATCAGGTAGGCCGTGTTGTAGAGGTACAGGTAGAATTGCTGGTCGTGCAGGAGCCGCGCATAGTTCTGCAGGCCGATGAACTCGAGCGGCAGCGCCGGGCGCAGGCTCCAGTTGGTGAAGCTGCCGGCCAGGCTCAGCGCCACCGGCACGAGCGTGAACGTCAGGAAGCCGAGGAGATTCGGCGCCAGGAACAGCAGCACGACAAATCGCGGGTGGCGTCTCATCGGGCAGTCGCCGGATTGGACCGGGCGCGGTACAGGGCCGCGAGCCGCGGATCGCGGCCGAGGTTCGCCTGCAGCAGGTCGTCGAGCTGCTGCTGCGCCTCGCGTACCAGCTGGTCGGGATCGAGCGCCGGGTCGGCCTCCAGCCGTGCGACCTGGTCGTTCAGCACGCGCTCGACGTCGAAATCGAGCAGAAACGGGCTCTTCCTTGTCTGGTAGCCCTGCGCCATCGTCCGCGTGACCCACCGGGTCAGCTCGTGCTCGGCGAGCTCCGGATGCGAGACCGGATAGTCGTAGCGCACCTTCGACGGATTGCCCGGCATGCCGTACAGCTCGACCATTCGGGCGTAGGTGTCGCTCGCGAGGAACTGGAGGAACTTGAGCGCCGCCTCGCGGTGCGGGCTCTGCGGGTTGATCACGACGGTCTGCGACAGGGCGACCCCGCAGGACGGCCGGCCGGGAAAGTGGGGCAGCGGCACGACGCCGATGCGCAGGACCTCCGGCCGCGGTTCGCGGGCCTGGCGCGCGGGGTCGGCCGCCCAGCGCTCCAGCTGGCGCTTCTGCTGCTCGACAAAGCCGCGCAGCGAGGCGATCGCGAACTTGCCCGACACCACGGTGGCGAAGCGCCCTTCGGCAAACTGGGTCAGGCTGGTGCCGCCCCAGCCGCCCTGTCCTGTCATCGTGCCCACTTCCACGCCGGTCGGCAGCACCTGGTAGCGGAAGACCGCGTCGCGGTGCAGCCGGAAGGCGGTGCGCAGCTCCGGCGTGTCGATCGTGGGATGCGTGCCGTCGGCCGAGAAGAACTCCGCGTGCTGCGAGTAAAACAGGGTCTTCCAGAGAAACGGCACCGGCATGCGTCCGGAATAATCCATCGCGTTCGTGCCCCAGACCCGCGGGCCGGCGGGGCCCGACTCGCTGACCCGCTGCAGCAGGCGGAAGAACTCGTCCCACGTCATGTCCTCGGACGGGTAGGGCACGCCGCGGCGGTCGAAGATGTTCTTGTTGTAAAGAATCATGAACGTGCCGGCGTTGGCCGGGTAGCCGTACTGCCGGCCCTCGTACGTGATCTCGTTGTGGATCGACGGCCACGCGTCGCGGTCGGCCTTGATGCCGAGCGCGTCGGCCCGGTCCGTCAGGTCCCAGGCCACGCCCGATTCCACATAGGCCTGGAGGTAGCTGCCGGTGAGGACATCGAAACAGTCGGGGCCCACGCCGCTGCTGTTCTGGACGATGATCTTTTCGAAGCGGTTGTTGCTGCTGTCGAGCTGGAGCAGCAGGTCGGGGTGCAGCGCGTTGAAGCGCTCGATCTGCGCCAGGCGGAACGGATTCGCGCTGCTGGCCCAGAGGATCCGCGTGCGATGCCGCGGCGGCGCGGGCGTGAGCGTGTAGGCGACGACGCTCATCGCCACCAGCACGCCAAACACGCCAAGCAGGACGCTGCGCATGGGCCGGCCGGAGAGGGACGGGTGGGCCGGGGAGCCGCCGGCTAGCGCCGGCGGGTGCCGTCACGGCTCGGAGCGGGCGCGGGGCGGCGGCCGGCCATCGGGTGGGCCGCAGGGCTAGGCGCGCGCCGCGGCGGCGAAGGCGCCGGCCGGGGCGTCGACGAAGCTCTGCACGTTCTTGCGGACGTAATCGGAAAGCCCGACCACGTCGGCACCGATGTTGAACAGGCTGTGGCCCTCGGTCTCCAGGGCCTGCCGCGATGCCATCAGGCCCGAGGCCATGGCGTACTTGCCGTTTTGCCGGGCCACCCGGGCGATGCGCTGGCGGGCGGCCACGACCTCGGGATCGTTCACCTGCCCGGGCTTGCCGATGAGGTGGGAGTAGTCGCCCGGGCCAAAGCACAGCATGTCGAAGCCGGGCACCGCCGCGATCTCCTCAAGGTTCTCGAGGGCCTCCGGCGACTCGATCTGCAGGATGACGAACTGCTCGCGCAGGCTGTGGGCGATGTAGTCCTTGAGCGGCACGGCACAGAACTTGGCATCCGCGTTGCCGCCGTCAATCGGCCTTCGGCCGACCGGCTTGAACCGGACCCACGCCACGATCTGGCGCGCCTCGTCGGCGTTGGCCACGTGCGGCACCAGGATGCCCGTCGCGTCGGCCTCAAAGGGCCGGATGTAGTCGCTGTAGCTGCCCTTCTCGACGCGCACGAACGTGTCGATGCCGTACAGCTTGGCGGCGCGGATCTGGTTTTCCATGTTGAGCCACTGGTTTGGGACGTGCTCGTTGCACAGCCAGATGGCATCGACTCCATTCACGCAGGCGATCTCAGCAATGCGTGGATCGGACAGGTTCAGCTTGAAGCAAGTAGCCGAACGGCCAGCGCGCAGGGCGCTCAGGACGCGGCTTTGACGCAGAAGCGGGCTTGACGTGGACATGTGGGGTAAACACGGTGTGAACTTCCGTGTATACACAGAAATTCCTACGCTGGGCCCAGTGTCAAGCAAGATAGGCCATCGGGCTCGATTTTCAGCCGAAACAAAAACCTGATTGTGGTCTCAGATGCTGACTATGAACAAGATTCACATTGATGTGATGGTACCTGATGGGTATGGCTTCGACGTTGTGCAGCGCCTTGCCCCAGTCCGCCTCCGGCCTCAGGTCGCGCTGGCTTTTTTCGCGCCGGATCGGGCGTGGCGGGCATGAAGACCTTCGTGGCGGTGGCGGGCCTGGACGCGGGCATGAG
Organism: Verrucomicrobiota bacterium; assembly: GCA_018239675.1. Lineage (GTDB taxonomy): Bacteria > Verrucomicrobiota > Verrucomicrobiia > Opitutales > Opitutaceae > Opi-474. The sequence continues at coordinate 17,413 of JAFEGX010000001.1, forward strand.
GGCGCGGATTGCCGACGCGGTGCCGGCGGGCGAGCTGCGTTTCCGCGATGGTGACGGCGGCGCGGTTGCCGCGCGCGCCTTTGTCGAGCATGAGGCGGAGATCGTCTTCGGCAATGTCCCGGCCGACTGGCTCGCGGCGGCACGCCGGCTGCGTTGGGTCCAGCTGGATTCGGCGGGAGTCGACGCCTACCTCGACCTCAATCGGCGCCGGGGCGGATTGCCGGTCGTGATCACGAATCTGTCGGACTTCTTCGGGCAGCCCGTCGCCGAGGCCGCGCTCGCCGGCCTGCTGGCTTTTTTCCGGCGCCTGCCGGCGCTGCTGGCGGCCCAGCGCGACGGCCGCTGGATCAAGCCCGAGGTCGAGGCGGCCAACAGCATCCGGCAGCTGCACGGCGCGCGGGTGATCGTGCTGGGCGCCGGAGCCATCGGGAGGCGGATCGCGGCGCTGCTGGCGCCGTTTGAAGTTACGCTGGAGTTTTTCGCCCGGACGGCGCCGGACGCCACGCTGCGCACGCGGGCCCAGCTCGATGCCGCGTTGCCCGCGGCCGATGTCGTGATCGGGACGCTGCCCCACACGCCTGACACCGCCGGTCTGTTCGACGCGCCGCGCCTTGGCCGGCTCGCCCGCCACGCGGTGCTGGTCAATGTCGGCCGCGGCTCCCTGCTTGACGAGGCGGCGCTGCTGGTCGCGCTCAACGAGAACCGTCTGGCCGGGGCGGTGCTCGATGTCACGGCCGTCGAACCGCTGCCGCCCGGCCATGCGTTCTGGACGCATCCGCGGGTGCTGCTGACCCAGCACACCGGCGGGCGCTTCCCCGATGAAACGGCGGCGAAGGTCCGCCGGTTCCTCGAGAATCTGGCGCATTTTCGCGCCGGCGAGCCGTTGCGCGGCGTGCTCGACGCCGGGCGCGGCTACTAGGGATTTCCCATGTCCACCCCGGAGTCTGCCGCCGAATCGTTCCTCGTGGTGCCGTGCGCGTGGCATGACGAGGTCGTCGCGGCGGTTTATCGCGCCCGCGGGTACGACGCCGACGAGTCAGCCGCGGCCGCGACCAACGCCGCCGAGGCGACGTGGCATGGGATCCGGACCCACCATGCGATCAAGGCCCTGCACATCGAGGCCGTGCATCGCGGCGGGGGCGGCGGGCCGGTTCCCGGGGCGAAGGTGCGTCGCCTGCCCGGCCGGTTTGAGGCCTCGCAGGTCTGGGATGCCGGCCGCAAGCTCGGCCAGCCGGTCGCATTCGAGGCGATGGAGACGTGCCTCGAGCTCGCCGCCCGGTACGGCATCGGTCAGGTCAGCGTCGACCATGCCTTCCATTACCTGTGGGGCGGCGGCTACGTCCTGCGCGCCGCGCAGCGCGGCTTCATCGGCTATACCCACTGCACCGCGGCGCTGGCCGAGGTGGTTCCGTACGGCGGCCGGACGCCGACGCTCGGCACGAATCCCCACAGCTGGGCGTTCCCGACGCAGGCCGCCGTTGGTTTTCCGGTCCTGGTGGACTGGGCGACGTCGGTCACCGCGATGGGCCGGATCGACCAGTGCCGGCGCGAAGGCCGGCCGTTGCCGGCCGGGGCGGCGGTTGACCGCGAGGGCCGGCCCACCACCGACCCGGACGCGGCCGTGGCGCTGCTGCCATTCGGCGCGCACAAGGGCTACGGGCTGGGCCTGATCAACGAGCTCGTGGCCGCCTTCATCGGCGGCTCGCGGCCGACCCTGCGGAACCGGTCGCCGGTCCCGGGCGAGAAACACACGACCACCTTCTACTTCCAGGCCGTCCATCCCGACGCGATCAGTGGCGGCGCCTTTGCCGGCGGTCGGTCTCAGCTTGAGAACATCCGTGCCGTGCTGGCCGACATCCGGGCCCATGGCAACGAGCGGTGCCGCCTGCCGGGCGAACTGGAGGGGGAGGCGGCCGCCCGGTCGGCGCGGAACGGCGGGCTGTTGTTCACCGCCGCCGAGGTCGCCGAGTTGAACCTGCTCGCCGCGGAGGCGCAGTTGGCGCCGCTGGTCGCGGACGCATTGCCTCGCGCGCGGTGACGCCGGCTAGGTGCCGTACAACGTGTTCTTCAGGCCGCGCTGGTTCTCGTAAATGGAGCCGCCAAAGCGCGCCTCGGGCAGGGGCAGCCGCACCGGCACCGGGGCCAGGCGCGGCACGCGGCAGGGCGAACCCTGCACCATCGACGCGACGTACGTGTCCCAGGGTTTGGCGCCGGGCAGCAACGGCCACGCATCCGCCGCGCAGTATTGGAAGAGCAGCAGGCGGCGCGGCTGGTTCGAGCGGTTCGGGGCCGAGCCATGGAGGAGCCGCACGTGGTGCACCGAGATGCCGCCCGCCCGCAGGAGCACCGGCACCGCGCCGTCGGGCTTGAACGCGGGATCGGTCACCGCGCCGATGAAACGCCCGTCCTGGTGATGCTCGAGCATGGGGCCGCGGTGGGTGCCGGGCAGCACCATCAGGCAGCCGTTCTCGGCCGTGGAGTCGTCGATTGCCACGCCCACCGCGAGCAGGTCGTCGTTGGTGTGGGGGTAAAACGCCCAGTCCTGGTGCCATTCCACGGGACTGCCCACGTCCGCCAGCTTGAGGTTCAGCTTGTCGCCGTTGCACGCCAAGTCGGGGCCGATGAGCTGGCTGACAATCGCGAGCACCTTGGGGTGGGTGAGGGCGCGGTGGTAGGCGGGATGCTGCTTGGACGGCGCCTTGAGGCGGCGCAGGCGCGGGGCCTGCGCGGTGTGGCTCGGCTCGAGGTCGAAGACGGCGTCGTTCTCGGTTACGGCGCGGGAACGCTCGACGAACTGGTCGGTGACCTCCTGCAACTCGCGGACCTCGGCCGGCGAGAACACCGCCTCGACCGCGAGATAGCCCTGTGCACGATAAAACTTCAGCTGCTGGGGTGAAAGCATGCCGCCATCCTAGTCTAGGATTCACGGAAAAACTTCCCAAACTGGGCGCAATTCGTCTTGGATTCCGAGGTGCCCGCCGCCCCCGACCGCTTCCTGACCTTTGGCCTCGCCAGCCGCCACGTCCGGGCCGAGCGCCGGGCCGTCTTTCACCGCCACAACGAGGTTGAGCTGCTCTTCGTCGACCGGGGGGCCATCACCCACCTCTTCGATGCCCGGCGCGTGACCTTTTCCGCCGGGGAGCTGGCGGTATTCTGGGGCGCCGTGCCGCACCTGCCCGTCGCCTTCCGGCCGGGGACGCAGCTCGACTGGCTCACGGTTCCGCTGGCGTGGGTGCTCCAGTGGCAGCTGCCGGCCACGTTCACGGCCGCGCTCCTGCAGGGCCGGATCGTCCGCGGCGTCGGCGGTCCCGGGGCCGCGGCGGACCGCGCGCTGTTCGCCCGCTGGCACGCGGACCTGCGCTCGGGCCGCGCCGACCGCCATCACCTGGTCCTGCTCGAGTGCGAGGCGCGGCTGCGGCGCCTGCTGCTGGATGGACGAGCGGCCGCCGGGGCGGGTGGCGCGCCGGATTTTCTGCCGCCCGCGGCGGCCGGCAAGGTCGAGGCGATGGCGGCCCATGTCGCCCGTCACTACGCCGAGCCGCTGTCGGTCGACGACATTGCGCGCGCCGTGGGCCTGCACCCGGACTATGCCGGCGCGGTGTTCCGGCGGACCTTCGGGCTGACCCTGCTGGATTACCTGACCGCGCTGCGGGTGTCGCACGCCCAACGGCTGCTGATGACGACGAACGAGAAGATCCTGCACATCGCCTTCGCGGCCGGGTTCGGCTCGGCGAGCCGGTTTTACGCGGTGTTCACGCGGGCCTGTGGCCTGACCCCGCGCGCCTACCGCCGGTCGCGGCCGACGGCCCCCGGGCGCCGGCGGTGATTTTGCACTTGGTCACGGCACCGCGATCCCCGTTAACTGCAGTCCCCCATGCCCCCGATCCTGCGCCGCGTCCTTGCCGCCTTCTCGCCGGGCGTGGGCATCATCGCGCTGCTGGCGGTGGCCGCCGCGGTCGCGCTGCTGCTCCTGCCGCAGGCGCCGCGGGAGCGGGTGCAGTTCTGGATTTTCGCGAAGCAGCACCAGGCCGTGTACCAGAGTCTCCTCGAGCGGTGGAACCGCGAGCATCCCGGCATGCGCGTGGAGATGTCGCTCGTGAACGGGGCCGTGATGGACCAGCGGATCATGTCCGGCTTCCTGACCGGCACGCCGGTGGCGGACGTGCTGGAGGTCGAGCGCAGCATGGCCGGCAAGGCGTTCATGGGCCCGATCGAGGATGTCGGCTACGTTGACCTGACGGCGCGCCTGAAGTCGGAGGGGCTGCTCGCCCAGATCAACCGCCCGTCGCTGAGCCCGTGGACCTCCCGCGGGCACATCTTCGGCATCCCGCACGACGTCCACCCGGTCATGCTCATGTACCGGGCCGACCTCGTGGAGGCGGCGGGCATCGACGTCCGGCAGATCGAGACGTGGGACGACTTCATCCGCGTGATGCGGCCGCTGCAGCAGGACCTGGACGGCGACGGGCGCATCGACCGCCAGCTGCTGAGCTACTCGCCGATCGACCCGAACGGCACCGAGGTGCTCATGCTCCAGGCGGGCGGGCGGATTTTCGACGACCAGGAACAGCCCTGCTTCGACCGGCCCGGCAACGCCGCGATCCTCGCGCGCCTGGCCTCGTGGTCGGTCGGGCCGCACCAGATCTGCCGCTATGCCGACTACAACCTCGCTTCGGGCCAGCAGCTGCTGGTCGACGGGCTGGTGGTGGCGGTGATGGCGCCCGACTGGCTGTGCGGGACGTTCAAGCAGCAGATCCCCGGGCTGGGCGGCAAGGTGAAGCTCATGCCGCTGCCGGCGTGGGAGCGCGGTGGCCGGCGCACCAGCGTGTTCGGCGGCACGATGCTGGCGCTGACCAAGGCCTCGCTCACCCCGGAGGAGGACTGGGAGTTCGCCAAGGCCATCTACCTTTCGCGCGAGATGGCCACGGCGCTGTTCCGCTCGACGTGCATCATCTCCCCGTTCAAGGCCAACTGGACGGATGCGGCCTACGATGAGCCCGACCCGTACTTCCGCGGCCAGCCGGTCGGGCGCCTCTATGTGCGGCTGGCGCCCGACGTGCCGCGGCGAACCTCCTCGCCGTACAATCCCACGGCCCTGCTGCGCCTGTCCAACTGCATGACCTCGCTGGTCGCCTACGCCGAGGAGCGCCGGCTGTCGGACCCGGCCGCGCTGGAGGCCGAGGCCCAGCGGCTGCTGGTGGCGACCCAGCGGGACTTCGCCGCGCTCGTGCACCGCAACGCGTTCCTCCGCGCCCCGGCCCGATGAAAACCCCGTCCTCCGCCCCGGCCGTGCGCTCGGCGCCGCCCTTCCCGCGCTGGGCCCCGTGGCTCTTCGCGGCCCCGTGGCTGCTCGTGTTCGGGACCTTTGTCGCCTGGCCGCTGGTGCGCTCGCTGATGCTCTCGTTCATGCAGACCTTCGGGCCGGGCACGACCACCTATGTCGGCTGGGACAACTTCCGGTATCTCTTCCACGACCCGCTGTTCTACCGGGCGCTGTGGAACACCTTTCTGTTCACGCTCGGCAGCGTATTCATCCAGCTGCCCATCGCACTGGCGCTCGCGCTCCTGCTCAACCGCCCGACCCTGCGCGGCCGGTCGGTCTACCGCCTCCTGTTCTTCCTGCCGTCGCTGGTCGGCCTGGTCTTCGCCGGCGTGCTGGTGGCGATCATGTTCGAAAAGCGCACCGGCCTCGTCGATGCCGGGCTGCACGCGGTGTTCACGCGCTGGGATCCCGATTTTCCCTGGCTCGAGCAGTACGTCATGCCGTCGCTCATCATCGCCGGGGTGTGGCTCTACGCGGGTTTCAACATGGTGTATTTCCTCGCCGCGCTGCAGCACGTCTCGTCCGAGCTGCTGGACGCGGCGGCGATCGACGGGGCCGGGCCGTGGCAGCGGTTCTGGCACGTGACCCTCCCCGAGATCCGCCCGGTGGCCGGGCTGGTCGTGCTCCTGTCGGTGGCCGGCAGCTTCCAGCTGTTCGAGCTGCCCTACATCATGTTCAACACGACGGGCAACCCGGCGGGCCCGGACAACAGCGCGCTCACGGTCGTGATGTACCTGTACCAGATGGGGTTCATGAGCGGTGATCTCGGTTACGCGAGCGCGATCGGGTGGGTGCTCGCGGTCCTGCTCATGGGCCTCGCCGCGCTGCAGCGGTGGCTGGCCCGCCGCGAGGAATACTGACCATGAACCATCCGCCCGGATCGTCCCCCGCTTCCCGCCGGACCGGCCGCCTCCTGGCGGCCGGCGCCCTGGTCCACGGCCTGCTCCTGGCCTGCGTGGCGGTCACGCTGGTGCCGTTTTTCTGGCTCGTGACCTCGGCGCTGAAGAACAAGACGGACTTCTTCGCCTCGGTGTTCCTCCCGCGCGGCCCCGGGCTGTTCGGCGTCGCGTGGGACCGGCTGACGCTCGAGAATTTCCACCGGCTCTTCGCCGAACTGCCCATGCTGCGGGCGATCATCAACTCGTTCTTCCTCTCGGCGTCGCTGAGCCTCGTCGCGACGCTGTTCTGCGCGATGGGCGGGTACGCGCTCGCCAAGTATCCGTTCCGCGGGCGGCGCACGCTTACCGCCTGCGTGCTGGCGGCGGCGATCATCCCGCCGTCGCTGCTCCTGGCGCCGGGCTTCGAGCTGATCTGGCACCTCGGGCTCCTGGACACCTATGCCGGCTTCCTGCTGCCGGGCCTCGCCCCGGCGTTCGGCGTGTTCCTGTTCCGCCAGGCCATGCTCAACTCGGTGCCGGCCGAGCTCATCGAGTCGGCGCGGCTCGACGGCTGCGGCGAGGTCCGGATCTTCTTCGAGCTCGTCCTCCCGCTGGTGCGCCCGATGGTCGGCGCGTTCATCATCCTCTCCTTCCTCGGCACCTGGAACAACTTCATCGGCCCGCAGCTGATCCTGCAGTCGGTGGACCACCATCCGCTCGCGGTCGCGATCAACAACCTGCGCGGCGTGTACGGCACCGACTACGGGCTCGTGCTGTCCGGCACGCTGGTCTCAATCGCGCCGATCATGGCGCTGTTCCTCCTGCTCCAGCGGGAGTTCATCACCGGCCTCACGGCCGGCGCGGTGAAGGCCTAGCGCCCGCGCCGGAGCTTGAGCACGCGGTTGCCGGCGATTTCCGCGGCGTAGATCGCGCCGGCGGCGTCCACCGTCACGCCGTGCGGGTAGCGGAAGCAGCCGGGCTCCGCCCACACCTGCGCCGGCTGGCCGTCCGGCCCGAATTCGATGAGCGCGTTGTCCAGCCCCGCCGACCCGTAGAGCCGGCCGTCGGGGGCCAGGTGCAGGCCGTCCACCGAGTGCAGCCCCGGCCACTCGGCCAGCAGGTCGCCCGCCGGGCTGAACACCTGGATGCGGTCGTTCTCGCGGTCGGACACGTACAGGCGCCCGGCGCGGTCGGCCGTGATGACGTGCGGGGTGTGAAACTCGCCCGGCGCGGTCCCGCGGCGGCCCCACTCGCGCACGTAGGTGCCGTCGGCGCGGTAGTGCACGACGCGCGAGTTGCCGTAGCCGTCCGTGACGAAGAACTCGCCGCTCGGCAGCACGCAGACATGCGTCGGCTGGTGATAAAGGGTGGGGCCGCGGCCGAGCCGGCCGTCCTCGCCCAGCGTGCGGATCAGGCGGCCTGCCGGGTCGAACACCATGATCAGGTGGCGGCCGCAGTCCGTGACCCACACGTTGTCCCACGGATCGACGTGCAGGCCGTGCAGCCAGTGGCGCAGGTCCATCGGGACCGGGGTCGGCCCGCGGAGATCGTCGGCGATGCTCTTCCGCTGGAGCGCGGCGCCGACCTCCCGCAGCAGCGTGCCGTCGGGATTGAGGCAGAGGAGGGGATGCTCGCCACGGTGGGCCACGTACACGCGGCCGCGCGAGTCGACGGCCACGCCGCTGACGCGCTCGAGGCGGTGGTCCGCCGGGAGGCGGGGCCAGTCGGCCACCGGCTCAAGGCGCTCGGCCGCGCGGTGCTGGAAGGCGGGGGCCCGGACGGCGTTCATGCCTTGGCCTCGGTTTGGCGGCGGATGACGAACATCAGCACGGCGCAGAAGGCGATCGCGCCGGCGGCAAACTGGAACACGCGGCTGATGTCGACATTGGCGTCGCGCAGCGCGCCGCCGGCGTAGATCGTGATCCCGCCCACCACGCAGGCGAAGAAGTTCAGCACGCCATAGCCGGTCGCCCGGTAGCGCGGATCGGCGATCTGGCAGAGGATGGGCATCATGTTCGCGTCGGTGAAGGAGCGCGCCAGGCCGTAGCAGACCAGCGCTCCCAGCGCGACCGGGAGGAGGGTGGTGGTCGAGGCGAGCAGGATGCCCGGCGCCGCCACGCAGAGCCCGATGATCGGGACCAGGATGCGGGCGCGGGGATTCGTGCGGCTCCACCGGTCGGCCCACGCGCCGCCGATCACCATGCCGAGCAGCGAGGCAACGTTGACGTAGCCCGTGGCCGAGAGGCCTGCCGCGCCCTGCGAGAGCTTGAACTGCTCGTTCAGGTAGGTGGGCATCCAGCCCATCACCGCCCAGCCCCCGACGCCCAGCAGGCCCCAGAATATCAGTGCCAGCACGAAGGCGGGCCGGCTGAAGAGGCTCGCGATCGCCTCGCCAAAGCGGACCCGGGCCTCTGCGCCCGCGGCGATCGCCTCGGACCGGTCGTCGACTGGCGGGTTGCGGAGGAGGAGCAGCACCACGACCGAATAAACGATGCCCACCAGGCCGAAGAGGTTGAACGCATAAGCCCAGCCATGCCGCTCGGCCAGCCAGCCGCCGATGCCGCCGAGCGCCGAACCAACCATCACGCCGCTGAGGTGGATGCCGTTCGCGAGCGACCGGGTGTTGGTCCGGTGATAATCCGCAATGAGCGCGACCGCCGCCGGCAGGTAGCATGCCTCGCTGATCCCCATCAGCGCCCGCGTCAGCAGCAGCTGGTCGTAGGTCTTGGCGTGGGCCGTCAGCCAGGTCACCAGCGACCAGAAGAACAGGCTGCCGACAATCACCCGGCTCCGGTTGAAGCGGTCGGCCAAGTAGCCGGCGAAGGGACTCAGGGCCGCATACACGAGGAGAAACACCGACGTCAGCAGGCCGAACTGGGCGTCGGTCATCGGGATCGCCTCCTTGATCGAGCCGCGCATCGTCGCGATCATCACGCGGTCGAGATAGTTGAGGCAGCCGACGAGCCAGAGCAGTCCGACGGTGAGCCAGGCGCGGGTGGGCAGCATGGGGGAGGGGGCCATGAGGGTGGGGCGGCGGGGCGGCCGGTGGGGAGTAAGGTTCGGTCCCGGTCAGTGCGTGCAGCCGCGGGCCTCAACCGACCAGCGGGCCACGGGACGTCCTTGCGCCGTGACGACCACCTCGTCGGTCAGGTTGACCACCGTGCAGACATGGGCCGGGGTAAAGAGAATCCGTTCGCCGATCTCGAGCGCGTCCACTGCGCCGCCGCGCAGATAGCCGTGCTCCTCGTTCACGCGCGCCACGGCGAGATCGCGGCCGTCCGTCGCGAGGGCCGAGAGGCCGTCCGGCGTCTTGTCGGACGAAAAGGTCTTGGACCCCGCGTCAATCAGGGCGAGGCCGGGTTCCGGCTTGTCCACGACCGTGGCCAGCACGTGCAGGGCCACGGCGTCGTCGGCCATCACGCGCGCCGCGCGGGTCAGCGAGAGGTCGCCAAACACGTAGGCGCCCGGCCGGACCGCCTGCACCCGCCCGCGGCCCGCCGCCACCACCAGGCGCGCGCTCACGCTGCAGCCCGGCCACAGCGCGAGCCTGGGATCGAGACGGTCGCGGATCGCCGCCAGGCGGTCGACCAGCTCGGCGGCCCGGGCCGCCAGCTGGTCCGGCGGCACGCCGTAGAAGTGGCCCTCGTGGGTGTAGCAGCCGCGCAGCTCGAGGCGGCCCGTGCGGGCGATCGCCGCCGCCGCGCGGTCCGCGGCCTCGGCGCCGCGGACGCCCTCGCGCCCGAGCCCGGTGTCGATCGCGAGCATCACCGCCAGCGTGCGGCCCGCCGCCGCGGCGACGCGCGCCAGCGCGACGGCGTGGGCCTCGCTCGTGACCGCGACGCGGAAGTCGTCCAGTTGCTCCGCCAGCGCCGCGACGCGGGCCGCCTGGCCCGGGTCCACGAGCGAGTGGGCGAGAAACAGGCTGCGGGGCCCGGCGGGCAGCATGGCCTCGGCCTCGCCGAGCTTCGCGCAGGTGAGGCCCTTTGCGCCCAGCGCGAGCTGGCGGCGCGCGACCTCGACCATCTTGTGCGTCTTGATGTGCGGCCGCAGCTCCACGCCGTGGCGGTCGCACTCCGCCTGCATGCCCCGGAGGTTTTCCTCCAGTCGGGGCAGGTCAACGAGGACCAGCGGGGTGGGCAGGGCGGCGAGGTCCATGGCGCGGCTACATGCGGCCGATCTGGCCGACGGTGAGGCCGCCGTCCACCACCAGGATCTGTCCGGTGATGTAGGCCGCGGCGGGAGAGAGCAGGAAGGCGGTGGGACCCGCGCAGTCGCCGGGTTCGCCGATCCGCTCGAGGAGGATCTTCTTCTCGTAGTGCTGCCGCTTGGCGTGCTGGGTGTCGAGCCAGGGCGCGGTGAGCGGCGTGCGGATCAGGCCCGGCGCCATGCCGTTCACGCGGATGTGGTGCGGGGCGAGCGCCTGCGCGAGGGTGCGGGTCATCATCACCAGCGCGCCCTTCGATGTGTCGTAGGCGGTCGACTCCTCCTCCGACTGGAAGCCGTTGGTCGAGGAGACGATCACGACCGCGCCCGGGCGCCGGCGCGCGATCAGGGCCTTGGCAAAGGCCTGCACTAGGAAATACACCGCGCGCACGTTGAGGTTCATGGTGCGCTCCCACTCCGCCGGGCCCATCGCGAGGAAGTCGCGGTCGAAGAAGCTGCCGGCGTTGCAGACCAGGAGGTCCAGGCCGGGCTTCGCCGCGAGCGCGGCGTCGACGAGGCGCGCCGGCGCGTCGGCCCCGAGGAGGTCGCCCGTGATGAACGCGCTGCCCGGCGGCAGGACGGCGGGCCGGGTCGTGTTGCCGTGGAACACCACCTCCGCGCCCGCGGCCTGCAGGGCCTCGCCGATCGCGAGGCCGATGCCCTTGGAGGAACCGGTGACGAGCGCGGCGCTACCCGCGAGAGAGAACGCTTGCATCTTTGAGCTGGAGCCAGGCCAGGGTGTTGTCGTGGGTGACGGCGGTGAAGAGGTGGGGCGGGAGCGCCCGGACGCAGGCGACTTCCTCGCGATAGGTGCTGCGAAGCGAGAGAATTTCGCTGCCGAGGCTGGCCACGTAGCTCTGGAACGGCGTGTCCGAACCCCACATCAGCTTCGTCGGGTAGGCCGCCGCCAGCGCGTGCAGCACCGCGGCGGGGTCGCCGTAGTCCGCCGCGAACCGGCGCCCGGCCGGCGCGACGAAACCGAGGCCGTCGCGCACCCCCTGGCAGTGGATGCGGTGCGCCGAGCAGTCGAACCACGTGTTCGGCAGCTCCGCCACGCGGTCGAGGCACGGCCGGTCGAACCGGCAGGAGTGGGCGAGGCAGAACCGCACGTGCGGCGTCGCCTCCGCCACCCGAAGGATCGCCGTGGCCTGCGACCAGGGATCGTCCGGCGCGACGCTGGAGTGGATGATGAACGGCAGGTTGTGCTCCGCCGCAAAGTCGAGGAAGCACCGGCCCTCGCGCAGGAGCGCGCCGACGTCCGACTGGATCATCGTCGCCTGGATCTTCAGCGCATGGAAGGGAAACCGGGCGTGCAGCGCGCGCAGCTGCCGGACCTGCGCCGCGGTCTCGCGCAGCGGATCGAGGATCACCACCGGCAGGGTGAGGCGCCCGAGGTCCGGGTAGAGCTCGTAGATCTCCCGCAGCATGCGCTCGTTCTCGAAGGCGTAGGGCACGGCCTCGACGCCGCCCGGCGCCAGCTGCCCCGCCCGCATCGCGCGCACGTCGAAGGTCAGGTTCGCCACCATCGGGAACACCAGCCACCGGTCCACGCCCACGTGCCGGCCCTCGGTCACCAGCGCCGGCAGGTCCTGCGCGTACGGATGAAAGCCATTCAGGTAGAAAAACAGGTCCGCCCCGAGGTGGTTGTGGCAGTCGATGAGCACCGGAGTATTTTGTTTGACGAAACAATGGTTTCACATTGTGAAACAGCGTGTAAAGCCGAAACATGAGCATCGCGGTCATCGACAAGACCTTTTCGATCCTCGAGGTGCTCGCGCGCACCGGGCGGCCGCTGACGCTCGCCGAGGTGGCGGAGGAGAGCCGGCTGCCGAAGCCGACCGCGTACCGGATCCTGAAAAGCGTGCGCGACCTGGGCTACGTCGACCAGGCGGCGCGGGGCGGGGCGTACGAGCTGTCGGCCCGGCTCGCGGCGCTCCGCGAGTACGGCCGCGACGAGGCGGTGCGGGCGAAGGCGCGGCCGCTGATGCAGCGGCTGCACGCGGCGTTCGATGAGACCGTGAACCTGGGCTTTCTCGAGGGTGTCTACGTGCGCTACGCCGACGTGCTGGAGACGACCCAGCCGCTGCGCTGGATCGTGAAGCCGGGCGCGCGCGACGCGTTCCACACCACGGCGCTGGGCCGGGCGATCGTGGCCCACCTGCCCGAGGAGCAGCAGGCCCGCCTCGTGGCCAAGGCCTGCGCGGCCCTGCCGGCGCGCGGCCGGCGCCAGGCGCGGGCCGCGCTTGAGAAGGAGCTGGCCGCCACCCGGTCCCGGGGCTACGCCCTCGAGGAGGAGGAGACGGTCGTCGGCGTGGCGTGCGTCGCCGTGCCGCTGATCGCGCTGGGCGAGCCGCTGGCCGCCGTGAGCGTCTCCGTGCCGGTCCACCGCTTCCCGCCCGCGCAGCGCACGGCGCTGATCGCGGCGATGCGCGAGGGTCGGGACCATCCCGCCGCCACCGCCTGATTTTTCCCATGCCCTACACGTTTGCCCGTTCCCAGGAACTGTTCCAGCGCGCCCAGCGCAGCATCGCCGCCGGCGTCAACAGCGGCATCCGCAAGATGGAGGCGCCCGTCCCGCTGTATTTCGCCCGCGGGTCCGGCCCGAATGTCTGGGACGTCGACGGCAACCACTACCTCGACTTCCAGCTGGGCCAGGGCGCGCTGCTCTACGGGCACGCGCCGGCCGGGTTCGCCGACGCCCTCGCGGCCCAGGCGCGGCTTGGCACGCACTGGGCGGCGCAGAGCGAGCTCGAAGTCGAGGTCGCCGAGCGCCTGCAGCGCATGATCCCGTCGGCCGAGCTCGTGCGGTTCAGCAACTCCGCGACCGAGGTCGTGCTCACCGCCTTTCGCCTCGCCCGCGGCCACACCGGCCGCCGGCTGATCCTGCGCTTCGAGGGGCACTATCACGGCTGGGCCGACGAGGGGCTGGTCGGCTTCGCGAACCCGGCGGACCGCTGGGGCGACGACGAGCATCCCGCCCGCCTGCACCCGAGCAAGGGCGTGATTCCCGAGGTGCTCGACCAGTTCGTGGTCGCGCGGTGGAACGACCCCGAGCACCTGCGGCGGAAGGTGGAGGAGCACCGCGGCCAGATCGCCGCGATCATCTTCGAGCCCGTGCTCTGCAACACCTGCTGCCTCGAGCCGGTGCCCGGCCTGCTGGCGACCATCCGCGAGCTGTGCGACCGCGACGGCATGCTGATGATCTCCGACGAGACCATCACGGGTTTCCGCTTTGGCGCGGGCTGCGCCCAGGGCTACTACGGCTACCGCCCCGATCTCACGGTGCTGGGCAAGGCCATCGGCGGCGGCACGCCGTTCGCCGCGCTGGCGGGCACGCGGGCCGCCATGGCGAAGATCACCGCGGGCGAGGTCATCCACGCCGGCACGCTCAACGGCAATCCGCTCTGCCTCGCCGGCAGCCGCTGGTGCCTCGACCAGGTCGCGGCCCTGGGCACCGCGCATCCCGCGACGATCCAGCGGCTCGGGCGCCGGCTGATGGACGGGCTGTCCGGCCTCGCGCGCCAGCACGGCGTCGCGATGCGTCCGCAGGGCCCGGGGCTCGTCTTCCACACCGTGATCCTCAAGCCGGGCGCGGCCGAGGGCCCGATCCGCGACTACCGCGACTACGTGAAGCGCCACGACGCCGCCCGGTGGGGCCATCTCCGCCGCTGCCTGCTGGAGGAGGGCGTGCGGGCGATCGAGCGCGGGCTCTGGTCGATCAGCCTGGCGCACCGCGACGTCGACATCGACGAGGCGCTCGACCGCTCGGCCCGCGGCTTTGCCCGGCACGCGGCCACCTGGCAGCCGGCGTGACCCCTGCCGCCGCGCCGATGAAGCCCCGCATCCTCTTCGGCGGTCTCTTCCACGAGACCCACACCTTCCTGCCGGTTCCGACCCGGTGGGAGGATTTCGCCGTCACGCTGGGTGCGGACATCCTGGGCAAGCTCGGGGACGAGTCCCCGACCGCCGGCTTCCTCGAGGAGGCCCGGCGCCTCGGCTGGGAGGTGATCCCGACGGTGGACGCGCGGGCGATGCCCAGCGGCCCGCTGGCGGATGATGTCCTGGAACGATTCTGGGCCGAGTTCGAGCCGCGGGCCCGGCCGGCGCTGGCTGCGGGTGTCGACGCGATCTTCGTCGTGCTCCACGGCGCGATGGCCAGCCCGTCGGTCGAGGATCCGGAGGGCGAGCTCCTGGCGCGCCTGCGCGCGCTGCCGGGGGCGGCGCGGGTCCCGCTGTTCGGCGTGCTCGACCTGCACGGCAACATCACCGCCCGGGTCTGCGCCCACGCCCAGGGGCTGGTGGCCTACCGCCGGAACCCGCACACGGACGCGAAGGCGACGGCGGCGCGCGCCGCGGGGCTGCTGCACCGCTGCCTGACGACCGGACGCGTGCCGCGGATGCACTGGTGCCGCGTGCCGCTGCTGTGGGCCCCGCCCGGCACGGGCACCCATTCCGACCCGATGCGGGCGCTGACCCGGCTGGCCGCCGAGATCGAGGCCGCCGTGCCCGAGGTGTGGGCGTTCAACGTGATGGCCGGATTCTCGTTCGCGGACACGGCGGAGAGCGGCGTGACCCTGGCGGCGATCGCGGATGGAGATCCCGCCGTGGCGCGGCGGGAACTGGAGCGCGGCGCCCGTCTGGCCTGGGAGCTGCGCGACCAGGGGGTGGTGAATTACCCGGCGGTCGACGCCGTGCTCGCCAAGCTCGGCCCGGCCCCGGCGGGCCCGGTGCTGCTGGTCGAGCCGGCCGACAACATCGGGGGCGGCGCGCCGGGCGACGGCACTGGCATCCTGCGCGCGCTGCTGGCGCACCGCGTCCAGCGCGGGCTCGTCGCGATCAACGACCCGGCGGCGGTGCAGCGGCTTGCGACGATCCCCGTCGGCGGCACGGCGCGGGTGGCCATCGGCGGCCGCGCGTGGGCCGGGGATGCCGGGCCGGTGGACCTCGAGGTGACGCTTGTCTCGCGCAGCGACGGCCGGTTCGACCTGGAGGATGTGCACAGCCACATGGCCTCGATGAGCGGAACCCACATCGAGATGGGGCCGTGCGCGGTGGTGCGCCATGCGGGCGTGACGATCCTGCTGACGAGCCGGAAGACGCCGCCGTTCGACCTGGGCCAATACCGCAGCCAGGGCATCGAGCCGCGCGATTTTGCCCTGATCGGCGTCAAGGCCGCCGTCGCGCACCGCCAGGCCTACGACCCGATCGCGCGGGCCGAGTATTTCGTCGACACACCCGGGCCTTGCTCCAGCAACCTCCAGGCGTTTCCGTATCGCCGCCTGCGCCGCCCGGTGTACCCGCTGGATCCGATCGCGGAGCCGAAGTTCATTTTCTCATGAGCACCAAACTCGAATACCCCCGCAACCCCGACACGCCGGTCTCGCACCTCCCGTTCAGCCCGTGCGTCCGGGTGGGCAACCTGATCTTCGTCTCCGGCCAGGCGTCGGTGGATGCCACCGGCAAGATCATCCAGGACACCTTCGAGGGCGAATTCCGCCGCTCGGTCGAGAACCTGCGCAAGGTGCTCGATTCGGCGGGCAGCGACCTCCAGCACGTGGTCCAGACCCGCAACTACGTGCGCGACCCCGCCAACGTCGCCCGCTACAACGAGCTCTACCGCGAGTACTTCCCGGCGCCGTATCCGTCGCGCACGACCATCACCAACTGCCTGCCGGCGGTCCTCCACTATGAGATCGAGGCCGTCGCGGTCGTGAAGTAACCTGCGCCTTACCGCCATGAAGTTCATCCGTTACTCCGACTCCTCCGGCCGCATGTCCTACGGCGCCGAGCAGCCCGCGGGCCCGGCGCTCCGCATCGAGGGCGACATCCTCGGCTCGTACCGCGTGACGAACGAGCGGGCCGACGTGGCCAAGGTCCTCGCGCCGATCGCGGCGACCCAGATCCTCGGCGTGGGCCTCAACTACCGGCAGCATGCCGCGGAGTCGGGGATGAAGGTGCCCGAGGTCCCGGTGCTCTTCGCCAAGGGCCTCAACACCCTCCAGCACCCGGGCGACCCGATCCAGATCCCGCAGCATCTCGCCAGCACCGAGGTGGACTACGAGTGCGAGCTGGCGGTCGTGATCGGGAAGCCGTGCAAGAACGTGACGCGCGCCCGGGCCCTGGACTACGTCCTCGGCCTCACCTGTGCGAACGACGTCTCGGCGCGCGACTGGCAGATCAAGCGCGGCGGCGGCCAGTGGTGCCGCGGCAAGTTCTTCGACACGTTCTGCCCGCTCGGGCCGCGGCTGGTGACGCTCGACGAGGTCGCCGGCCCGAACCAGCTCAAGATCGCGACCCACCTCAACGCCGAGACGGTGCAGGACTGGACGACGTCGGACATGATCTTCGATGTCGCGACGCTCATCGAATTTCTGAGCGGCAGCACCACGCTGGTGCCCGGCACCGTGATCCTCACGGGCACGCCGCAGGGCGTCGGGATGGCCGCCAAGCCGAACCCGCGCTGGCTGAAGCCCGGCGACGTGGTCACGATCGAGATCGAGGGCATCGGCCGGCTCACCAACCCGGTCGTGCTCGAGCCGCGCGGCTGAGGCGCGCCCCGCCGCCATGGGTGCCACCCTGCGAGCCGAGGTCTTTCACGCCGTGCGCGCCCGGCTGGGCGAGGGCCCGGTGTGGCATGCCCGGCGGCGCACGTTCTGGTGGATCGACATTCTCGGACAGAGGTTCTTCGAGTCCGACCTGACCGGACACGCGCCGCGCGAGGTGGCGTGCGCCCAAATGATTGGCGCCGTCGTGCCCGCCCGGGGCGGCGGGCTGGTGGCGGCGCTGCGCGACGGCATCCACGCGGTCGATCCCGACAGCGGGGCCACGCGTCGGATCGCGGAGGCGCCCGGGCACGACCCGCGGGAATTTCGCTTCAACGACGGCAAGGTCGACCCCCGCGGCCGCTTCTGGGCCGGGACGCTGGCGCTCGACGACCGCCCGGGCCAGTCGCGACTCTACCGGTTTGACGCGGACGGCAGCGCGCACGTGATGCGCGAGGGTGTGAGCATCTCGAACGGCCTGGCGTGGACCAAGGACACGCGGACGCTCTACTACGTGGATTCGCCGACGCGGATCGTGCAGGCCTTCGACTGCGACATCGAGCGCGGGACGATCGGCCCGCCGCGGGTGGCCATCCGGCTGGGCGACGCCGATGGCTGGCCGGACGGCTGCTGCCTCGACGAGGAGGACTGTTTGTGGCTCGCGCACTGGGGCGCCGGGAAGGTCACCCGCTGGGAGCCGCGGACAGCGCGCCTGCTGCAGACCGTGACGATTCCCGCGGCCAACGCCACGTCGTGCGCGTTCGGCGGTCTAGGGCTCGACCAGCTCTACATCACGTCGGCGGTGGACGAGGCCCGGGCCGCGGTTGAGCCCGAGGCGGGTTACCTTTTCCGAGTCGATCCCGGCGTGCGCGGTCCCATGCTGCCGGATTTCGCGGGCGCCTGAACCCGGCGCCCCGTCCTGAACTTCCATGAGTCCGATTCCCATCACCGGCGGTGTCTGGTCTGCCACCCCAACCCCCTTGACTGCGGATCACCGCATCGACCTTCCTTCGGTCCGGCGTCTCGTCGACCACCATGTGGCGATGGGCGTCACCGGCCTCATGCTCGCCGGCACCTGCGGCGAGGGGCCGTGGCTGCCCGACCAGGAGCGCGAGACCCTGGTGCGGGCGGTGGCGGAGGCGGCGCGCGGGCGGCTGCGGGTTGCCCTCCAGATCACGGACAACTCCGCCGCGCGGACCCTGGTCAACGCCGAGCGGGCGGCGGCCTGGGGTGCCGAGATCGTGGTGGTGGCGCAGCCGTTCTTCTTTCTGAACGCGACCCCCGAGCGCCTGCTTGGCTTCTACCGGGAGATCGCCCGGCGGAGCCCGCTGCCGGTCGGATTCTATGACCGGGGCAAGAACAGCCCCTACGTGATCGGCGAGGCCCAGCTGGCGGAGCTCCTGGAGGAGCCGAATCTCGCGATGGTCAAGGACAGCTCGATGATGCCCACCCACCGCGACGTGTTCCTCGCGGCGCGCCGGCGGCGTCCCGGGCTGGTCGTGCTCGACGGCGACGAGTTCGACACGATCAGCTACCTCGAGGCCGGCTACGACGGCCTGCTGCTCGGCGGCGGCATCTTCAACGCGCGGCTGGCGCAGGGTATCATCCGGGCGGTGCGGTCCGGCGACCTCGCGGAGGCACGCCGCCTGCAGGCGCGCATGAACGACCTGATGTACCGCGTGTATGGCGGGCCCAAGATCGAGTGCTGGATGACGGGGCTGAAGGAACTGCTCGTGCGGATGGGCCTGTTCTCGACCAACACCAACTTCCTCGACTATCCGCTGACTCCCGCCTGCCGGAAGGAAATCACCGAGGCGGTGAGCGGCGCGGACGGTCTCGGCTACCGGGCGGACCTGCTGGGCCCGTCGGCGTGACGCCATGAACTCACCCCTGCCTTACGTCGACACCAAGCCCCAGGGCTCGGCGGATTTCTATTACGCGGTCAACGCGACCTTCCGCTTCATCCTGCAGCGCCTCGGGCGCGACGCCTGGCGCAGCTACCTCGAGGAGATGGGCCGGGGCTATTTCGCCAAGGTCAACGAGCAGTGGAGCCGCGGCGGGCTGCCGGCGGTGGCGGAATACTGGCGGGCGTTCTTTGCCGCCGAGCCGGGCGCCGACGTCGAGGTCCGGCAGCTCGCGGACCGCGTTGAGCTCGAGGTCCGCACCTGCCCGGCCATCGCCCATCTCCGGGCCGGCGGACGCGAGATCGTGAAGGAGTACTGCCAGCACTGCTACCTCCTCGGCTCGGCCCGGGCGCAGGCGGCGGGCCTCACCATGCGGCTGCAGGGCGGCGACGGGAGCTGCCGTCATACCTATGCGACCGCGGCCGCGCGGCTCGCGCCGCAGGACCCCGCGCAGATCAAGGAGGTGCGGTCGTGATCGGGTGCTATGACTTCTGCGGCCACTACGAGTGGAGCTTCGGCTGGTTCGAGCGCGTCGGCGGCCACGCCCTGGTGCGCGAGTACTGGAACGAGGCGATCAACCACGACAGCCAGCGGCACGCGCGCGACCTCATCCGGCGGGAGGGCATTCCCGGCATGCTGAAGTACTGGGGTCACACGCTGACCGAGGAGTCGCCAAGCCTGGGCTTCAACATCTCCCACGGGCCCGACGTGTTCCGGATCGACTTCCACGACTGCCCGTCACGCGGCTTCCTGCTGCGCAACGGCCTGAGGAACTACCGGGATTACTGCGACCATTGCATGGGCTGGACCGGCCCGATGCTGGCGGAGGCCGGCTTCGTCGTGGACCATGAGCACAACCACCAGGGTCAGTGCTGGTGGGAGATGCGCCCGAAGTCTGCCACCGGCCCCCACGCGCCGGTGGGTGCCGTCGCCGGCGCGAAGGACGTCCGGCTGCGGCCCGAGTGGCCCAAGGATCCGCGGCAGCTCGACCGCTACACGAAGGCGTCCGATCCGGACGCGAAGATGCCGGCTTCCTGACCCGGCGCGCCGCCATGCCGTCCCGCCCGCGTGAACTCTGGCTGTTCGCCACGCTGTGGTCGCTCCGGCAATATCCGACCGCGGCCGCCGAGTGGAGCTGGGCGCGGAAGTTCGCGGCGATCCGGCGGGCGGGTTTCGACGGGGTCTTCGCCCCGCCGCTGCCCGTGCTCGCCGACCGGGGCCGGCTGCGGTACCTTGCGGTCACGAGCCTCGGGGTGGGCGACTCGGGCGAGGAGGCGTTCCGCTCGGCCCGGGCGCTGGGGGCGGTGGCGATGGATGTGCAGCTGGGCGACTACGACACGCCGCCGGCGGCCGCCGGGGCTCTCGCCCGGCGGATCGCGGCGACCGCGCGCCGGCACCGGCTGCCTTTCGCAATCGAGACCCACCGCGACACTTTCACGGAAACACCGGAGGCGACGCTGGCGCTGGCGCGGGGCTACCGGCGCCGCACCGGAAAGACGCTCCCGCTGTGCCTCGACCACTCGCATTTCGCGGTCGTGCGCCACCTGCCGCCCGGCCAGCTCTGGCCCCGCCTGAAGGAACCCGCGGAACTGCTGCGCGCCGCACGGCAGTTCCACCTGCGGCCGTTCAACGGCCACCATTGCCAGCTGCCCGCCCTGACCCCGAAGGGCGGCCGCACGCCGGAATACCGCGACTGGCTCGCCTACGCCGAGGGCCTGCTGGCCCATGAACGCGCCCGCCGCACCGCGGCGCCGCTGCTGGTGGTGGTCGAGCTGGGTCACGCGGCCCCGGCCTACGGCCTGAGCTGCTTCCCGGACACGTGGCGCGACGCCGTGGCGGTCGCCCGCGACCTGCGCCGAATTTGGCGTCGACTCTCATGAATTCCCTCATTGCTGGAAAACCGGTGGGCGGCATAAGCCTCGGCTGCGCCACGTTCGGCCGCGAGATTGACGAGGCGGCGTCGCGTGAACTGATGGATTATGCGCTGGGGCGCGGCGTGACGCTTTTCGACACCGCGGCCGCCTACGGCGCGGGCGAATCCGAGCGGATCGTGGGACGATGGCTGGCCGATCGCCGGCCGGAACGGCTGGTGGTCGCGACCAAGCTCCTGCCGCCATACGATCCGGCCAAGCTCGAGGGACAGTTCGCCGAGAGCCTGCGGCGCCTCGGCCTTGAGTCGGTCGACCTGCTGTATCTCCACCACTGGCACGCCACGGCGGAACTGCCGGGCACCCTCCAGGTGCTCGACCAGCTGGTCCGCACGGGCCGGGTCCGCGCGCTGGGCGCGAGCAATTTTTCCGCGGCCCAGCTCGACTCGGCGCTCTCGCACCAGGACCGGCTGGGCCTGGCGCGCTTCGCGGTGGTCCAGAACAACCACAACTTCGCGGTCAGCGACCTGACGCCCGAGTTTCTCGCGCTGTGCGCGATCCACCGGATCACCGTGGTCACGTACAGCCCGCTGGGGGCCGGGTTCCTCACGGGCAAGCACCGCGCCGGCGTGCAGGCGGGCTCGCGCTTCGCCCTCGTGCCGGGGCACCAGGACATTTACTTCCAGGAAGCTCCCCGGCGGCGTCTGGCGGAACTGGAGGCAATTGCCGCGCGACATCACCGCGGCCTGGCCGAGCTCGCGCTGGCCTGGGCCCTGCGGACTCCCGGCGTGGACACCGTGCTGATCGGCGGGCGCGGACGAGCGCATCTGGACCAGGCCTTCGCGGCGCAGGCCTGGCGCGACCCGAAGGTGCTGGCCGACCTGGGCCGATCCTGAGCCATGCCGCGCCGCGGACCGAATCGCGCAGCTGCGCCGCCGGCCGGCCTACCGCCGGCGGGCGATCCCGGGGCGCGCCCGTGGTGGCGCTCGAAGGGCGGGCAGCTTACGGAATACCTGCGGCGGGCGATCCGCGACGGCCAGCTGGCCGAGCCGCTGCCCGGCATGCGGCGCTGGTGCCAGCAGCTGGGCGTCGGCCGCCGCACGCTGGCGTCCGCGGTGCGTGAACTGCACCGCGAGGGCTGGCTGGTGGTGCACCGGCGGGGCGTCCGCGTGGCGCGGGGCCGGGCCGGCGCGGAAGCGGGGCCGCGGCAGGGGCCGCGGGTCGTCCGTCTCCTGCTGCACGGCGCCTACGGGCCGACGATCCACGGATACCTGGAGACGATCAGCTCGCTGCAGGAACAGCTGCGCGTGCGCGGGCTGGAATTCCAGTGGGAGCTGTGCCCGCCGGCCCGCCTGCGCGAGATTGCGCGGAAGCCGGTGGCCGCGCCGGAGGTCCTGGTGCTGGCTTCGGTGCCGCCGGCGTACCAGCGGCTGATCGCCGCCGCTGGACGGCCGGCGATCGTGCTGGGCGAGGTCGGGCCGGGCATCCGCCTGCCGTTCGTGAATGTCGACCAGCCGTCCGCCGTGCGGCATGCGACCTTTCGGCTGCTCCAGCGGGGATGCCGCGAGATCGTGCTGCTGCACGTCCACGCGGACGCCGCGGGACTGCGCAGCGCCCGCGCCGCGCTGGCCGCCGCGTGCGGCGCGTGGCGGCCGGCCCGCGTGACCCCGCGCGCCGTGCCGGTGGCGCTGGCGCCGGGCCCGCTGCGCGCGACGGTCCGCCGGCTGGCGGCCGGCGTCCGGGGCCGCACCGGGTTCATTGTCCTGGCGCCGGTGCCGGTGGGCCTGGTCGTGACCGCACTGTGGCGCGCTGGCGTCGCCGTGCCCGCGCAGGCGGAGGTGGTGGCCCTGCTGCACTCGCCCGAGGCGGTGAAGCTCGAGCCGCCGCCGGCCCATTATCCGTCGCCGGTGCGGCAGCTCGTGCGGCACCTGACGGAGGCGGCGGTGCGATATTTCGACACGGGCCGCCTGCCGGCCATGGCCAAGACGCTGCCGACCGAGCTCAGCGGCGGCGACTGACGGCAGCGGTCAAGAGGTGACCGCGATGCCCCGCTTCTCGAGCTGCGACTTGAGGCTGGCCTTGTACCGCGCGAAGGCTTCCTCGTCGCGGACCGTGGAGGCGCCGAAGCAGAACGTCGCGATGGCGCGCCGGTGGCGGGCCGTGCGGTTGACGTCGGTCCAGTGGATAGTGGCGCTGGAGTGGGCGACGGCGTCGCCGGGCTCGAGTTCGATCGGCACGCCGTCGACGGCCTTGGGATCGAAGTTGAGCAGCCCCTGGCTGAACCCGAGCACGCCGCTGGGAGCGTGGGGCAGGATGCCGAGCCGGTGGGAGCCGCGGGCGTACCAGAGGCAGCCGTTCTCGCGGTCGACCCGGTCGAGCGCGATCCAGAGCCCGCACGCGATGTTCGGCTTGCGGCACCAGTAGAAGCCGTCCTGGTGCGCCGGCGTCGCGTTGGTGTCGTACGGCAGCTTGTCAAACCACTCGAGGCCCTGCGGGCTGCACTTGTCCCGCATGAAGTGCTCGAGCAGCGGGACGTGGCTGCCCCGCTGGAGAAAGCGGTCAAACCACGGGTCGTGGCGGTTCAGCGACTGCATTTTCCGCAGGGTCTCGGGCTTGCTGTAGTCGTCGAAGAACGCCGCGTCCTTGGGCAGGGTCGGCACGACCTCGCGGACGTAGCGGGCGAGCTGGTCCTGGAGTTCCTGGAACTCGGCGGCGGGGAAGAGGCCGCGCACCACCACGAAGCCGTCGGCCTCGTAGCGTTCGCGCAGGGCGTCGTGATCAAGTTTGGCGCACATGACGGAGGGGGTTGGAGGTTCAGGCGAGGCCCGCGGCGGGCGGGATTCGGCGCGACTCTGGCGGGGCGATCGGCGGATTCAAGGGGCGAGGCTTGGCTCCCTTGGGGAGCCAAGCGCCGGTCAGGGCTCCGGTTGGTCGGAGTGCTCGACCGGCCGCTCGATGAGGTTGATGAGGTTGCCGGCGCCCCGGAACGGCCGCAGCAGCCAGCCGCCCTGCAGCAGCGGGTAGGCCGGTCCGGTCTTTTCGGGGAGGCGGCGCACCAGCCAGAAGAGCGCGGCGGTGGTGAGCAGCAGCGACGCGAAGAACGCCTGGAACACCGGCACGTTCACGGGCTGCGCCTCGGACGGGCCCTTCATGAACAGGCCCCACAGCACCGGCGAGCAGCCGCCGAGGAAGGTGATCACCGCGCCGTGGATCGACACCGGCAGCGCGCGGTCCTGCTCGGGCACGATCTTCGCGAGGTAGTTCAGATTCGCCGAGGTCCAGCAGCCCGACGCGGCGCCCTGCAGCGTGTAGAGCACCGCCAGCACGACCGGCGACTGCCCACCGCCCTGGAGGTAGTACAGCCAACCGGTCGCGATCAGCGCGAGCAGACCGTACGAGAGTCGGAAGAACGGCTTGGCCCCGTGGTGGTCCATGTGGGTCCGCATGAACAGATTCGCCGCGATCAGGCCGACATAGGTCAGCATGGTGAGCAGGAGGATGCTGGCCGCGTTGAGCCCGCCGGTTGCCTTCAGGTAATACGCGGCGAAGGGCGCGATCGGCGTAATCGTCACGTAGAGCGGGATCGACAGCCAGAGGTACGTTCGGAAGAGGCTCGGCTCCGTGATGAGCCGCGGGGTCTCGGTCACGATCTTCTCGAGGCTGAGCATCCGCGGCCGCTCGACGTCGGCGAGCCGGTTCAGC
Organism: Verrucomicrobiota bacterium; assembly: GCA_018239675.1. GTDB lineage: Bacteria > Verrucomicrobiota > Verrucomicrobiia > Opitutales > Opitutaceae > Opi-474. Next base: position 41,833 of record JAFEGX010000001.1, read on the forward strand.
TCGTGGTTCGCCATCCACGCCCCGAAGACGGCGACGAGGTATTGGACGAGGAAGGCCAGGTACACGGGCAGCACGAGGAACAGCCCGGCGTAGATGATGAGCGACCCCATGATCGCGATGCCCGAGAGCATCTGGTCGGTGGCCCAGTAGCGACCCCGGATCGCCGCCGGCACGAGCTGGTAGAGCCAGGTGGTGAGCGCGGCGGTGCCGACGGCGCGCGCGAGGCTGTAGACGAACATCGCGGTCACCATGGCGTTGATCATCCACGGCAGGGGTTGGCGCGGCGCGAGCACCGCCAGCCCGATGGGGACCACGAGGCACCAGGCGCGCGCGCTCCAGCCCGCGAGGGTCAGGCGCTTGAATCCCAGGTGCGGCAGAAAGGCCGTGGCCAGCACCTGCACCGGTGTCAGGAGAAAGGTCCACGAGAACACGAGGCCGACCTGGAACGCATCCGCGCCGAGCTGCTGCATGAACAGCACCGTCGGAGTGCCGATGGCCACCTGCCAGTTCAGCGCGTTGTAGAACGAGAAGTGGAGCCCGTGGCGATGCGGGTAGAGCTCGGGATCACGTTTCTTGGTCGGAAAGATCATCGGGCCGGGTGGCGCACGGAGACGGGCGGGCGGGGCGGGGCCGCCCTCATGTTGCGGAATGGACGAGCTCGCCGCCGACCCAAGTGTGCCGGGCGGTGAAGTCCTCCTCCCACACGACGACATCGGCGTCGGCGCCGGGCGCAAGCACGCCCTTGCGGCCAAGCCCCAGCAGCTGGGCCGGGTTCGTGCTGCCCATCGCCCAGATCTGCTCCGGCGGGATCCTGAGCCATTGGTGCAGGTTCGCGATGCCGACGTTCATCGTCAGGGCGCTGCCCGCGAGCGCCCCATGGTTCGGGTGGGCGGGATCGTGGATCCGGGCCGCGTTGCCGCGGCTGACCTTCACGGGGAAACCAAACGTGGTGGGATAGATGCCGTCGGGCAGGCCGGCGCCGATGTTCGAGTCGGTGATGAGCACCACGCCGCTAAAGCCCTTGGCCGCGAGGGCGGCGCGGACCGCGACCGGCGGGACGTGCACGCCATCGCAGATGAAATCCACCCGGCAGCGCGGGTCGGCCAGGATCGCCTCGACGGCGCCGCAGGGCCGCACGCCGGGCTCCGTCACCTCCGGCACGGGAAACACGTCGTAGAAATGCGTCGCATGCCGGGCGCCGGCCTCGATCGCGCGCTCCGTCTCCTCGGTCGAGGCGCGGGTGTGGGTGATGAAGGGCACGATGCGTCGCTCCACGAGGCGCTCGATCACGGGCAGGATGTTCGGCGTGTCGGGGCTGATCGACATCGCCGCCGTGCGCGGTCCCGTGGCGGCGAGCAGTTCGTCCAGCAGGCCGAGGTCGCCGGGAATCGTCTCCGCCCCGGCCCCCGGCAATTTCAGGAACGGGCCCTCGAGGTGCCAGCCGGGCACCGCGACGCCCCGGGCGGAATCGAGCGCCTTTGACAGCCGGGCGAGGTGGTCGAGCGACGGTCGGTTCATCACGCGGTACAGGGTTGGGAGCACGCCGGTGGTGCCAAACCGGCCGAGGACCTTCAGCCCGGCCAGCAGGTCCTCCGGCGACGACTCATAGAGGTGATGTCCCACGCCGTGGGTGTGGACGTCGATCAGCCCCGGCGTCAGCCGGCGGCCGCCGGCGTCGACGCGCCGCGCCCCGGGCGGCACCGCCGCCGGCGCCGGGTCGATGGCCGCGATCCGGCCGCCGTCAAGGAGCAGCGAGCCGGGGACGATGCGCTTTCCCGGAAAGACGAGGCGGGCGTGGGTGATGAGAGTGGCGCTCATGGGGAGAGTGGGTGGTCACATGCGGCCGATCTGGCCGACGGTCAGGCCGCCGTCGACCACGAGGATCTGGCCCGTGATGTAGGCGGCAGCCGGCGAGAGCAGGAACACCGCCGCGCCCGCGCAATCGCCGGGCTGCCCGATGCGGCCGAGGAGGATCTTTTTCTCGTAGTGCCGGATGGTGGGCGTGTCCTGCGTCATCCACGCGTTGAGCGGCGTCCGGATCAGGCCGGGCGCGAGGCCGTTCACCCGAATCCCGTGCGGCGCCAGGGCCTGGGCGAGGGTGCGGGTGAGCATGACCAGCGCGCCCTTGGACGTGTCGTAGGCCGTTGCGTCGGCCTCGGACTGGAAGCCGTTGGTCGAGCACACCGTCACGATCGCGCCGGGGCGGCGGCGGGCGATGAGCTCGCGGGCGAACGCCTGGATGAGAAAATAGGTGGCGCGGACATTGAGGTTCAGCGTGCGCTCGAACCGCTCGGGCGGCTGCTCGAGGAACGGCCGGTCGAAGAAGCTCCCGGCGTTGCAGACAAGCAGGTCGAGATCCGGGAGCGCAGCGAGGGCCGCGGCGAGCAACTGGGCTCCGCCCGCGGGTTCCAGCAGGTCGGCGCGGAGGTACGGGCTGTCCGCGGGCAGATCGGACGGGGGACCGTCCTTGCCGTGGAAGGCGACCCGCGCGCCCGCGGCGCGCAGGCCGTGCGCGATGGCGTGACCGATGCCCTGGGAGGAACCCGTCACGAGGGCGGAGCGGGCGGTGAGGGAGAAGGGGGACATGGACCGGGGAAGGCTACGCCGGCGATGCCAGCACGCCAAGTTCGACCGCGATCAGGTCGAGGGCCTCGGGGGATTCGTTGACGAGCGTAAGTTCGTTCCAGCCGTCGCGCACGGCGCCGAGGTCGAGGGCATAATTCCATGCCGCATGCTCCTCCACATGGCGCGAGTAGGGTCCCGCGGGGAACAGGAGGGCGTCGGTCGCCGCGCGCTCAAACACCGGCCAGCCGCCGTTGAGGCTCACGCCGCAGGTGCGCGCGGCGTCCGCGCGGCCCACCACCAGCTGGGCCACGAGGCGCAGGCCGCGGCCGGCCGGCTCCGCGCAGAGGGGCAGGCGGAGGGCGCGCCGCTGGCCGGGCCCGAGCCGCACCGGCAGCTGCTCGGGGACGTCCCAGATTTTGGTCGGCTGCGTGGACGCCGTGTTGAACGCGTAGTGCTTCGTGGTGCCGCGCAGGGCGGCGAGGTCGGCGAGCGGACGGAGCGCCGCGTAGTCGGCACGCTGGCCGGGCACGCGGACCTGGTCCGTCACGAAGAAGTTGAACGCCTCGACGCCCTCGGCGCCGAGGACCAGCTTGCCGGCGGCGTTCGCCCGCAGGAACGGCGCGCTGGCCGAAAGATAACGCGTGCCGCGGATGCGCCGGGGGCCCGGCGCCTCCGCCCTGGGCCGGTAGGCGTTGTCGCCCGCGAGCTGGAGTTCCTGGTAGGCCGGGCGTTCCGCGAGCGACGGGGCGACGGCCTCGAGCCAGTTCGGCGCGTCCTCGATGCCGCCGTAGAGCGTGACGTCCGGGCCGAGTTCGCGGCGCAGCTCGTCGAGCGGCAGTTCCCACGGCGTCTGCCAGTAGTTGCTGAACGTGAGAAAATCCACGATCCCGCGGCGGACCAGCGCCGGCACGTCGATGCCGATGGCCCGCAGGTAGCCGAGATTGGCCGGCACGCGCAGGCCGACGGGCACGCGGCGCGGGCACGACGCGGCGAGCGCCTTGAGCGCGGCGAACCAGTCGGTCATGCCGTCCACCTCGCGCGGCGAAGCCGGGGCCTCCAGGCACACCGGATGCCGCAGCCAGTCGAGCTCGAGTCCCTCATAGTCGTAGTGCTCGAGGCCGTCGCGGATCAGCGCCAGCATGTGGTCGCGGACCTCGGGGCTGCCGTAATTCAGGCCCACCCAGCCGGCCTCGGGGGCGTGACCGGGGACGGGCACCCGGCCGGAGAGCCGGTGGCGCGCCTCGCGAAACAGGCGGCAGTTCACCGGGCTGGCGGGGGCGCCGGAGAAATGCGTGGCGTTCATCCGGTAGCTCAGCCACGGGCTCACGCCGTGCGTGCGGCACGCGCGGGCGCACTCCGCGAGCCAGTCGACGCCGGCGTCGGTGAAATCGAGGTACCGGTCGAACAGGGCGACGAGGTGGTCGACGTACTGGTCGACCTGCGCGGGGGAAAGCGCCGCATTGCCGGCGGCGATCGGGCGGACAAAGTCGCGGTCGCCGCGCCGGTAGCCGGCCAGAACATATTCGACCGACCGGGATGGGTACCAGGCGACCTGCGTGTTCGGGTTGACGAGCAGCGTGTCGACGCCGGCGGCGGCCAGCGTGGCCACATAGCGGCCGATCGCGGCCGGACGGTAGGGGCCGCCCTCGGGCTGCCACAGCTCGGGATTGTAGAAGAGAAAGTTGCAGTCGCCGTTGAAGAGCACCCGGTGGGCGGCGAGCGGCCGGGGCGGTCCGGCGGGCGCGGGGGTGCCGGCGAGGCCGGCGAGCGGGGCGGTCATGGCGAGGGCGGCTCCGGACTGGACGAAGGCGCGGCGGCTCAGCGCGGGGGCCATGGCGCGGCTCACCAGGCGGTCCAGCCGCCGTCGACGACCAGGCTGTGGCCCGTCACGTACGCAGCCGCGTCGGACAGCAGGAAGAGCGTCGGGCCGACGATCTCGTCGTTGCGCCCGATGCGGCCGAGGGCGGTCTTGCGGCCGAGCCCGGCGACGAACTCCGGGTGTTTCTGCTGCACGGTGGGATTTGGGAACGGGCCGGGCGTGATGCAGTTGAAGCGGAGGCCGGCGCGGCCGTAGTGGACGGCGAGGTAGCGCGCGAGCTGGAGCACGGCGGCCTTGCTGGCGCCGTAGTCGATGGGATTGGGCGTGAGCGGCGCCGGATACGCGCCGGGGTCCGGGGCGACGAGACCGTACATGCTCGCGAAGAGCACCACGCTGCCGGTGCCGCGCGGGCGCATCTGCTCCGCGACGGCCCGGGCGAGCACAAAGGCGGGGGTGAGCGCGGCGTCGAACGTGTGCTGGAACTCCGCGGCGGTCAGCTCCTCGAGGCGCCGTCCGGCGGACGACGCGAACGCGAGGTGCGCCAGGCCGTCGGGCGCGCCGTGCCGTTCGGCGAGCCCGTCCACCAGCGCGGCCACGGCGTCCGCGTGGCTGAGGTCGGCGTCGACCGCGACGGTGCGCGCGAGGCCGTGCGCGGCGACGAGGGCGGCGGCGCGGCCCGGCAGGTCGAGGCAGAGCGTGGCGGCCCCGGCGGCGTCAAGCGCCCGCACGATCGGCGCGCCGAGGTAGCCGGCGCCGCCGGTGACCCAGATCCTCTTTCCGGCAAGCGAGTGGGACGGTGGCATGGCGCGGCCCGCGGGGCGCGGCGGTCAGATGCAGCGCCCGCCGTCGACCTCGAGGCAGGTGCCGGTGACGAAGGCGGACGCCGGGTCGGCGAAGAACAGCGCGGCGTTGGCGACGTCCGCGGGCTGGCAGAGGCGGCCGAGGGGAATCGACGCGAGGAAGCGCGCCCGGTTCTCCGGGGTGTCGGGCGAGCCCATGAAGGTGGTGAGCAGCGGCGTGTCGGCGATCGCCGGCGCGATGGCGTTCGCGCGGATCTTGTCCGGGGCGAGCTCGACGGCGAAGGACTTGGTCAGGAGCACGACGGCCCCCTTCGAGCCGTTGTACCACGAGAGGCCGGGCCGCGGTCGCACCGCCGCGGTCGAGGCGACGTTGATGAAGCTGCCGCCGCCCTGCCGGCGGAACACCGGCACGCAGTGGACGGCCGAGAGGTAGATGCTCTTCACATTGACCTGGTAGAGCCGGTCAAACTGCGCCTCGGTGACCTGCAGCATCGGCTGGTTCGGGTGGCTGATGCCGGCGTTGTTCACCATCACGTCCAGCCGGCCGAAGCGCTCGACCGCGGCCGCGACGATGCGCGCCATGTCCGCCGCGACGCCGACGTCGCCGGAGCAGGCGGCGGCCTCGTGGCCCGCGGCGCGGAGATCGGCGGCCACGCGTTCGCCGGCGGCGGCATTGAAATCCGCGACCAGGATCCGGGCGCCCTCGCGGGCGAACGTGCGGGCGATGGCCTCGCCGAAGCCGGAGCCGCCGCCCGTGACCACGGCCACCTGGCCTGCGAGTCGGGGTTGCATGGGAGGACCCTTACTTGGCGGTGTAGCCGCCGTCGACGGGGAAATTGGCGCCCGTGACGTAGGTCGAGGCGTCGCTGAGCAGGAAGACCACGGCGCCGCTGATCTCGGGCGCGTTCGCCATGCGCCCGAGCATCGTCATCTTGCCGTAGCGCTCGAGGAAGGCGGCGGCCTGCGGCTTGTCGGGATTGTAGATGCCCCCGGGCGAAACGACATTCACGCGGACTCCCTTGGGGCCGTAGTGCGACGCGAGGTAGCGGGTGAGGTTGATCATGCCGCCCTTGTGGAAGAAATAGTCCGGCGGGGCGCCCATGCCGGTGCCCTCGTAGAGCCACGGGTTCATGCCGATCACGCCCATCTGCGAGGCGATGTTGACAATGCTGCCGGACCCCCGGGCGGCCATCGCGTCGCCGAACGCGCGCACCGTGGCGAAGAAGCCGGTGGCATTGGTCTCCATCGAGGAGCGCCACGCGGCGAGGTCGTCGTTGAACGACTTCATCGGACGGGACACGGCGTTGAACACGATGCCGTCGATGCGGCCGTGCCGGGCGAGGACGCGGTCGCGGAGCGCGAGCAGCGACGCCTCGGCGCCGATGTCGACCTCGTCGACCGCGACCGAGCGGCCGGCGGCGCCCTCGCTGGAGGCGAGGTCGGCGAGCGAGTGCCGGTTGCGCGACGCGACGATCAGGGTGGCCTGATGGCCGGCGAGCGCGGCGACGAGGGCGCGGCCGAGGTGGCCGGTGCCGCCGAACTGGACGATGACCTTGTCGCGGAGGGAAAAGGACGGGACGTCAGGCATAGGGGGAGCGGGGCGCGGGCTTGAGGTCGGCGGGCAGGGCGGCGATGTGCCCCTGCACGAGGTCGAGGCGCTGGCGCACGTAGCTGGTGATGCCGATCACGTCGGCCCCGATGCCGATGAGCTGGTGCCCTTCGGCGACGAGCTCGGGGAACGGGGCGATCAGGCCGGCGGTCATCGCGAACTTCCCGTGCTGGCGGGCGGCGGCGGCGACGCGCCGGCGGGCGGCGACGACGGCGGGCGCGTCGAGTTTCCCGGCCAGGCCGAGGCGGTGGCTGAAATCGCCTGGGCCGAAGAGCAGGCCGTTGAACCCGGGCACCGCGGCGATCGCCTCGACCTGCTCGAGCGCCTCGGGCGACTCGATCTGGAGGATGACGAAGCGCTCGGAGTTGGAATGGACGAGGTACTCGTCGAGCGGCACCTGGCAGAACTGCCCGTCCACGTTGCCGCCATCGAGCGCGCGCTTGCCGACCGGGTGGAAGCGGACCCACTCGACGATCTGCCGGGCCTCGGCGGCGTTCGCGACGTGCGGCACGATGATGCCGGTCGCGCCGGCCTCGAACGGCCGGACATAGTCGCTGTAGCTGCCGCGGCTGACGCGGACGATCGTGTCCATGTCGTAGATGCGGGCGGCGCGGATCTGGTTCTCGAGGCCGATCCAGTCGTTCGGCACGTGCTCGTTGCAGAGCCACACGGCGTCGGCGCCGGCGAGGCCGGCGGCCTCGATGACACGGGGATCCGACAGGTTGATCTTGAGCACGGTCGGCAGTTGGCCGTCGCGGATGAGGCGAAGGACGCGGCTGTTTCGGTTTTTCATGAGAGGACTTGGGCGGTGATGTCGGCGACGTCGACCCGGCGCGAGCCCTGCTCGCGGCTGCGGATGCCGGCGATGATGACGCACATCATCTCGACGGTGTGGTCGAACGGGTACGGGTCCTGGCCGCTGCGCACGAACTCGATGTAGCTGAGCAGCTGTTGGCGGAAGGCCGTGTAGGTGTCGGCGAAACGCACCGTGGCCTGGCCCTTGGTGCCGCACACCTGGCCGGTGCCGAACGACGGGCCGCCGTCATAGATGATGGGGAGGGTCACCTGGACCCCGCTCTGATGCAGGAGGTGAGCCACCTCGAGGCCGGGCTGCGTTTCCAGCCGCACCGAAACAAAGCCCGGTCCCAGGACGCGAAACGCGGGCTCCAGGACGTGGATGCCGTAGCGGTCCCACGTCTTGATCGAGACGAACGAGAGCCACCGCAGGTCGCCGAGCGCCGCCTGGCCGGCGATGAGCGCGGCGAGTTCCGGCGAGTAGCGCATGCCGCTCGACGAGAGGATGCGCCGGCCGGCCCGTTTCCAGGCAAGGAAGGTCCGGAGATCCTCGATCGTGGTCGCGAGCGGCTTGTCGATGAACACGGGCAGGCCGGCCTCGACGAACGGCCGGGCGCGGCGCACGTGGTCCGTGCCGTCGTCGGTCGAAACCAGCACGGCATCGACGTGACCGATGACATCCTCGGGCCGCGCCACGACGTGCGGGATGAGCGAGGCCTGCGCGACGTGCGACGCCTCGGCCGGATTGTCGGTCCAGAGATGGGTCACCTGGACACCGGGCACGCGGACCGACTCGTGCGGCTGCGCCCCGAGATAAACCGGGATGCCGGCGTACGGGCACGACGCCATCGCCGCGCGGTCATAGCCGTTGATGATCGCCGACCACGAGTACGGGTGGCCGTTGCCCGGGATCATGCCGAGCATCGCGAGGCGGAGGGGGCGGGTGGGATCAGCGGCCATGGAGGGAGGCGCAGGTCACGCGCGCGCCGGCGTCGGCGGAGGCGAGCGCCGCCAGGTTGAACCGCAGGGTGCTGATCGCCTCCTCGAGCGAGCAGAGGCGCGACGGCTGGCCCTCCACCTGGTCGAGAAAGGCGTTTGCCTGCATCACGAACGGCGTGTCGCGCTCGAGCGGGGGCACCTCGTGCCACGTCCAGGCGGACGCACCCTTGGCGAACTCGCCCCAGCGCGCCCGGTGCAGCTCGACCTTCACGCTGCCGCCCGCGCCGTTGAACTGGATCGTGGTCTCGTTGGGTGACTGGAACTGGTTGATCGAGAAATTCGCGAGCGCGTCGCCATGCCGCGTCGAGACGTGCACGGTGTCCTCCACCTCGACGTCCGGCAGCTCGAGGTGCGCGCAGTCGCACAGCACGCTGTCCGTCGGGCCGAGCACGCTTTCGACCCAGTTGACCGTGTGCGTAAGCGCGTCCTGAATCGCGCCGCCGCCCGTCCGCCGGTCCCGGTAATAGGTCTGGGCGTAGGCGGGACGAAAAAAATAGAACGCCTGGCCGGTGACGACCGTGGCCTGGCGCATGCGGCCGAGCTGGCCGCTGCGGATGAAGGCGCGCACCTCGGCGAGGATGGGATAGGTGCGCAGCACGTACGCGACGGCCATCTGGCGGCCGGAACGCTGCCGGGCCTGCCGCAGGCCGTCGAGCCCGTCGAAGGACTGGGAGAGCGGCTTCTCCACCAGGACGTGCCGCCCGGCGTCCAACGCGGCGGTCGCCATGGGGACATGCAGCGGGGCGGGGGTGCAGATTACGACCGCGTCGAACGATTCCTTCACCGCGTCTTGCCAATGGCTCCGGCCCTTCACCCCGTACGTCGCCTCCATCTTTTGCAGCAGCGCCGGATTCGACTCGCAGGCCGTCACCTCCGCGCGGCCGGTCTTCTGGAAACACCGCAAGTGGCGTTCGCCGATGCTGCCGCAGCCGATGACCAGCACTGAATGTTTCGACATGGAAATAGGGTGGAAAATACCGTCGCTGCCGTAACGCCACGAGGCGGAACCGCGTCAACCAGACGCGAAGTTGTAGGCTTGCAATTCTGTATACAAGTGCATTTCGTCGCGGTATGAAGAAAGTCAACTCCGATGTAGCCTACGAGTACATCCGGAAGCGAATCCTGTCGGGAGATTACCCGCCCGGCTTCGCCCTGTTGACGGAAAGCCTCTCCGCCGAGATCGGCGTGAGTCGCACCCCGGTGCGCGAGGCGCTGCACAAGCTCAAGGCCGATGGCTTGGTCAGCATTCGTCCCCGGTTGGGGGCAAGTGTTAAGTCAATGGACGTTAAGGAATTCAGGGAGATGTGCGACCTGCGCCTGGCCCTGGAGGGCCACGCGACCGGCTTGGCAGCGCTCAACCACAGTCAGGCTGACCTGAGGGAGATCAAGTTTGCGCTCGAGGCGATGCGGGGCCTGACGGACCGGATCAATCATGGCACCGAGGATCGCGCGCTGATGGACGAACTGGTTCGCGAGGACGTCCACTTCCACATCGCCATCATCACGGCGGCGCAAAATGACCTGATGAAGGGCGAGATTCTGCGCCTGCACCTGGTCAATCGAATCGTGTTCGGGCCGACCAATGCGGGGGCCGGCGTGCCGCTGCAGCTGGCTACAAAGGCCGAACGGGACGAGAACCGCCGCAAGGTGCTGGAGAGCCACGACGAGATCTATCAGGCGATCGCCAAGGGGGATTCGGAGGCGGCGAAGGGCGCAATGGAGCGCCACATCCAGGATATCATCGACAAGAGCCTGCGCATGATGGCGCAGTCGGGCACCGGTCTGGTCGCCCGCGAACTGACCGACGAGGAGCTCGTATACAACGGTTGAGTTGCCGTTCGGGCAGCGCGGAAACACGCTGCCCTGCTCTGTTCGGAAACCGGCTGCGAAGTTCATGCCGTTGTGGATCCGGCTCTGCGGTGGCGGGCCGAATTTGCGGGGAGACATTTCCCTGGACGATTTGCAAAACACTGTAGCATAGAAAGCTAACAGGATTGAGGCGGAATTGGGTGGCTCGCTATGATGAAAGATCCTTCTGGAGCCAATTAAGGCATGCTGCTTGCTCAAATTAGTTGACTA